>NYXZ01000068.1 GCA_002686595.1 Planctomycetota bacterium | reverse complement strand
CTTCGATCACGACCTTCAATCCCTCGCGCTCCGCCAAGAAGGGACGCAGGCCGAGGAGAATGGTGTTGTCCGGAGCCGGTGGAGTCAGTTTGCGCCAGATGTTTTGGGGGACGACGCCCCACATGGAGCCGCCGTCGAGGCGGAAGTAGCCGTCGCTGAGGGCGGTGATGCGCCAGGGACCCACGGTCACGCTGCGCGGCTCCCACTGCGGCAGCTCCTTCTCCGCCTTGGCAGCGGACATCCTAGAGCGGTGTCTCGCGCAGGATCTGGCGGCTGATCACCAGGCGTTGGACCTCGCTGGTGCCCTCTCCGATGGTGCACAACTTGGCGTCGCGCCACATGCGTTCCACCGGGTACTCGCGGCTGAAACCGTAGCCACCGTAGATCTGGATCGCGTCATAGGTGACGCGCATGGCCACCTCGGATGCTTGCAGCTTGGCCATGGCACCCTCGGTTATGTAGGAACGCCCGGCATCCTTGAGGCGCGCGGCGTGGTAGACCAGGTGGCGGGCGGCGGCGATGCCGGTGGCCATGTCCGCCAGTTTGAAGGCCACGGCCTGTTGGGCGGAGAGCGGCTTGCCGAAGGCGATGCGCTCGGAGGCGTAACGCTTGGCACAGTCATAGGCTCCCTGGGCAATTCCCAGGGCCAGGGCGCCAATGGAGATGCGGCCACCGTCCAGGGTCTTCATGAATGTCTTGAAGCCCTCCTCCTCCGTTCCCAACAGGTGGTCAGCGGGGATGCGAGCGTCTTCGAAAACCAAACTCGCCCAGTCCGAGCCGCGCATGCCGAGCTTGTGCTCACCGGGTTCGAGACTAAAGCCCGCCGCCGCCCGAGGCACCACAAAGGCACTGATGCCCTTGCTACCGGCTTCCTTGTCCGTAACCGCCGTAACAATAAATGCACCGGCATGGTTGGCATTGGTAATGAAACACTTGCGCCCGTTGAGCACATAGCTATCCCCGTCGCGCACTGCGCTGGTTTGGGTTCCGCCGGAGTCCGAGCCGGCATTGGGTTCCGTCAGGCCATAGGCACCCATGTACTCGCCGCTGATCAGCTTCGGCACATACTCGTCCTTGAGAGCATCGCAGCCAAAGGCATGGATGGGCCAGGTGCCCAGACTGACATGGGCGGCGTAGGTCAGGCCCGTGGAACCACAGACCCGAGCGATCTCCTCCACCGCCAGCACATAGGCCAGGGTGCCCATGTCGGCTCCGCCGTAGCGTTCTTCAAAGGGAATGCCCGGCAGACCGAGCTCCACAATCTGATCCCATGTTTCCTTGGGAAAGCGGTGCTCTTCGTCGATCTCAGCGGCCTGGGGCGCCAGTTCGCGTTCGGCGAACTCGCGCACCATGTCCTGGATCATGCGCTGGTCTTCGGTGAGATCGAAGGCGTGTTTGATGTCGGGCAACTCTTGCATGGGAATCTTGGGTCTGGCCCAGGGGCCGGTGGTTCAGTGTTCTGCTGGTCAGCTCAGGTCAAGTCGATCTTCCATCCATCCGTGCGCCGCGGGCGACCGCGGGTGGAGGAGGAGCGGGGCGCGACAGGCTTTTCCTTTTCCGCCCGCGGGCGGGACTCGGCGTAGAACTCGCGGCTGCGGCCAGTGCCTACCCAATCGATCAACGCCTGGCGCGAGAATTTCCATTCCCGGCCGATCTTGCGCGCCGGCATCTCACCGGCATGTAGGACCTTGTTAAAGGTCTTGACGCTGACGCCCAAGAGGGCGGCGGCCTCGTCGATGTTCAGGATGGCCTTGTCTGTGTTGATGGTCATTAGTTGTCTCCTTCCGTCGCCCAGCGGCGGTTCATCTCGGTGTCGATCCAGTTGGCTATGTCCTCGGTTCTACTGCCCGGACCAAAGAGGCGCGCGTAACCGCCTTCCTCTAGCGCAGTCATGTCGTCGGCGGGGATGATCCCGCCCCCCACCAGCAGGGTGTGTCCCATGCCGCGGGATTCCAGTTCCGCCTTGACGCGCGGGAAGAGTTCCATGTGGGCCCCAGACAGAATCGAGAGACCGACCACATCCACATCTTCCTGGGCCGCCACTTCAGCGATCATCTCCGGCGTTTGGTGCAGTCCGGTGTAGATGACCTCCATGCCGCGGTCGCGCAGAACGCTGGCCACGGTCTTGGCCCCACGGTCGTGACCGTCCAGGCCTGGCTTACCCACTAGGACTCGAATAATGCGTTGGTTCATGTTGATCAGAGTGTCTTGGGTTCTTTGAACTCGCCGAATACATCGCGCAGGATCGCGGTGATCTCGCCCAAGGTGCAGTCGGCATGGGCAGCTGCCACAAAGCAATCCATCAGGTTGTCCGTGCCCTCGGCCGCTGCGCGCACAGCTGCCAGGGCAGCCTGGGCGGCGACCTCGTCGCGCCCCGCCCGCAGTTTGGCCAGGCGTTCCCGTTGATCGACCTCCACGGCGGGATCAATGCGGTGGATGTCGATCTCCGGCCCGGCCTGATCCTCGTCCTGATAGCAGTTGACTCCAACGACGTGCTTCTTGCCCTGCTCCACATCCTGTTGATAGCGCACGGCGCTGCGGTGGATCTCCTTCTGGAAGAAGCCGGCCTCGATGGCTGGCACCACACCCCCCAAGCGTTCGATCTCATCGAAGTAGGCCTGGGCGTGTTCCTCGATGCGGTTGGTCAGGGCTTCGATGTAATAGGAACCGCCCAGGGGATCCGCCACATGGGCCACTTCGCTCTCCTCGGCGATGACCTGTTGGGTGCGCAGGGCGATTTTGACCGCTTTCTCCGTGGGCAGGGAAAGGGTCTCGTCCATGGAGTTGGTGTGTAGTGACTGGGTCCCGCCGAGCACCGCCGCCAGGGCCTCCAGGGTTGTGCGCACGATGTTGTTCTCCGGTTGCTGGGCGGTCAGGGAGACACCGGCGGTCTGGGTGTGGAAGCGCACCTTCCAGGAAGCCTCGCGCTGCGCTCCAAAGTCAGCCCGCAGCTTGCGCGCCCAAATGCGTCGGGCGGCGCGGAACTTGGCGATCTCCTCGAAGAAGTCCAGGTGACTGTCAAAGAAGAACGACAGGCGCGGGGCGAACTCATCCACATCCATGCCGGCGGCAACGCCGCGTCGCACGTACTCCAGGCCGTTGGCCAGGGTAAAGGCAAGTTCCTGGGCCGCCGTCGAACCTGCTTCGCGAATGTGGTAACCGGAAATGGAGATGGTGTTCCATTGCGGCACCGCGCGGGAGCAGTAACTCATCAGATCAGTGATCATGCGCAGGGCCGGTTCCGGCGCCACCAGCCAGGCGTGCTGGGCCTGGTACTCCTTCAGGATGTCGTTCTGCACCGTGCCGCGCAGCTCGCCGGCGGCGATGCCCTGGCGCTCGGCGCAGGCGATGTAGAAGGCCAAGAGAATGGGCGCCGGTCCATTGATCGTCATGGAGGTGGAGACCTTGTCCATGGGAATGCCCGCCATCATGGTCTCCATGTCCTGCAGGCTTGAGATGGCCACCCCCACCTGGCCCACTTCTCCGCGGCTGATGGCGTCGTCCGAGTCGTACCCCATCAAGGTGGGGAAATCGAAGGCCACGGACAGGCCGGTCTGGCCCAAGCCCAGCAGATAGCGGAAGCGTTCGTTGGTTTCCCGGGCGGAACCGAAGCCGGCGAACTGGCGCATGGTCCACAGGCGCCCGCGGTACATGGTGGGATGCACGCCGCGGGTGAAGGGGAAGGAACCCGGGTGGCCCAGGTCCTGGTCGGCGTCGATGCGCACATCATCCGGCCCGTAGAGGGGCTTCAGTTCCTCGCCGGAAAGGCTGGTGAAGTTGGCTTCACGCAACTTCGCGGAGGAATAGGCCTCCTGCCAAAGGCGCCGGGCGTCCACGGTCTTGACCTCTTGAGTTTCTGTCATGGCTGGCTTCCTGTGCTTGGCTCCAGATTGTCCGCGATGTTGTCCACCTGGGCCAGGATACGCGCGAGGGCCTGCTCCGCCGCCGCGTGGGGCGAGGGTGCGCTGGCCAACAGGCGCTCGGTTTCCCGGTCGTAGCCCCGTTCGTTCCAGAGGGCCGCCAGCAGGCGCTCCCCCACCACGCGCTGCACCTGTTCGGCGCGCATGGCGGCCCGCGCCCGCTCCAGACGCTCGCCCGCTAGATAGGCGCGGTGCTGGGCGATGGCGGCGTTGACAGCTTCCACACCCTGGGCCTTGCCGGCGCTACAGGAAACAACCAGCGGGCACCAGGCATCCGGTGCCATGCCGCGCAACTCCAACGCCTCTTCCAGATCGCTAATCAAACGATCAGCACCATGCTGATCTGCCTTGTTCACCACGAGCACATCCGCCGTCTCCAAAAGGCCCGACTTCATGGCCTGGATACCGTCCCCGGCACCGGGGCAAAGCACAACCAGCACGGTGTCCGCCGCCGAGACAATGTCGTGCTCGGCCTGGCCCACGCCCACGGTTTCCACCAGCAACTCGTCGAAGCCAAAGGCATCCATCACATCACAGGCGTCCACGCTGGCGCAGGCCAGTCCCCCGTGGCTGCCGCGACTGGCCATGGAACGGATAAACACGCCGGGATCGAGGGTGCGTTCCTCCATCCGGATACGGTCACCCAACAGGGCGCCTCCGGTGAAGGGGCTGGAGGGATCCACCGCCAACACGCCAACTGTGCGCTCCGCATCCCGGAACAAACGCGCCATCTCGTTGACCAGAGTGCTCTTGCCGGCTCCCGGCGGGCCGGTGATGCCCACGCGCCAGGCGCGCCCCACGCGGTCGAAGACCTCCGCTAGGGCCGCGGCGAAACGCCCATCACCGTTCTCCGCCCAGGAGATCAGCCGCGCCAAGGCGGCCCGTTCTCCCGCCAGGAAACGGGTGGTGATGTCAGCGCTCTGCCCCATGGGTCTAGGCGAGTAGGTTTCTGGCGATTACCAGGCGTTGGATATCCGTGGCGCCTTCGTAGATCTCCGTGATGCGCGCATCGCGGAAGAAGCGTTCCACGGGGAAGTCGTCGGTGTAACCCGCGCCGCCGTGGATCTGCAAACACTCGTCAGCGCAGAAGTTGGCCGTGGTCGAAGCGGCCAGCTTGGCCTGGGCCGCCTGCATGGTGCAGGGCTTGCCCGCGTCCCGCAGGCTGGCGGCGCGATAGACCAAGAGGCGCGCCGCGTCCAGACGCGTGGACATGTCAGCCAGCTTCCAGCCCACGGCCTGGAAGTGGCCGATGGGGCGACCGAACTGCTCCCGCTCCTTGGCGTAGCGGATCGCCGCCTCCAGACAGGCGCGACCGATGCCCAGGGCCTGGGAAGCGATGCCGATGCGCCCGCCGTCGAGGGTTTCGAGGGCGATCTTGAAGCCACCGTTCTCCGGCCCGAGAAGCAGGTCCGCTGAAACGCGCGCATCCTCCAACAAGATCTCGGTGGTGGATGAACCGCGGATGCCGGTCTTCTTTTCATGGGCGCCGATGGAGAGTCCAGGCGTGTCCCGGGGCACCAAGAACGCGGAGATGCCCTTGGCCTTGGGGGCCTCGGGATCCGTGCGGGCATAAACCACATAGAGGCCGGCGAAGCCGCCGTTGGTGACAAAGATCTTGGTGCCGTTCAGGATCCAGTCATCACCATCGCGCCGGGCAGTGGTGGTCACCGCCGCCGCGTCGGATCCGGCGCCGGCTTCCGTCAGACAGTAGGCACCAATGCATTCGCCGCTGGCCAGGCGCGGCAACCAGGTGCTCATCTGCTGCTCGCTGCCGTACTTCATGATCGGTGAGCCGAGCAGGCTGTTGTGCACCGAGACCGTTACCCCGGTGGAAGCACAAACGCGATTGAGTTCCTCCAGGGCCACGCACAGGGCCAGGTTGGGCAGGCCGGAGCCGCCGTATTCCTCGGGGATGGTGATGCCCCACAGGCCGAGCTCCGCCAGTCCGGCGAAAACCTCCGGGGCCAGTTCACTCTCGCGGTCGTGGCGCGCGGCCAGGGGGCCGAGGACGCTCTCCGAGTAATCTTTGACGGCGTCGCGGATGAGGACCAGGTCCTCGGGAAGTTCAAAGTCCATGGGTGGTATTGGTGCTCAGGGGCGTCAAGCGCTCAGTCGTAATCGTAGAAACCCTTGCCGCTCTTGCGGCCCAACCGACCCGCCTCGACCATGCGTCGCAGCAGGGGACAGGGGCGGTACTTGTCATCTCCAAGGCCCCGCTGCAGGACCTCCATCACATCCAGGCAAATATCCAAGCCGATGTAGTCGGCCAAGGTCAGCGGCCCCATGGGGTGGTTCATGCCGAGCTTCATGACCGTGTCGATGCCTTCCTTGGTGGCAATGCCCTCCATCAGGGCAAAGGCCGCCTCGTTGATCATGGGCATCAGGATGCGGTTACTCACAAACCCGGCGTAATCCTCGGCTTCCACGGGCACCTTGCCCAGTGATTCGGCGCAGGCGTTGATGGTGTCCAAAGTAGCGCGCGATGTCTCCTGGCCCCGGATCACTTCCACCAACTTCATCATGGGCACGGGATTCATGAAGTGCATACCGATGACCCGGTCGGCGCGTTCCGTGGCGGCGGCAATCTTGGTCAGGGAGATGGCCGAGGTGTTGCTGGCCAGGATCGTGTCGGGCCCCGTGAGCTGGTCCAGTTGGGCGAAGACGGCGCACTTGATCTCAGCGTTCTCGACGATGGCCTCCACCACCAACTGCTGATCTGAAAGATCATTGAGACTGGTGGAGCCCTGCATCCGCCCGCGGATGGCGGCGGAATCGGCCTCGCTGATCTTCTCCTTCTTAACTTGGCGGGCCAGGTTCTTTTCGATCGTGGCCAAGCCCCGTTCGAGGGCGGCCTCGACGGTGTCGATCAACAGCACCCGCGCACCACATTGGGCGAAGACATGGGCGATACCATTGCCCATGGTTCCGGCACCGACGACGGCCACGCTCTCAAAGTAGGGAGTAGTCATGATTCAAATCCTTTCGACTGCCATTGAGACGGCATTTCCTCCGCCGAGACACAGGGAAGCCATGCCGGTATGCGCCTCGCGCTGTTCCATGGCGTGCAACAGGGTGACCAGGATGCGCGCGCCGGAGGCCCCGATGGGATGGCCGAGGGCCACGGCGCCACCGTTCACATTGACCTTGTCCGGATCGAGATCGAGCACGCGCGTCACGGCGATGGCCGCCGCCGAGAAGGCCTCATTGATCTCGTGCAGGTCGAAGTCGCCCGGGGCCAGGCCCAGTTTGTCTGCACAGGCGCGCACGGATTTCTCCGGCGCCATCATGACCCACTCCGGGGCACAGCCGCCCGTGGCATAGGCGGTGATGCGCGCGATGGGGCGCGCCCCCAGGGCCGCGGCGCGACTGGCCTCCATCACGATCAGGGCCGCGGCCCCGTCGTTGATGGACGAGGCGTTGGCGGCGGTGACCGTGCCACCGTCACGCTTGAAGGCCGGCCTGAGTTTGCCGAGGCCAGCGGAGCTAGCCCCTTCCCTAATGTTCTCATCCGCCGTGAAAGGAATGGCGTCCCCTTTGCGCTGGGGAACTTCCACCGTGAACTTCTCGCGCTCGAAACGCCCGGCCTCCGTCGCTGCCTCGGCCTTGTTGTGGCTCGCGGCGGCAAAGGCGTCCTGCTCCTCACGGGAGATCTCGTACTTCTCCGCCACCAGCTCGGCGGTCATGCCCATGTGGAAATCGTTGTACACATCCCACAAGCCGTCGTTGACCATCGAGTCGAGCAACTGACCATGGCCCAAGCGCACGCCGCGTCTGGCCTCCGGCAACAGGTAGGGCGCTTGGCTCATGCTCTCCATTCCGCCGCAGGCAATGGCCTGTGCATCACCGGCGCGAATCGCCTGGGCGGCGAGCATGACCGACTTCAATCCCGAACCACATACCTTGTTAATGGTGAGCGCACCGACTTCCGGTGGCACTCCGGCTCCCAGTGCTGCTTGGCGCGCCGGCGCCTGGCCAATGCCGGCGCTGAGCACATTCCCCAGGATCACCTCCTCGATCACATCCGGCTCGAGCTCGGCTCGACGCAGGGCCTCGGCCAAGGCGAGGCTGCCGAGTTTCGGCGCGCTGAAGCGGGCCAGGGAACCCTGGAAGGCCGCGATGGGCGTGCGGCAGGCGCTGACGATAACGGCTTCTTTCACGGAAGCTCTCCTGATGGCTTGGGGGCCCCAATAAGGGCGGGGCCCGGTGATAGGGTGGCGGCCGCTGGGCGGCCGATTTGAGGGGCGACCATTCTAAGGAGCGGCGCGCCAGACGCACCTGTGAAGAGGGGACAACTTCCCCTCAAAGCGCCATCTATTCGGGCCGCCGCCGAACTCGTCGGGCATGCCAGGGCGAATGCCAGGGCCATGCCAGAGCCATTAGAGGCCGAAACGCGGGGCAAACTGCCGGCAGAAAAACGGCCTGACGGGGGACGCAACTGTCTCCCGACGACGGTTTTTCCAGAACGGCCAGCTGCCGGAGGTCTGAGCCGAGGGCGCCCTGAAGCTCCCCACCAAAGACGGGCCGACACCATAACCGTTGTTTACCACACACTTTACGGACGCCACCGAGCCCGGGTGAGGCCTGTGGTCAGGGCCCTTGGCCCTGACCACAGGCCCTTTCCAGACGGCCAGGTCCAGGAGGTTGCATCGCCCCTTCCCGGGTCGTATCCCGCGCTTGTGGACTGCGCTTCAGAGGCGCCCCTAGCGCGTCGAGCTCCCAGCCCACCACCCCCCAGGCATCACCGTGGAAGACAAGGATCTGGTCAAGGGCCTCAAGGCCCGCAATGAGGAGACCGTCGAGGCCTTCCTGGTCACCTATCGCTCCCTGCTCCACCACTGCATCGGGCACTTCACCCGCAACCACGCCTCGCGCGAGGACCTCTATCAGGACCTCGTGCTCTACATCCTCGAGCGCCTCGACCGGGACGCCTTCGACCCGCAAAAGGGCTCCTTCGGCACCTGGCTGTACCGCGTGGCCTGGTGCCGCTGTGTTGACCTAAGAAGGCGTGAAAGCGCCCAAAGACGCCCACAACTGACATCCGTGGGGGACAACATCCCCGAGCGCGCCGACGAACGCCCGGGCCCGGTGGAGGTCATCGGCAGCGAGGAGATCGGCTTCCGCGTGCGGGCCGCCCTGGACCAACTCGAACCGGATGAGCGTTCTCTCATGGACCTGCGCTTCGTCCAAGGCCAGACCCTGGGGGAGATCTCCGGCGCCCTGGACATGTCCCTGGAACAGACCAAATACCGCGTCAAGAAGGCCACGGTCTCCATGCGCCGAGTGCTCCTCAACGACTATGCCCACCAGGAGGTAGCGGATTGAGCCAGGGGATCAAACCCGAGAAATGCGCCCCCGCTGAGCTGCCCGTCGCGGAAGAGACGGCAGACATGAGTGGGAATAGGGATCAGGAGCCCAACCCCTTCGAGCGCCCCGGCCACGGTCCGGACGCCCGCGGTGGGTCCGGTGGGCGAGCCGTCGGCACAGGAACTGTCCAGCTCCTGCGCCACGATGAACTGGAGCCGCACCAGCTGGAAGCCCTGGAGGCGGATCCGGACAGCGCCTCCGCCCTGGAGCTGCTGCGCGAAGCTGAGCACTACCTGTGGGCGAACTCGCCCCTGGCCACCCTGCCCTGCCCGGGAGCCAACGAGCTCTACGACTTTGGGCGCGGCCCGGGCTACCGCCCCCTGGCCCCCGGCCGCCGCGAGGAACTCGAAACACACCTGGCCAACTGCGAGAGTTGTCGCGAGCTGGGCAGCACCCTGGCCAGCCCGCCGCCCATGCCCCTGGTCATCGACCCGGCCCCCGAACCCGGCGCACCCGGTCCCGGGCACGGCGATGCGGATAGCCAGCAGCGCACGACGGACCCAGGCCCGAGCATCTCGCCGCGCCTCCTGAAACGCCCGCAACCACGGCCCAGACCGGAGGCCAGCCTGCCCCTGCGCATCCTGCGCTTCTTCCCGGTGGCCGCCGCCCTGCTGGTCCTGGGCCTGGGCATGTCCTTCTTCCGAAAGCCTCCGGCGGGCATCGTCTTCGCCCCCGGCGGGACTCCCCTCGGAGTCACAGGAGTCACGGGAGACACCGGCTTCCCCGCCAACCCGCTCCTGCGCGGCAGCGGCACTGCGGAACCGGCCGCCCTACTCCATCCCCGAGGCCGCATCCTGGCCAGACACGATCAGCTCCCCGGTGATTGGCTGGTGTCCGTCCGCCCGCACTTCGAGCTGGCGACGGTCCCCGCGGCCAGCGAGTATCGCGTGGTGCTCGAACGCCTCGACGGCAACGCCTTCTCCGACGGCTCGGTGGTTGAACGACTGACCGCCGACCAGCCCACCATGACTGCCAGCGCCCCCCTGGCCCCCGGCTTCTACCGCTGGCAAGCCGTGGCCGTGGTGAACGGCCTGCCCCGGGAACTGGGCGCCATGGACTTTTCCGTGGTGAAGCCCACCGAGCCCGAGGCCAGCGCACTGGTGGAGCAACTGCGAGCCCTGGACGGAGACGGGCGCCGGGTGATCCACGCCGTGCGCCTGCTCCACGGCGCGGGCTACCGCAGCGACGCCCGTGCCTTGGCGCGCACCCTGCCCGCCAGCCCAGGCCGCGACGCCTTCTTGGCCGGCCATTTGGGCCGCTGAGGCCGAGGTGCTCCCCTCCGCCGTCGCCTGCCTGGCCCTGGCCTACGCCGGCTGGCCAGGCCCGGTGACACCTGGCCCGGTGACGGGGATCCAGGGCGCGCTTGCGGCGAACCGAGCTCAAGCGACCGACACCACTCCCCCGCCGCACCAGGACCTCGCCGCCGACCCTGAGGCGGCCAAGGAGCGG
>NYXZ01000123.1 GCA_002686595.1 Planctomycetota bacterium | reverse complement strand
GAGGGCGGCGCGCACATCCGCGTCGCTCACGGCACTGATGCGCTCGACTTCCTTGAAGGCGTTGCGCCAATGGCCAGTGCGCGCCTGGTATTCGCAGAGCAGGCCGGCCAGGTCCGCCGGGTCGCGCATGGAGCGCAGGAACTCGGCTCGGGCCACGCGCTTGACGCCGGCCAACTCGGCGGGGTCCGCGCCGGATTCCGCCAGCAAGGAAATCTCTTCCAGAATGGCTTCTTCCAGGGCCTCGACCTCGACTTCGGCGTTTGGCACGGCGATGACATAGGCGAGGTTGGTGTAGGAAGCATCCGGGAAGGCGTTGCCGGCACCGGTGTAGACCGCCAGTTGCTCGGCGCGCACCAGGCGGCGTTCCAGGCGCGAGCTGGCGCCTAGGCCGAGCAGGCGCACGGCAACTTCAACAGCCGGGCTGTCCTGGGCGTTGGCCGGCGGACACTTCCAGCCGAGGATCAGGATCGGTTCCGCGGGAAAGGGGACCTCGATGCGGATCTGTTCGGTCTGTTCCGGTTCCGGCGGGCCCACGGCTGGCGTTGCGGGGCCGGCGGGCAGGTCGCCGAAGTAACGCTCCAACATGGGAAGCAAGCTGTCCCGGTCGATGTCGCCGACAATCGTGGTCACCAGGCGCGAAGCGTTGTAGTTGGCGCGGAAGAAGGCGGCGGCCTCTTCCCGATCGTAGGCGGCGATGTCCTGCTCGTATCCGATCACCGGATGGCGATAGGGGTGGGCCTGAAAGGCGGCCAGTTTCCAGGCTTCCAACAAGGCGCCGAAGGGAGCGGAGTCCACGCGCATGTTGCGTTCTTCGATGACGGCGGAGACTTCGCGGTAGAACTCGCGCAGCACCGGGCGCGTGAAGCGTTCGCGTTCGAGCCAACACCACAACTCCAGGGCATTGGACGGCAGGCTGACCACATAGCCCGTGGCGTCGGCGCGGGTGAAGGCGTTCAGGGAACCGCCGCCGCCGGCATCTTCGAGCAGGCGGCTGAAGGCTTCGCCATCCACCAGGGCTGCGGCTTCCTCCTGGGCGGCGGCGAAGGCCGCCTCGCTGGTGCGCAGCCACTCGCCATCTCCCTGTTTGCGCGCTTGCAGGAGTTCGTCGCGGGTGGAGCCGACCCGGGCCAGGGCCTTTAACTCCGCGGGCCAATCCAGGGAACCGACGCGATCGGACCCCTTGAAGGCCATGTGCTCGAACATGTGCGCCATGCCGCGAATGCCGTCGTGCTCATGGATCGAGCCCACATCCAAGCGCGTTTGGAATGTCAGGATAGGCGGGCCGGGACGCGGAACGAGGATGAAAGTCCAGCCGTTGGCCAGGGTGTGGTCGCTGATGCGCTGCTGGAGGCCGTCTGCTTGAAGCCCAGAGGGGAGAGGTGGCGTGGCGAGCGCGGGTATTGCGGGAGCTGCTATTGCCACCGCTATTAAAAGGAAGGAAAGGCTGGCGCTTTGCCGGGGCCTCGAGTTTCGGCCAACTGAAATGTGTGTTGTCTTATGCACGGCGCTGGGATTCTAACAACGGCCAGCACCTGGTGGGTGGGGCTGCTCGACGGTTGTTGTGATGCTTGCAGCAGGCCGAAGTTCAACTGGCATGGGGAGTGAGGCTGTCACAGTTCGGGCAGCGCGAAAGCCGGCGAGGCATCCCTCTCGGCGCGTCAGTGGTTGTGCGTTCTTTTTATTTTGAAAGCTCGTTGACAGTCGGGCCGCGCATGTTCCAAGTTGCCTTCGTTCCGCGCGGCCGAGTTTGCTCCCCAGTTAGAAACGGCTGCGCCAAAACCACAATCTAAACCACACGCACGCATGGGCGAGGAGCAGAGCTTCCCCCGGCATGGTGACCGGGAGGAAACCCTCGAAGGAGGGGCCGCAAAAGGAATAGCTGCCACAGGCCAGGAGAAGGGTGTTTTCCCCACTTCTGAAACCGGCTCCACCGGCACTACCGGCACACTAGGCACTGGGGCAACAGACGAGGACGGTACCGGACCGAGTACGCCCTCGGGGATTGCGCCTGCAGGGGATGCCTCCACGGGGAACACGCCTGCAGCGAGCGGGTCCGCGGGGAACGCGCCCACGGGGGATGCCTCCACGAGGAACACGCCTGCAGTGAGCAGGCCCATGGGGAATACGCCCACGGGGAACGCTGCTGCGGGGAATGTGCCCACGGGAAACACGCCTGCAGTGAGCACGCCAGCAGGGGATGCGCCAGCTTTGAGCACATCCACTGAAGACGCGGCCTACGACGTGCCGCGCACGGCTCGGGGAGCAGCCGCCAAGGTGTTGGCGGGACGCGATCGGCGTGAGATTCTGCGGCGCATCATCGACGGCGATCCCCTGGAGCTGTCCCCGCTCGTCATGCGGCGTTTGGCGGCGCGCGGTTTTCTGATCGACGGCGATCGGTTGTTGCTGCGGGCCGTGGCGCGCACCGCCCACGCCGCGCCGCGTTGGCACGGCAAGCCGGCCTTGGACGAGTGGCTGGTGGAGTGCGTCGACGCGTCCATGGAGGATCTGGTGGAGGAGGACGCGGGTACGGCCTTCTTCGGCATGGCCGTTCACGAGCGCGCCGACGAGCACTTCGCCTTTATCACCAAGGCCTTTGGCGTGGACACGGCCACGGCCCTGCAAATGGTGGCTACCTTTAACAGTCTGCTGGAAGAGGCGCGCTTGGCCTGGCACGCTTTGGCGGTGGAGGGCAAGAGCCTGAAGCGCTATGTATCCGAAGGACACGGGCCGCCGGCGACGGTGCGCGAGCATGTCAAACGAGCGGCCAAGGCCCTGACCGTGCCGGGCTCCACCTGGGGAGCGGGCCCTGATCCGGGGCGGGGGCACACATCTCGTCCGGATGAGAGCGACTATCCGGGGCCCGGTTGTAGTGGCGGTACAGGAGATGCAGGCGGAAGCGGCGATACCGGGCGTACGGACACAAATGATGGAGCCGGCGGTTCCAAGGACACCACTGATTCCACAGACACGGGAGCCGACGGAGGACGCACATCATGACCAGCACCCTTCTTCAAGATCCTGATCTGGCCGAGGTCCTGATGGACGTGGTCGCGGATCAGAGCTCAACGCTCTTCCGCGTGCCGCTTTCCACGGTGGTCGACGGCATGGCCGGAGCCACCATCTCAGTCAGCGCCCGTGCCGCCGGTCTGACGAGCGCCGAGCGCCACCTGTTAGATGTCCACCGGGCCAGCCTGGCCGAACACCTGCGCCTGGCGGCCTGGATGGTCTTCGAACGCCGTCCCGAAACCCGAGACCGCTTGATGCTCGATTGGGAGCTGCCCGATGCCCAGACCTGGACCAGCGCGGCCCGCGCCGAACTGAATACGGAAGGCGTCAGCTGCAACGGCTCAGAGGTGGACCTGCTGCGCCAGTGCGTGGAGCACGGCCTGGACAGCTACACCTCCGCCCTGCCCCTGGCCCTGGCGGCCCAACGGCTGGTAGATACCTGCTCGACGCGGGAAGTGCTCGCCTTGGACACGCTCTTCAACGGCCACCACGCCTCGGCGGAACGCATGCTACGGGATATCCTCAAGATCCCGCGCACGGATCGGCAGGTGTACTACGCCCTGCTTAATCTGGGCGGCGTGGCGGCGAGCGAGGACCGCTACCGGACTGCTGCCACACACTACCTAGAAGCGTCCATTGTCAAGCCCGGGTCCGGGGAGGCCCCGGCAGCTGCATTCATAAATGCCGTTTACGCTGGCTGCGAGGAGCTGGCCCTGGTGGCCTCCGCACAGATGGGTGGCAATGAGATAGGACCCACATTATCCACCCTCAAGCGGCAGCTGGCTGGAAATCGTGACGACCAAGCTGGCTCGCTTGTTTCTGAAGCACAACGCGTTCTGAAGGAAATACGTCCGCGCGTGAATAACCCTGTAAAGGAATTGATCGATGCATTGCACTAGTAGATGGGCCGTTGTGTTTGGCGCGCTTGCGTCAATCCTGTTGGCAATCGCTTTCGTAACACCACTTGACCAGCTGTCGGCTTTGGTGGAGTTGCACGAGCATGATGACCTGGAAGTCTGCGCTTATGATAGATCGGCCGGAAGAATGCTGAGCGAAGGCTTCGTAATTGTTGGCGGCAGCAGTCCCTCTGGTTAACCTGGGAAGCCGCAGATGAATCGAAGCACTATTCGTGTACTGGCGATAGGTGTATGTGTGCTCACTGCTGGGCTGCTGATCGTACCTAAGTTATTGGACGGAACAGTGGCAAGTGCGGGTGATCCCGGGAGTGGGGTGGCGGCGCCAGCTGAAGGGGATCCTGCGGCCCTTACCGATACACCTCGACCTGTACATGCTGTCCAGGATGGTGCTGGCGCGTCGGTGCGGGCCACTAGTGAGCGGCGTGTGTCAGATAGTGTTCGCGTAACTGGCACTGTCGTGAATAGCGATGGGGTGGCCGTGATCGGGGCGCTCGTTACGCTCCATGTCGGCTCCCCTCCACAGCCACCAGAGGGTAGCGAGATTGTGAGCAGTTCTGAGTCCCACAGAGCTGTGACCGGGACCTCTGGCGAGTTCACAGCTGTCCATCATTCTTCGGCAGCCACCGAGGAGCGGGCCCTTTGGGTCACCGCGCCCGGATACCTGGCCCAGTTCCATGGCCTTAGCGGCGGTGAGACGGAGGTGCGTGTCGAACTTGAAGCGGGGCGGCCCCTTGTAGTCTTCGTAAAGGACCAAAGCGGCAATGCAGTGGGGGGTGCCCAGGTGCTTCAAACGCTGGCGGGCGGCGCGCGCGAAAACGGCTGGACATTGGAAACGGAAAGGCGGGCCGCTGGCGAATCTGTAGGGCGCCTGGAAGAACATGCTTCGGTTGCAAGCACCGATGAGTACATTGAGTCTGAGAGGGCGCGCCAACACTTGTTTCGCGAGACAGTTGCCGATGAAGAGGGAAGGGCAGAGCTGGTTGCGGGACGTGGGATGAATTCGCTCTTGGCGCTGGAGGAGGGGCAAGATGGAAGGATTAGCCGCCGCGTTGAGGTGAGTGCTGGAGACACAGCATCCCTGGAGTTGCGCTCCTGGGTGCAGGTTGAAGGGCTTGTGTTGGCGGACGAGCTCGTCGGTCTGGGGGGAGGGCGGCCGCAGGTGGCTGTCGGATTCATGGACAAAACGCGAGTCGTGGAAGCAGGACGCATCAACATTGAGCCGGGCGGTGGCTTTGGGCGCTGCAAACTGCCGCTTACGGCGGATGGGGAGACAGTCGCTTGGGTCCTGGCCGAAGGCGCTTCACAGGCAGGCGTTCGAGCCCCAGCGCCGAGTCACGGCGATGTTGTCCGATTCGAAATCAATCCCGAGGTCGGGCGGCATCTATCTGTATTGGTAACTGATTCAGATAAACGACCTTTGGCGGGAGCCTCGGTTGACCTCTCTTGGCGTTTGCTGGAGCGAAACTGCAGCGAGAGCCGACAGACCAATGAGCAGGGGCTGGCCGTGTTTTCGACGCTCGGGAAGAAACTCGTCTATGTGCAGGCCTCCAAGGACGGCTACCGGGCGGCCCGAACCAGGGCCAGTGGCCGCAGCGGGGCCGAAGCTGCCGAGGAGGCACCATTGGAAATGCCTCTGGATGCTGGAGGGCGAGTTACCGGGCAAGTCCTATACCGGGGTGAACCAGTCACTGATTTCCACTTGTACTACTTCGAGGGCGAGCCACTAATGGGCGTCCAGCGCTCGGTGCACGATCCAGATGGACGATTCGATTTGCTGGACGTTCCCTTGGGCGAGCTGAACATCTACGCCGTCTCTGACAATATGCCGCGATCAGAGACAGCTAAGGTCAATGTGATTCCGGGGGCAATGGAGGAGCTGGTACTGGAACTCTCAGAGCCTCAGCCAGCCCGGGGTCTGGTTATTGATGCGGTTACCAGGAAGCCGATCCCCGGTGTTCGCATCCAGCTCTTTTCTGCCTACACAACACTCACCCTCACGGCGCGCAACCAGTTCTGGTACACGGATGGGGAAGGCCGGTTTGAGTTGACCGGGCTAGCACCGGGGACTACGAGTATCCACTTCGAGCATCCGGAGTACAGCGGGCGTTACAACCAGGTTCGGGCTGATCCGTCCGGGGTGAAAGATATGGGCACGGTGACCCTCAGTCGGCGAGGACTGTTGAAAATCTCAGTATCGCGGCAGGAATCTGATGACAGCGCCTTCACTTGTGTGGTTTCCGGAACGAACAAGTACCCTGAGGCTGAGATCCCAAGTGATGGCCAGGTGTTGTATCCGGGTAGCAGTGCTGGGCATGCCTATCTGTATGTTGTGAAGGGCGAGCCCTGGTTGCGCCGGAAGCTCGTAATGTTGCCAGCGCGCAAGCCAATCTGGGATATCCCCTTCGATCTAAGCCAGCCGAGGACAGTTGAAGTGACGCTCAATGGCGACCACGATCCGGGTCAGCTGCTGTGCTCTGGGTCCTTTCTGGATCGGTTGGGATGGCGGACTTGGGATGAGGCGGAATGGATCGAAGTTGAAGGTGCCCTGCGCGCCCAGCTTCCCTATTTGCCTCAGGTTCCAGTCGCCGTCGATGTAATTACCATGGAGGGCAAGAAGGTCGGAGGGATCATGGTTCGGCCCGATGGAACGAATCACCAAAGTGTGAGCCTTGAGCTTTCCGATGTGAAATGGCGTATGCGTGTCGTGGACCGCGCGGGGGAGCCAGTCCAGGGCGTCAAGGCTGAGTTCACTCTTCCAATCCATGAGACGGCGTGGGCAGAACTCCACTACACCGACGCCGATGGCTTGGTGGAGTTGGCCCCGCTGGCTGACAACTCATTGCGCGTCTGCCTGTTGCGGGGTGATATGGGAGATCAGTTAGGAGAACTGGTATCATTCCCCTCGGATGGAGAGCCAGTGGAAGTTGTCTTCGATCCATCCCATGAGCTGCGCCTGCGCCTGATGGACGGTGTCCAGGCGATTGAAGCGGCCAATGTGTCGGTGGGCCATCCGGATGTGCCAGCTCAGCTCATGTACCGCTTCACGGATGACGAGGGGCGATTACATTGGACTGGTCTAGGACACAGGGATATTCGTTTGCAAATAGCCCGCCATGACCTGTGGCCGACGAAACCCATTCTCCGGGGTGTGCAGGACGGACAGGAATACACGGTGCAGGTGCGGCGGCTCGGGGGTGTGGAGCTGCGCGCTGTGACCTCCGATGGCGTGGCGCTTCCGGGCCTGCCGGTGGAGTTGGTGAACGAAGAGTATGGCAAGTCCGTGGAGGAGTGGATCGAGGCAGGGGATGTCTCCGTTGAGGGTGGCCTGGTGACTGACCATCGAGGCAAGCTGACGGTGACCGGGATTCCCAATGGGCGCTATCGTTGGGCCGTTGGAGAGGCCTCGGGCATTGTGACCGTTCCGCCGGAGGAGACCGGGAATGAGATGCTGCTCGTCCCCTGACTGGGGATGGATGAAGCAGTCTGTGACGAGCAGGGGTGGCCGCTGCTGTGGGCAGTTACAGGGGGAACTCAGCGGCTGAGCCAGGCCAGATAATGAGCGTAATATCTGCGACCCTTAGTGGCCCAAAGAGGTCATGGATGTGGCCGGGACGAGGCCAATCACGAGTGCCTGTCTTGGCAGCGGCTGCGAAGTCGCTGCCAAGGAGGGCGAGGTCTCACATTGTCCTTGCTGCCGTGGCCTAAATGGGGCGCGCACCCCAAAGCCGCGGGTCCTATTTGCGCGGATAATGTGAGGCATGAATCATGTTGATGAGAATCGTTAATCGGATTGGGATGGTCGCTGGTGTGCTGGCTTGTGTTCTGTTTGTGCATGCGTGCCAGGC
Organism: Planctomycetota bacterium; assembly: GCA_002686595.1. Classification (GTDB taxonomy): domain Bacteria; phylum Planctomycetota; class UBA1135; order UBA1135. Next base: position 36,739 of record NYXZ01000123.1, on the reverse strand, counting down.
GAGTGGGAAAACCAATGCGGATGTCAAGTTCCCCAACGGAACCACAGTTAGCTGCGGTTTTGGTTGGGAGGCCAGTGGGGCCGACGACTTCTGTGCCTGTGTTACCTGGCTTGACAAGAACGGTGACCCCCTCGATGCTCCTCCAGGCGTAATTGCCTATGGCAGTGGAGGAGGAGTTACGCCCGAAGGAGCCGCTGGCTGGTCTGCGAAGGTCGTTGACTGCGAGGAGATTGGTAGCTGTGGTGCCCATGCTCCGGGTGGCCCGGTACTCGGCGCGGGGCCCCGGGGGGCGTCCCTTGTGGCGGGGGAGCGTGTGCGCTTTTGTGGCTACCTCCTGCTTGATCCCGACAGCGACGTACTTGGGGATGAGGAGTCCATCACCTTTGATCTCTACATCACGGCGAACTCGGAGGCGGAGCACATGGCTGCCCTACAGCAGGTCATTCGCCAGCGCGCCTCGTACCCCCTGCCGGGGAATGTTGAGGTCGTTCAGCTCACCGTTGGCAAGCCGCAGTTCTCCGGGGAACCGAGCTTCGACAGCTTCCTGGGCTATGAGGTGACTGCCTACGACGATCAGCAACTCAACGCCTTTGCCGTGCAGCTGAACGGGCGCGAGGCCTTCTCGAACGGCCCCGGCAACTACGCCGGCAATGGCTACTTCACCAATTCCGGATTCGTCCCCGAGATGCTCATTGAGCAAGATTGGAGCGGCACCAGCAACAGTGCGTTGATGATGCGCGCTCCCGCGGGCGAGACACCCTTTGAAACGAAAGTGACAACGACATGGACACCAGATCAGTAAGACCCGTGCTCCTGCCCATACTCCTGATGGTGGGGTGCGCGGCACCGCGCACCTTCCAAAACGGACGGCACACTTTCCAAGAGGATATGACTAGCCTGGTGGAACAGTACCGGGATGATGTTGCTGAGATCCTCGGCACGGATATCGGTCGGCTCGGTGTCAGTGTCACGCCTTTGCCCTCTGGGTACATGGGATGCTACATCAATCAAGGAGCGCCCGAGGAGCTTGGGTTTATAGGGTTCTCTCCAATGCTGGAGGATCTGGGCGAGGGGCCCCAGATTGCTGTGGCGGTACATGAAGTCGCCCATGCATATGCTCATGTCGGTGTATGGCGGACCTTGCCCCACGATGTGGCGGAAGGCCTTGCTCAGATGGTGACTTGCTTGGTAGTGCCAGAGCATGAACCAGAGCTGAAGGAGGTGTTGCTGCCGGACCGGCTCCGCTGGCGTCGGCTAGCCAATGAGCTGGGCTTGGATGGCATGCGCGCCATGGCGGAGCGTCTGGCCCTGCAGGAGGAGGCGCCCGGGCCGTCCAAGATAAGGAAAGTGATTGAAACCTCGTTCTTCGATGAGAACGGTAGGGTCATAGAGTCCGGGGAGGTCTTCGAGGATGCCGACGGAACGCTCCATGGGACTGTCCCACCGGGAGCTGAGGGATACAATTTCCTGCGGCGTCTCAGCGACGATTGGGACGACGCCAAAGAGGCCGAGGAGGATTAGGCGAAACGGCCGTGGACGCTGGCTTTACAGGCGGCGTCCACGGCCAAGTCCCGGGCCTTGGACACCATCGGACACCATCGGCACCCTGGACACCACGGGAGCTTGGGTCCTGGGGATGGGGGCGCTAGGCTGGTGGCCATGGGATTGGAACAGCATCGGAACGAGGCCCCCTTGGCCCTGGGATTCGCGGTGATCACCGTCAGCGATACCCGCGACGAAACGACTGATCGGGGTGGGGCCTATCTCGCTGCGGGGCTGGAGGCCGCCGGGCATCGGGTCGTGCGACGGGAGATCATCAAGGACGATGCCCAGGCCATCGTGGATGCCGTGCGGCGAGCGGTGGGGGATTCCCAGGTGGACCTGGTGTTGACCACCGGTGGGACAGGCATCAGTGTTCGAGATGTTACCTTCGACACCCTGCGCGGGCTCTTCGACAGCGAGATACCCGGCTTCGGCGAGCTCTTCCGCTGGCTTTCAAGAGAGGAAATCGGGAGCGCGACAATTCTGTCTCGGGCTGTGGGAGGTCTCTTGGAGCGCAAGGTCGTGTTGGCCCTGCCCGGCTCTCCCAAGGCCCTGCGCTTGGCCCTGGAGGAGATTGTCCTGCCGGAAGCCGGGCACTTGGTGGGGCAGGCCAGGGCTTGAGGCGCGTTTAGTCGGCGAATGCTCGTGCCTTGCCCCGGGCCGGGGCAAATGGTCGCAGTCCGGGGCAAATGGTCGCAGTGAAGTAGGCGCGGGCCTGGACGGTGGTTGGCTAGTCCGCGGTGGTTGGATGCGAGGCCTGGATCTCGTAAATGGCCGGCCCGGTCAAGATGGCTACTCGATGGGCGCTAAATGGCCGCAGCTTTGCAGCGCGCACCCGCAGTGGCGGCCCTGAGCTTGCCAAGGCACCAGGGGCGGTAGGCCGGCAAGGTAGGCCAGCGTCTATTCGTCTTCGCTCTTCACGGGGAATACCGTCCAGGCCGGGCCGGGCTCGGGGCCTGCCGGGCGCCACTGGTCGGGGGAGCGGGAAGCAATCTCCGCGCCGCGGAAACCGGGCTCGACCGTGCCTGTGAGATAGATGTAGTTTTGCCTGAACTCATCTCGCCGACCTTCTAGGTCGAGGACTTCATGGGCTTGGCGGAGGGAGGCGGGGATGCGTGCCCGCAGCGCTACGTTCTTGTCCGTGGCCCGGAAGAGCACGGTGCGGTCGCCGTTGTCTTCTTCGAAGATGCGATCAATCTGGCAGAAGACCTCCACTTCCCGGGTTTTCCTGGAGTCATTCCCAGACAGGAGGCTAGCTGCTCGGCAGATGGCGTCTCCGTCCTGTGCATCGATAACACGTTCGGGGTCGGCCAAATGCCGTTCCCGGAATGTGTCGATGGCCGTGGCGCGGGCCTGCCACCAGGGCAGGAGTTCCCCATAGGGGCGGCGAACGGATGGTGCGCCAGGCGTGGCAGCCTGGTTGGTGGCGGGATTCCAAATGCCCAGGCCGGCGGCGCGGGCTCGCTGTTGGGCCGCGACAAATGCTCGATGGCAGAGGCGGCTGTTACCGTACTTGTTGAAATAGGGGCTGCGCCCCTCCTCCACCAAGAGCAGGTTGAAGTCGCGTCCGTCGGGCAGAATCACATGGCACAGGAGGCGACCGTAGATGTCGAGGGCTTCTTCGCCGTCGGGGAAGAGCAAGCCCACGCGGGGCGGAGCATCGTCCACGGCCAGGGCGGCGAAGAACTCCTTGGCCCACACCGTGCACTCTTGGCCGAAGACCGTTTGGGGCTTGGTCCTGGAGCTGTAGGAGTTGCCAGTGATCTTTTCCTCGGTGTCCACCGAGAGGAAGCGGAGCTTGTCAGTCTTGCCATTGCGCGAGATGTGAATGGTGTCGCCGTCGACCACCTTGACCACATCGAAGAGCTGCTCGGGAATGCCGGGGGTCCAGGTCGGAGGGCCGAGGGGCTCCGGGGCCGGGAGCTGGGTGCCAGTGGCCGTGTCCGGGGCCTGGTCTTGTGAGGCGGCGGGCGCGGCCTGGGGCGCTCCCAATGCTAGTGCTTTGGGGGCGAACGCCGCTCCGCTGGAGGTGGCTGCTCCATTCAGCAAGAGGGCGGCGGCGATGGTGAGAAACGCGTGGCGGAGGAGGCCAGAGGCGGGCTGGGCGGGTTGAATGCTGGACACGGATCGGAAGGGGGTAGGGGCTGGGGATTAGTCGAGGATAGGATAGGGGCCTGCGGCACCGAGCGCCGACCTGAAAACGGGATTCGCCGGGCCGTCTGCATCTCCATGAAGAAGAACAAACCGAAAAGTGCCAGCGCCGAACCCGGAGGCCCGGAGACGGGGGCCGCGGATGGGGCGCCTGCCGGGCAGGTACAGGGCGACGGATCTGACGGCGCCAGGGTCAGCGGCGATGGGGCCGATTGCGACGGGGCCGATGGCGACGGGGCCAAGGGCGACGGGGCCAAGGGCGACGGGGCAGGGGCGGCGGCGCGTGCCAAACTGCCCTTGACCGAAGCTGGGGCTGGTATCACACAGGACTCCAAGGGCGCGGCAGAGGAGCCCAAGGACAAGGCCGGGGGCCAAGGGGAAGGGGAGCCGGCGGCGGGCACCGAGAGCGCCTCGCCCGCCTTGATCCTCAAGGGGACGCCGGCGGTGCCGGGCCTGGCCGTGGGATTGTGCCACTGCAAGGCCTACGACTTGGACCGGGCCCAGGTGGGGCGCGTGCCGCGGGACGAGGTGGAAAACGAGTTGAATCGCTTTCACCGGGCCCTGGCAGATTCCAACGAAGAACTGCTTGCTCTAAAGGAACGCCTGCACGGGCGCGTCCCGGCGGACCATGTCCGCATCCTCGATACCCACTGCGCCTACCTACGCGATTCGGTTTTCCTCTCGGATGTGGAGAACCTCATCCTCAACGAACAGATGTCCTTGGAAGGGGCCATCGCCAAGGTCATTGCGGACTTCGATCGTATTTTCCGCCTGGTGCAAAGCGAAGTGCTGCGGGAGCGGGCCGTGGACCTGCGTGATGTGGGCATTCGTGTCCTGCGCAACCTGCGTGAGACCGAAGTCCTTGAGGACGAGGAGCCGGAGGGGGACTACATCCTGGTGGCCCGCGAACTATCAATCGTCGATCTCTTCAGCGCCGCCGGCTCCAATGTGCTGGGCATTGTCACGGAGGAAGGCAGTATGACAAGTCATGCGGCAATCCTGGCCCGTTCCCTGCGCGTGCCGACCCTGACCAGCGTGCCGGATTTGCTGCAGTCCGTGCAGGAAGGTGATTTTCTTGTGGTGGATGCCAGCGAGGGCGCTCTGCGCGTGAATCCCGAGGAGCGCGTTCGCGCACAGTACCTGGCGGCGCGGGAGGAAGCTGAGACGGAAGTTGACAGCGAGATCCCGGAGTGGGCTACGGGGCCCCACCTGACGCGTGATGGAAAGACCATTGAGGTGCGGGCCAGTTGCGCCAGTCTCCCAGAAGTGGAGCGGGCCGCGGAACTCGGCATGGATGGATTGGGGCTCTACCGTACGGAGTTGGCCTTCTTGGTCGAAAAGGAGTTGCCTTCCGTCGAATCCCTGACCGCCCACTATGCCGCTGTTTGTGAACAGAGTCGTGGAGAGACGCTGACCTTCAGGTTGTTGGATGTGGATTCAAGCCTGGGACTGGACTACTTGCACAGGACGCGGGAAGCAAACCCGGCCTTGGGCCAGGCGGGCATTCGCGTGCTCTTGGAAAAGGAGCCAATCCTGCGCCGACAACTACAGGCCCTGTTGCGGGCGAACATGGAGAGTTCCCAGCTCCGGCCCCTGCGTCTGGCCCTGCCCCTAGTGACGGACCCGGGCGACCTCCGGCGCGTCAAGGAGATCCTGTTCGAGGAACGGTTGGCGTTGCGCAAGGTGGGGCTAGGCCCAAAAGGGGACGGCGACAAGGCGCAGCCGGTGGAGTTGGGTGTGGTGATAGAGACTCCCGTGGCGGCCTTGGGAGTGGAGGCCTTGGCGTTGGAGAGCGACTTCCTCTTGTTGGGATTGGATGCGCTGCAACAGTATCTGTTGGCTGCTGATCGCGAAAACGTGGCCTTGAAGGCGGCCTTCGAGTGCTTGCATCCGGTGGTGTTGCGGGTCGCGCGGGATGTGTGCGCGGCCTGTGAAGCGGCGAGCAAGCCGTTGGCGGTGTTTGGCGTCACCTCCATCTACGCCCGTAACATCCCCCTGCTGCTGGGGATCGGCATGCAGTCGTTCTGCGTCCCCCCGGCCGGGCTACATGACTTTCTGCTGGCCACGGCCAGTATTTCGGTGCGTCGGGAAGAGCAGGAGGCTCGCAGCCGCATGGAAGCGGGCTCGGGCCAGGAAGCTCGGGCACAACGGGAGCCGAGTAGGCGTGTGCAGGGCTTCCGCCATGGGTATGGCGGCAACTAGGAGCCGGTCGAAAAACTCCCTTACGGTTTCGCCCCCGATGCCCCCGACGCCCCCGACGCCCCCGATGCCCCCGATGCCCCCGATGCCAACGGCCGCGTCAGGCTCGCCGAGCCGTGCCTCGCCGCCGAAGGCTGCGCCTCGCGACGGGGCTTTTTCAACGGACTCCTAGAACCTGGACCGGACTGCTAGCTGATTGCTTCGACGCGGGGAGCAGCTTCGACGAGCTGCAGGACACGACCGCTGGCCGTCTGCTGGCCATCGCTTCGCAGAGCACTGGTCATGGCCTCTGCCACGGCTGGGGCACATGCGCCCGGGCACAGGGCGATCAGAGCGGAGCCGCTTCCTGAAAGTGTGGCCCCGTAGGCGCCGGCGGCCGTCGCTGCTGTGAGGGCCGCCTCTCCTCCGGGGATCAGCGGAAGGCGATGTTGCACATGGAGACGATCCGCTAGGCCAACTGCCAGTAATGCGCCGTCGCCGGTGCGCAGGCCTTCGAGCAAGAATGGTAGGCGGCGTGCGTTTTCAACCGCGTCTTCCAGGGGGACCTGTGCGGGGAGTGCGGCGCGGGCGGCGCTGGTGGTGACCGTGGTTGCGGGCCATGACACGGCGAAGCAGACCGAGGAGTGCACTGGGGCAGAGATTGTTTTTATGGAGCGGCCCAAGGGCAAAGCCATGGTGCAGCCGCCGTGTAGAGATGCCGTGGTGTTGTCCGGGTGGCCCTCGAGTTCGGCGGCCCAACCTGCAAGGGTGGGGGTATCCGCGTCTTCACTGCCGGGCAAGTGGCGGGCGAGGGCGCGGGCGAGCAACAGGCCGGCGACGATGGCGGCGCCGCTGCTGCCTAGGCCGCGGGCTATGGGAATCTGTGATTCACAGGCAAAGTCCATGGGGCGATGGGCTTCGCCTGGTGTGACAAGGCGTTCGATTCCAGCGGAGAACGCGCGGAGGAGGGCGTTGTCTTCGGTTGTCGGCCAGTTGCTCGCTTCCCCGTGGGCTTCTACTAGACGATGTCGGTCAACTCCATCCCGGCGCGGCCCAAGGAGGCGTACTTCGAGGAAGAGCGAGAGGGCTAAGCCGAGACTGTCAAAACCTGGACCGAGGTTGGAAGTCGAGGCCGGAACACTTACCTTCAACTGAGGGAAGGGGCTCGGCGTTGATTGCGACATTGAAGCGGGGCAGTTGAGGACTGGGAGCTCGGCGTCGAAATGGGCACTCAGACAGCAGGTAGTGCTTGTAGGCCATGCCAACACCAGATAGGGTATGCCCGTGCGTCAGGAAGTGGAACAAGGAACTGCCCTTCAGAGTATGGGCCTATCCCGGGAACCAGGGGGGTGGGGCCCCTGTCGAAGGGCAACGGGCCAGGCTGGTGGGTGGGGAGCTTTCCGCCGGACGCGTTTTCTCAGGCCTCTCCCCCCGGCCCAAACCCCGGACGATCTCCGGGGCCTGGCGTGCCGATCCACTGACACCGACCCGTTGGCGTCCCAACGGTAAAAGGACCCCCCCTCATGGTCTTCGACCTCAGCAATGAAAAGGACCGTTTCTTCTCTCGTCTGGCTTCCATTCCGGGAGTCCACCCGAAGCCGTCCGTGGGTGATTGGATTCTGCTCAGCGTGGAGAAGCCGCGCGAGTTGGCGCGCAGGGTTAACCGGCGCCTCAATCCAGACACCATGAATGTCCCGCGCGGCAGCGAGAAAACAGTGCGCGTGCACGTGCGCGATCCGAAGATCAACGAGGAACTGCTCCGCACCCTGCGCGAGTTGGTTGCCTAGTCGGCTTCCGTTTGCCTAGGAGCGCGGGGTACTGCTGATGGGGTCGATGATCGCAGGCTGGTCCTGTTGGCTGTTGTTGAGCGCCGGCCCAGGCGGGATGTTTGCGTCCATCGGAGGCGGAGCGCAGCCCGCGGAGTGTGTTCAGAGTCGGCGGCCAACAAGCGAGGCGACGGAACACAATCCGTTGATCACCAGCGAGGAGCTGGAACGCCATGTGCGTGTCTTGGCATCCGACGCCTTTGAAGGCCGAGAGACTGGTACACGCGGAGGACGAAGGGCTGCGGGGTACTTGGCCGGAATCCTGAAGAAAACTGGTGTCGAGCCCGCCGGTGACGATGGCGGCTTTCTTCAAGATGTTGGCCTCGTCAAACTTGTGCGGGAGAGCTTGCCAGCGCTCGCTGCGCGCGGGAGCGGAGCTGTAGAACAACCGCTTTGGGGAGCGGATTACGACTTGCGCCCGGATCTGCCTTTGGCGGATACAGGTTGGCTGCGGGTGGTGCGCGTAACCTCGGCGGAGGAAATGCCGGCAAAGGTGGAGCCAGGGGTGGCTCTGTTTCTGGATGGCAGCCGGCGGCGGCGGGAGGAATGGCTGGCGGCCGTGCCGGCTGGGGAGCGATTAGATGGGGAGGCCGGGCCTGCGACACCCGGGGATGTTGAGCACGAGGCAGATAGGAAGGGGACCAACTGGGGGCTACTGCTCTATCCCGGTTCGCGCCGTCCCGGACGAGTGCGCAGTCTGGGGAAGGCGGGATTGCGACCCGCCCCTGGTGATGAAAACCCCTGGTTGGTGCCCCGCGGGACCCTATTGGAGGGCCTGAGGAGTGGGGCCATCAGCGAGCTGCGCCTGAAATCGGGCCTGACCCTGGTGCCCGCGGGGGCAGCTAATGTGGTTGGCATTCTGCCAGGGGTTGGAACGGCCGAAAGGCCTGACTTGGCACGGGAGACCGTGGTCCTGAGCGCTCACTACGACCACCTTGGTCTGGTGGGCGAAGGCGGCCACGGAGGAGAGCAGAGTAGCCAAGATGGCGAGCCGGACCTGGTATATAACGGGGCTGACGATGATGCTTCCGGCACAGCGGCGGTGCTTGAACTGGCTGGAGCCTTGGCTGCCGCGGATCCGCCGGTGCGCACGGTGGTCTTCCTGTTGGCCACCGGCGAGGAAAAGGGCCTCCTGGGAACCAAGTACTACCTCGATCATCCTGCTGTGCCACTTGCCGACACAATCTTCAATCTGAACTTCGAGATGATCGGTCGGCCAGATGAGCTCGCCGAAGGGGTGGGTGGCCTGTGGCTGACTGGGCATGGGCGCACAACCATGTGGGCCGAGGCTCAGGAGGCAGGCGTGGAGCTCTTCGCGGACCAACGGCCAAACGAGCATTTCTTCGAGAGGTCCGACAACTACGCCTTCGTCATGCGCGGCATTCTTGGGCAAACCCTGTCCTCCTACAACATGCACTCGGACTACCATCGGGTCAGCGACGAGGCGGATCTGCTCGATTATGAACACATGGAGCTAGGGGTGCGCCGAGGCTTGGGGCTCGTGCGGTTGCTTTTGTCTGGGGAGCTCACGCCGCGTTGGGTGCCGGGCGGAGAGCCGCAGCGCCGGCGGCGCTGACGGCGATGCTTGGGCTTGCCCTTGGGGCTGCCTTGGAGTCGCCTTGGAGCCCGCTGGCTGACTTGGGGGAAATGCCGTTTGTACGATAAAGTACTGCCGACGCGCTGTATTTGGCCGTTGCCGTGGATAGACTGCGCAGCCACCACTTCTCACCAACATAGAGCATAGCAACCATGGGTCGATCAGGAGTTAAGGACAAGCACGGCAAGCAACGGCGCAAGCACGGAAGGAATGTGTCCAAACGGCGCAAGAGCGTTGTGGACAACACGCCGAAGTACACCGCGCGCAGTGCGGACAAGCATGTGCTCTACCAGCTCGCTGTGCAGTCGCCAGAGACAGATGTGGAGTTTCTGACCCGCGTTTATGGCGAAGTGCGCGGCAAAAAGGCGCGGCACTTCCGCGAGGACTTCTGTGGAACAGCGATTCTCTCGGCTGAATGGGTCAAGCAGGGGAACGAGTTTACAGCGGAGGGGTTTGACCTCTGCCCAGAGACCTTGGCCTGGGGCGTGGAACACAATCTGGAACCGCTTGGGGATGATGCCGCACGGGTCCGCCTGCACGAGGAAGATGTGAGGACTGATGGTGAGCGCGGGGCCGATGTGCGCTGTGCTCAAAACTTCTCATACCAGGTGTTTCAGGAGCGTGAGGAACTTGTGGGGTACCTGCGGCACTGCCGCGAGGACCTGGCCGAGGATGGGATCTTTGTCTTGGATCTCTACGGTGGCCCGGAGTCACTGCAGGAAATGGAGGAAGAGCGCGATGTAGATGGCGAGTTCACCTATGTCTGGGATCAGGATGAGTACTGGCCCGGCACTGGCGAGTATCTGTGCAAGATTCACTTCCGATTCAATGACGGCAGTGAGATGACAGATGCATTTGTCTATCACTGGCGCATGTGGTCACTGACAGAACTGAAGGATGCCCTGAAGGAGGCCGGCTTTGCCGATGTCCATGCCTACTTTGAGGGCACGGACGATGACGGCGAAGGCGATGGCGAGTTCAGTCGCGGAGTACGCGGCGAGAACTGCGAGGCCTGGATCGCATACTTGGTCGCAGTGAAGTAGGTGCGGCCCGGATGGAGGCGGGCTAGGTACGCGGCGGTTGGATGCGAGGGCTAGGCGGAAGTTGGGGCTCGGTGGATGTGAGTAGTCGTGCTGGGCGTGCGGCTGGGGACTCACCGGAACGGGCTACGGTGGCGATTTCATAGGTTAATCGGAGAATCTGGGCGACCTGCCGGGGTCTCTGGGGGTCTGAGGCACATCCCCTCTTGGGAGGGTGGGGGTTTGGGATGGTCCCCAGGGGCGGGGAACGGCCCACGATCTCCGCTCCTCCGGCCTCCCCTCCCTACTCCTGACGGCCGGAGTTGGCGCCCGTAACGGTCCACTCTTCCATAATCACATCCCAGGGGGTTTCGATGACGAACTCCACGGCGGCGGGTAGCTCGATGTGAATACCCTCGGGCATCACATGGGTCAGGCGATTGTCCTCGGAGTCGCCTTTCTCGATGATGCGCAAAAGGATGTAGGGCATGGGGGGCTGAGGGGCCAGGGCGAGCTCCTCGAGGTGCTCCTGGCAATGTTCGCAGGTGGTGCGATAGATGACGATGTGAGCATCGAGGGGAAGCTGATCGGGATCGGTCCAGAGGGCGAGTTGGGTGGCGTGAACCGGTTGACCTATCCAGGAGTCCGGGGACAGCTCCGCGTAACGCGGCAGGGGGTCAGGCAGACTCCAGCCCGGGGGAGGCTCTTGATCCGTGGGTGCGGTACCGGGGCCGGCGGGGAGGGCGGCGGGCAGGTCGACCGTGGGGGGGATGACGAGCCAGGGAGCGGCGCAGCACAGGATAAGCGTCAGGGCGAAGGGAATCCCGGGGGAGGGACCGGATGGCAGGCGCCAGGGCTTGGCGAATAGAACGCCGAGCAAGACGGCGCTGTCGATGGCCAGCATGACAGTCGGTGGGACGGTTACTTGGGAGCCAAAGCAGCCGCAGGAGGCATCGCCACCCAAAACCATTTGTAGCAGGATGGCCTCGAACACGACGAACTGAAGCGTGATGGGTAGCCACCCAAGCTTGGGCCGCAGGATGGCGAGGAGTCCGATTACCAACTCGATGGCCACCGCAAGGCGTAGGGTCAGGTCGAGGCTCAGGCCGATGTCCTTGGCGAAGGAAATAACGCTGGGCGGCAAGTCCTTGGGTGAGCCCAGCAGGAGCTTGAAGAGGGCTCCGGTCAGGAGCCACAGGGCGGCCAGGCGCAGGAAGGTAGCGGCGTGCTTGTGCATTCTGGGGGGCATGGGGGATTTACGCTCTTGGAGCGGGGGCCGTGAGAAATCATCGGTTCGGGACCGCGATCTCCGGCCTTCTGCTGCTGCTAATCATGGCACGCAGCCAGGTTGTGAGGGCACCTCGGTTTGGATTCGTCCGGTCAGGCGTCGAGGGGGCGGGTTATCTCAGTTCGTTGGGGCGAGGGCGTTTCTGAGGGTGTCCCACAAGAGAGGGCGTCGCGCCCAAGCCAGGTCCACGGCGCTGATCCACGAGCAGCGGGCCAGGGCGGCGATGGCTTCGGCTTGGCAGTACTCGGAGAAGATCTCCAGCTCCCTAGTGGCGGCATCATGACCGGCGATGAGGAAGGGCTCTCCGTCCAACAATCCCACGGGCAGGACAGAGGTTTCAGCTTCACCGCGGCCGGAGGTTTGCAAGTCCCCGGGCATGGTCTCAGAGCATGGGGTTGAGCCAGGGTCGGGGGCTGTGGTCGGGGAGAAAACATCCAGGCGGAGATCGCCTTCTGTGCTGGATGCTAGCCCCGCCAGGTGCGCGGCGCTGGCGGGGGAGGCGAATCCCATGACGAAGGTGCGTCGGGCTCGACGGTGGCCGTCTGGCTCATTCGTCGGTGGGTGACCCTGCTGCGAGGCCACGGTCAGGAACCCGCCCAGGTTCAGAGCTGTGAGAACTGGTGCCAGCTCCTCTGTCTCTCCATCGAGGTAGGAGGCCAGCCAACCTGGGAAAGTGCCCAAGGTGCCCCCCAGGAAGTGGGCCGTCAGCAGGCACAGGTCCTCGAATGAAGCAGCGGTGGACCAGTCTGTGGCAGCCATGGAGCCATTTTGGGGCTCCGTGGCCGCCGGTAGAACAGCTAGGCCGGCATTCTTGCTACTTTGCGTCATTGTGCGGAACCAGGACGACTCCCCAAACACCAATACCGTTGTAGGATCGGGTTCTAGAGGATCTCTTCCCGATTTGTTCCCCGATGACTTTGATGCACCGAGTCCTTGTTCTGTTTGCCTTTGCCATGATCCTGCGTGCTACCGCATCCGGGGGGCCAGCTCAGAATTGGGACGGGTACTACTACGGGCCGCAGCACTCCCTGGATTGGCCGGCCTACAGTGGGCCGGGGTCATTTGGAGGGGGCGGTCCCATCGGCAGGACTGGGGCTGGAGACATCACCGGTGATGGATTCAATGACGGGGTGGTTTTGGACGGAGCAGTGGTGGTCGTATTGCCGGCCCCCGACATGTACAGGGCCATGGCCGAGTTGCCCACGGCGGCTGATGATTTTGTCGTATTGCCTGGCACGGGGCTGAATGGAAACGCGGGCATCGTCGTGGCCAATGGTGCGAGCCTGGACCTGTGGTTTTGGTCGGCAGCCCGCGACGAGTTTCAAAGCATTTTCATAGCTACCTCCAACTCCGGCGGTTTTGCCCATTTGGACACGGCTCTTGTCAACGGCGATGAGAACCTCGATCTGGTGGCCCTCGAAGGCGACGGTCTCAGCCTGCGTAGTTGGCGCGTCGCGGGCACCGGACCCCTGGGCCTTGTGGCTGGACCCTCCCTTTCGTTTTCACTTCCAATGGAATATGGAGACAGTGTGGACTGGAACGGGAACGGCACCATGGAAGTGGCCCTCGTGACGCCCACCCACCTGGAGGTCATGACCATCTCAGGATCGGTGTTATTCCAGGCGCCGCTCATGGGCCCCGTTCTCGGCGTGGCAGCCCTGCGACGCAAGGACCGCATCAGAGATCGCCTGCTGTGGATTGAGCGCCAGTTGGCCTCTGATGTCTTGTATGTGGCGGACATTACCGGCGTGGAACAACCCCTTGACCTCCTGCATAACCGTGCGAGCAGCATGACCACGGGGAATTGGGACAGGGTTGGGGGAGATGAGGTGGTTCTGTTGTTGGAGGATCAGCACGATCCGCTTCTCTTGCGCAATGCGTGGGATTTCATCCTACCGGCTCCACCAACATTCAGCCTGCAGGCCTGTTGCCACATGGAGTTTCCTGTGCTCGATTCACCCATGCCCCCGACGCTTCCCCGCCCTGATCCCTTGCTTGTCGACCTTAATGGTGACAAGGATGTGGATCTTCTGCTGCCTCTCCTTGATGCAAACGAGATCCGCATCGTGCGCAATAATGCGGGATCACAGAGCGATATTGCTTTGAAAGTGAGCGCGGTGGAGTTTCGTCTGCCCATGGGAGCTCCCAGCGGGGACCTGTATATCCAGCTGCTGGCTCCCACGGTCCTGCCCCTGGGCGTGGATGACATGGAGGTTGTTGTGTGGACCCAGCGTTCCGCCAACTACTACACGACGCGGGATGCGATGTTGAATGGCGTGATCCCCATGATGACAACCATGCCGCCATCATTCCTGATTCCAATCCCAGAGTCGATTCCCAACTTCGACACGATCTACCACATCCAAGCCCGCATCGTCGATGTGGACTCAGCGGGAGTTGCCACTCCGGTGTCATCTGTTTACACGGCGGCCTTTACGATGGATGAAGTGACGCGCAACTCCCTTGGGCGCGACCCCGATGCGGGCAATTCCCTGCTGGTGCCGCTGATAGGCGCGGGCTGGGGTAGCTTGGATGATCCACAGACACCTGGGGGGTTTGTCCCGATGCCAAAGGTTACGCCCTTCAAGGAGGGCGATGTGCCGCGCGGCGGCGTTGGGGGGTAGGGCAGAGCGCACTTTGGCTTGCGCCCTAGGAGTCCGTTGACAAACGCCCGACTACGGCTTCGCCTCGCGACGGGACTTTTTCAACGGACCGCCAGAGCGCAACGGAGACGTGATGTGACGGCAGGGCCATGAGCCATGTCTCGCTGCGAACTGCTACAGTACTTTTTCAGGGTTTGTCGGCGACCTGATAGCGGCCAAAGGGGTCTTGGGGGTACTTCCCAGGGAGGGTGGGGGTGGTGGTGGCATTGCCGGCCTAACCCAGCTCCCCGCGCAACACCCAGCTAGCCGCGTCTCCGGCTCCGCAAGCCGCATATAACAAACGCCACCATCAACAGAACTCCCGCCGCGACCACCAAGCGTGCCATTGGCTTGTCCGGAACCGGGATGCCGCCGTTCTTGCCTTCCCAGGGATGCAGGCCTCCGTCGAGGAGCTGGCCGCGTTGGCCGCCTGATACAAGCGGGCGATGGCCCAGGCCGGTGACATGTAGCAGGGAGCGGTGGAAGGGATCTGGGTCGAGGCCCTGGGCCACGGCCAGCCGCCGGGCGGTGTAGAGGGCCGTCGCCGGGGATTCGCCGGCGCGCGTCAAGCGGTCGTGGAGAAGCTCCAAGAGGCGTAGCGTCGAGCGGTATTCGAGGCGTGCTGGGGACAGGATCACATCTCGGGCCCCGGCGGACAGGAAGGCGCCGCCTAGGTTGGCGGCACCGTCGTCGCCGCGCCGCAGGGGGCCACGGCCTGTGCCGCAGGCTGCGAGGATGACGAGTTCAGCGCTGGGAGATGATTCCACGCCTTCGCACCACAGGAACATCTGGTCCTCGGCGCGGTCGCCGGAGACGCTGGTGAGTTCGGTTGCGGTTTGTTCGCCGGTTGAGTTTGGGCGGGGGCTTTGCGCGCCGGTGCCCGTATCCTCCGTCGGTGCGGATGTCGGATAGCGGGGGCCTAGGGCCAAGCCAGCCGGACGCTCGCGCTGCGGGTCGTACACGCCGTGGGCCAGAATCTCCAGCACGCGCAGGTTGGCGCTCTCGGGGGCGGAGTGAAGCTCCTCACTCTGGAGGGCTGCATCGGTGTCGGCGTTGGAGTGGGGGAAGAACTCCCATACGCGTGGGCCTTCGACAAAGGAGACGCCACCGGATTTCCAGTTGGCTTTGAGTTGGGTGCGTTCGGCCGCGCCAAAAGGCAAGGGGACGAGATGGGGCCAGCGCTCACGGGCCTCGATACCTGGATCGGAGGCAACCAGTACGGTGAGGCTCGGAGCGTTGGGGGCGCTCCCCTTTGCTTGCCCACTGGGTGCTTTCGATTCGGCGCGGGCCTGGGCCGTTGCCTTGTCGGCCAGGTACAGTCCCAGGGGTAGAGTGGGCGTGTAGGCGATGGGGTGGCGGTCACCCAGCAGGGCCACATCGTCCATAATCGGAAGGGCCTCGAAGGGTAGATAGCCGAGGGTGTCGATGCCGACTACGGTTAGCGGTCCCCAGCCCGCGACGCGACGCATGATGTCCTCAGGCAGGAGAGCTCTCGAGAGAGCGCGGCCGGTGGTTGTCAAACGCGCGGCCCGGGTCGTGTAAAGTCGATCGGTGGAGGGCACGGAGGGTGGTAGCGTTACCGTCGTGACGAAGTCGGCGCGCAACCGTTCGAGTTCGCGGGCTGGGAGTAGCTCGCGGTAGAGGCTGCCGGCGGCATCCAGGGCGATGAGGTGCGAGCGATCAGGTCCCGAGAGGTAGATCAAGAGACCGCCGCCTGGGGGGATTAGTTTTTCGCGCACCGCGTCCACGGATCCTGTGGGAATGCCCAGGCGACGGCTCACTGATCCAAGGGCCTGGGCCTCCATCAGGTGTTCTAGGATGTGGTCCACGCCGGGATCCAGCCCTTCGACCAGCAAGGTCAGTGATATCAACTCCGAGAGCACTGCGCGGCGGCCGCCGTAGTGCAGAAACCCGATGCCCGCGGGGCGCAGGGGGGTCGAGTTCCAGTGTTCGAGGAAGATGCCGTGGGCGTGACGCAACTCAGTTAGTTGCCGGGCGAGCTCCTCCTTGCCTGCTACACGCAGGACCGCCAGGCGCGCTGAGAGGGTGGCCAGGCTGGCGGCTTCTGGTGCCGGGGCACGCAGTTGATCGTTGGCGTTCCAAGCGAGCAATCGTTTGCGGGCGCTGTCCAAGACGGTGGCGGCTTCGTCCAGGGCGCGCTCGCGCAAGAGCACATCACCCAGGAACAGTTCTGCCGTCAGGCGTTCGCCGGGGCGCAGGGACTTGTCGGCCAGAGCTTGATGGAAGATGCCGCTGGCCAGGCGTGGGCGGGACGGATCGGCGCGTTCCTGTTCCGAACGCGCAATGCCCAGGCGCACCAGAAGCTGGGCCCGTTCCCCTGGATGCCCGCCAAACAAATCTTCGGAGGCCAGGGACTCTTCCACTGAACGGGCAAGGCCCTCGTAGTCTTCTCGAGCCAGGTGCAGGTTGGCCCGGCGAATGAGCGAAGCGATCCAGCCATCCAAGTCACCGAGTTCAAGGGCGAGCTCCTTCTCCTGCGCCAAGTCCAGGGCGGCGCGTCCCACCAGGCCCAGGTCTATGTGGATCTGACCGCGCAGGCCGACCAGGGCGCAGCGCGTGTAGCGGTGGCTTGTGAAGGAGTGGCTCTCGTCCAGCAGGCCGGCCTCCGCCACTGACAAGATGTCCAAGGCCCGCTGCCAGTCCCCTCGCTGGCGGGCGAGTGTGGCTTGGGTGACGAGCAACCAGGGCGCCATGCCGGGGGCGTCCAGCTCTTCCAGGGCACTTTCCAGGACCGCGCGGGAGCGGGACAATTCGTGGGCGTCGCGCAGGGCCAGGGCCGTGCGCCAGGCCACATTGGCGGCGACCTCCGCATCGCCAAAGGCTACAGCGGCGAGGCGCGCCTCCTCCAGCAGCTCGAATGGCACGAGGTCCGGTGGGCGGCGGCCCGCGGGTTGGGCCGCCAGGTCCACGGCGGCGAGGACGAGTGAGTACCGAGCGTCGGCGAGGGCGGTGTTGTCGCTCTGGAGTTGCGTGGATTGCGCGATGAATGAGCGCAGCTCCTTGAGCGTTTGGTGGAGGGCTGCGATGGCCTGGGGATCTCCTGCCTGGGCTCGGGGGCCGAGGGCACGCACGCGCTTTTCCCAGGGAGCGGTGGTGGTCGGGGCGGGGAGCTGAGCAGGTGCCTGTTCCTCGGACGCGGCATCATCCCCTGATTTGGAGTCTGATGCCTGGGCGAGATAGGCGCCACGGGTGCTGGCGCTGGCAGCCTCGCAAAACGGCGCGCACAGGAGCGCCGGCAGAATCAGTGCGGCGGGAAGTCGGCGCGACCTGTGGCGGAGGCGCTGGGAGAACCGGAGGCGTCGAGGGTGCGCACCTCCCAGGTGAAGCTGGCGGGGAGCTCTTGTTGTTCGTTGGGGGTGAGCGTCCATGGGCTGGTAGAGAGACGACGCTCGAGGACGACGGTCTCTCCGTTCAGTACCCTTATCTCGAACCAGCCGCCGGGGGGCAAGGGGCCGTTCCATGCGAAGGCTTCAATGGCCTGAGAACTGGCCTGCGGGCCGAGGGGGGCGATGAGTTCGAGGTTGCCAGAACCGAGCCACAGGGGCGGCTCCTCCGGGCCGGGCCCCAGCAGCGTGTTGAGCATTAGGACCAGGGCCGCGGCGGCGGCCAGGCCGACCAAGAGCCTCCAAGGGCTAGGGCGACGGGCGCCCTGCTCGGGGGCGGGAACCAGCTGGGGAATGGCCGTGGGCTGGCCCGCCATGGAGTGTAGGACGGATTCCACTGAATCCAGGCCAGGTGCATTCTTGCATTCCGCGGCTTCGGCCAGCGTGGCCCGTTCTTCCGCGCCGGCCTGTTGCAGGAGGCTTTCGAGGGCCTGGAGCTCGGCCAACTGTCGGCGGCACAACTCGCAGCTGTCCAGAAGCGTCTTGGCCCTGGGGGCAGTGGGGGAGAGATCTCCCACCAGGATGGCTTCGAGGATGTCCTCGTGACCTTGTTCGTGTGAGGTGTTCATGATGCGAGTTCCCCGAGGCGCGGGCCGAGATCCTCACGCAGCCGGCCGAGGCCGCGGTAATAGCGCGTCTTGGCCGTGTTGGGTGAGATGTTGAGACGCTCCGCCAGCTCCTCGAAGGTCAGGTCTTCAAAGTGCTTCAAGCGGATGATCTCGGCTTCCGGATCGCCGAGGCGTTCCAGGCCCTGATACAGTGGTTCGTATTCCATTGGATGGGTCGTGGTCGGGGCCACCGCTTCCGGGGGGACTTCGCTTCCCAGGTCCTCCAGGAGCGGCCCGCGACGGCCCACTTTGCGCACGCGATTGGAGAACTCGAGGAAGCAGAAGCGCCAGGCCCAGGTTTCCAGGGTGGCCCTTCCCTCGAAGGTGTGAAGTTTCTTCCAGAGCAGGATGAGCGTGTCCTGGGCGAGGTCCGCCAACTCATCGCGGCCGAGTGGCCGTCCGCGGCGGGCATTCACCGTGGCCAGGATGCGTGGTACGCAACCCATACGGGTCACGAACTCATCCAGGGCACCGCTTGACTCGGCCGCGTCGGCTGAAGCGCCCGCCTCGGCCAGGACCCGCTGCGCCAGGGCCAGGTCGGCCAGGTGCTGGGGGTTTTGTCCGTCGTCGGAGTGGTTGGGGTTGTCGCTTGTTTCGCTCACTGGGAAGGTGTCGCGGAGGGGCCGGGTAGTTCCCGAGATTGTGGAATATCAGTCCAACCGCGGGGCGGATGGCGGAGATTTCCCTGACGGGTGGCTGGGGAGTCTCTGGGGATCTGGATCCTAGCGAGAGTTGACTGACTCTGACACTCTGCCGCTCGGGAGAGGGCCGTGGGGTGGGCCCTGGCCTGGGCCGCGGCGGGGCCCAGGGGAACCAGGCGGTGGCGTTGCCTCAGAAGGGCCCGGCACCGGGACGCCAAGAGTCCGTTGAAAAAACCGCACCGCGAGGCGATGGCGGCGCCGTAGTTGGGAGATTATCGGCGGACTCCTAGGGCAGGAACTTGGCCTTGGCTTTCAGCTTGCGGGGCAGGTATTCGTCGATGACGAAGTTGAGGCCCCATTTTGCCAGAGCCTGCTGTTCGGCACGCACGCCCATCTTGAGCAGTTGTCTGATGGCCTTGGTCCAGGGTGCATGAGTCTTGAAGAAGGGGTCGTTCTTGAGGGCGTCCTTGGCGCGCTTGATGTCCACGGCCTGGAGCGTGTGTGTGGCGTCCTGGAGTTTGAAGTCGATGATGTCCTGGGGCGTGACGCCCAGGAAGGTGGCGCGGGGCACGCAGAAGAAGCGGTTGATATGGGCGGCGTTTCCGGAGCCCACCTTGAGCGTGCGGTAGATGTTGGCAATGCCGTAGGGGTCGCAGTCCACGAAGCAGTAGACGGGCAGTTTCTTGGAGTCCGAGAGACGCCGGATGAAACGGCGCGTGGCGCGCGTCGGTACACCGGCCATCTCCACCAGGATGCACTTGGACTTCTTCCAAAATTTGTGGTTGTTCAAACGCTGAAACATACCGCCGGTTTCGATGGCCAGGATGAACTTGGCGTCGGTCTCGAACTTCAGGTGCTCGACCGAGTGGGGGATGGAGTAGGAACCGGAGCCAAAGGCCGTGCAGTCGATGCGCAGGGGCTTGCCAGTTTCAGAGTCGCGATCGATGACGGTCAGATTGCCGGCGATGCTGCCGCCGTGTTCCTCCGGGAAGAAGCGCAACTGCTCGCGGGCAAGGCCGTCGAGAGAGGCCAGGGCCTCGATGTCGTCCATAACCGTGTCGGACTCGGTCTGCTCGTTGAACTTGCACTCGTTCCAGTTCTTCGAGACATAGTAGGCCTCCCGCTTGGTGGCGAAGTCGTCGTTCTCCACCATCTCTTTTGAGAAGGACATCAGGCGCAAGGTCTGGGCGAAGTTCTTGACCGTGTTGACGGACAGAGCGCGGGCCTTGTTGCCCTTGCCGAGCTGGAAGTAGCCGATGCGCTTGTCGTATTTGACATTTGAGAGCGACCGGATCGGAAACTTCAGTTCCGGCAACACTCGCTGGTGGATGGACTTGTGGATGCGCGCAGCGGTCTTGTCCACGAGTTCGAGGGTCTTGGTGTCCAGCGTTGAAAGCGTGCGCTTCTTACGCGTGGTGGGCTTGGAGGCGGCCTTTTTCTTCACGGCCTTTTTCGTTGTCTTTTTCTTTGCCATGGCTGTCTAGAACTTGCGGCTTTTGTGGAGGACATCCTCGAGGGTTGTCACGGTGTCATCGGTGTCTTTCTGGGAGAGGTCCAGAATCTCTTGAAGCGCGATGCCGATGTGCGGGATGTACTTTTCGATATAGGAGCGCTTGTCGAACTCTCGCTTCAACCGTTTGCCCTTCCTGATGTGGATGCCCAGCTTGCGGCCGCATTCGCGTAGACCGAGCTTGATCTCCTTCAGGATCTCCGGGTAGGCAGCGATGGCTTCCTTGGACTCGGAGGTGAAGGGCACCCAGACGCTAGCGATGTGTACAAAGATGGCGGCCGGGGCCACGGGCAGGCCGCCGCGGGGTTGCTGTAGACCGTAACTGCGCCAGGTAGTTTGGATGATGCCTTTAGTGATCGCGCAACCGGCCTGTTGGTAGAGGAGGGGCACGCGGTTGGCGAAGCGCATGATGCGCACGGGCTCGTCGGCATTGCCCACGAGATCCTCAACCGCATCAACCTTCTTCTTTGCCTTCTTGGTGATGCGGCCTTCGTCGGTCAGCTCGAGGCCGACGCCGCCGGGCTTGCCGTAGGCGATGCCAACTTCAATCTGGAATGGGTTGCCGCGGTAAACAGCCGCCGGGCGCGTGGCGGCGGCGTAAAAGTCAGCCTCCAACTCCTTCTTGAGGCCCGCCAGGATCAGTTTCTCGCCGATGGGAGCAATACAGTTGGTGGGGGGCGAGGAAATGCGAGTGTCGTTGATGGCCTTGTGCAGTGAGTTTGCCTCGCTGCGGGCGATACGCGTGGGATATGACTTCTCCGAGAGCTTGGCGACCTTGATGATCTCCTTCGATTTCTTGGGGCCGACGCGACAAAACTCCTCCTGCATGAAGCCGGAGAGGGAGCGACAGGATGTGTCCTTCAGCATCGCGATCAAGCGCCCCAGTTCTACTCCGTGGGGGTGAGGTTTGATTTCGACCGTCTCCGCGGGATGCTCCTTGGAGGTGCGCTCGTAGGTAATGACCTCGCTGCCCGGTCCCGTGTAATGCAGTGTCAGGTGCGGGTTGGCGATGGCTGTCTGCTTGAGGTACATGTCGACGGAGCGCTGACCCTTTTGGTGGCGGGCCTCCATCTCTATTTCCACGCGCGTGCCGTGGTCCTTCTGCCACTTGACCACCTCCGAGCGATGGATCTCGGGCTTGTTGCGGGCCGTGTCGATGGAGAGGATGAACTCATAGGCACTCTTTCGCTTACCGGGCTTGGAGAGAATGCGCACGGGCTTGCCCGTGGTCAGTTGACCGTACATGCCGGCGGCCGAAATACCGATGCCCTGTTGGCCGCGGCTCTGGCTGAGCTTGTGGAACTTGGAGCCGTAGAGCAGCTTGCCGAAGACCTTGCCGACTTGGGTGTCGACGATGCCCGGGCCGTTGTCTTCGACGGCCATCAGGTAGCGATCGTCATCGGTCTGGCTGATCTCGACGGAGATCTCCGGCAGGATGCCGGCCTCCTCACAGGCGTCGAGGGCGTTGTCCACGGCCTCCTTGACCGAAGTCAGCAGGGCCTTGAGGGGCGAGTCGAATCCCAGCAGGTGGCGGTTCTTGGTGAAGAACTCGGAGACGGAGATCTCCTTGTGCTTGCCGGCCATGGACTGGGCCGTGGCTCGCCGGCGCGGCGAACGGCTGGGCGCACTTTGGGCTTCAGCAGCCGCTTTGCGTTTCGTCTGCTTGGGTTTCTGCTTGCGGCCTTTGGCCATGGTGTCGGCCTCCGCGTCGAAGAGGGACTTGGGCAAGGTGAAGTGTCTCGCTGGGGTCGGGGTGGATTGAACAGTCCTTTTATGGCGATGGTCGGGCCCCATTGCAACGGTCCAGGGTGACCACTAGGGCGGGAAAGCCCGCAATGACGGGCGAATCGGGCAATCCGAAGCTTGCCGGGAAGACTTCCGTTCAGGCCCTGGGGACGGAGATGGGCGTCGGTTCCTGGCCACTGGGGCAGAGGCCGGAACGGGCGGCGCGGGCGGCGAAGGCCTCCAGGGCAGGGTGGAGTTCCGGGCCCGGTTCGAAGAGGCACTCCTCCAGGAGGTAGCGGCGGCAGGCGTCGGCGGGCAGTTCCCATTGGGCGGCGGCTTGGGCGGCGAGCTGCGGGGCCGCGAGGCGACCGCGCTCCCGGGCGCGTCGAAAGGCCGGCAGGAAGGGCGCCAGGTCGACGCCGGGGCGTACGATCCACAGGGCGAAGGGAAAGATGTGTCCGGTTTGTTCTGTCCAGACGGCGCTGGGATTGAAAGTGGGCGGGGCAGCGGGTGCCAGGGCTTCGCGCAGGGCGGCGTCGCCAATGCGCAGCCAGCCGTCGGCGGGCACGCGCCGCGGATCGGAACCGGGCTCCACTTCGAGCCACTCAATGGAGTCCGGCAGAAGGCATTGGCAAAGGGCGCGAGCGGTGCGGCTGGCTGGATCGAGGGCAACGCGGCGCAGGCCCTCAAGGGGGCGGCGCAGGAATAGCTGAACGCTGGACACTTGACCGCGGCCGGCCACCGCCAGACCGTCCAGGTAGCGATACCCGGGACGGCGGAAGGACTCCACGGAACTGACCAGGGCCACATCCAGCTCGCCAGCTCGCAGGGCCGCCACAAGCTCAGCGGGTACGGCGTGGGAGAGTTTGATATCCGTTTCGGAGTCGAGACCTGAATCCAGGGGACGCGCGACGAGGTAGGGCACGGAGCCCACGCGCAGAGTTGTCCGGGAGGCGCTCATCGGTCCAGTGTATGCGCGTGGGACGCCGAGCGACAAGCGCGCCGGTTGCTCCTTGGCATGTGAGCTGTCGGCTGATGGCGTTCAAGTGTGTGTTCCCGTTAGGATGGTGTCGTGCAGATCAAGCCCTTCGAGCCCGAGCCGTTCCCGGACTACACCCTGTTGGATTCAGGGGACGGTGAGAAACTGGAGCGGTTGGGGCCGGTGGTCCTGCGGCGGCCCGATCCCCAGGCGCTGTGGCGTCCGAGTCGCTCCGCGCGGGAGTGGGCGCGGGCGCACCTGACATTCAAGCGCGAGTCGGACCGCGGTGGGCGTTGGGAAGGTGAGCTGCCAGGAGAGGTTGTGGATGTCCCGGCGGAGGCGGGGCTCGCTGGAGCGTGGACCGTGGAGTGGGGTGGAGGCACCTTTATCGTGCGACCGACACCCTTCAAGCATGTGGGGTTGTTTCCGGAGCAGGCCACGAACTGGGCCTGTGTGGCTCGTTGGCGTTCGAGCTTCACAGGTGCTGCGCCGCGCCTGCTAAACCTTTTTGGGTACACAGGAGTGGCCAGTGTTCTGGCGGCTCGCGCAGGTTATGCGGTGACCCATCTGGATGCCTCGAAGACCAGTGTGCGTTGGGCGCGGGAGAATGCCGTGCGCAGCGGGTTGGGAGCGGACGCCATGCGCGTGATCGTCGACGATGCTCTGGCCTTTGCACAGCGCGAAGGCCGGCGCGGTTCACATTATGCGGGCATCTTGTTGGACCCACCGCATTACGGGCGTGGGCCGGGAGGTGAAAAGTGGCAGTTCGAAGACTCCATCGCGCCGTTGCTAGAAGCCCTGGCACCGCTTATGGAGGAACGGGCCTTCGCGATACTCTCCACCTATGCCATGGGCGTCAGCGCCGTTGTACTAGGAAACTTGGTGGGCATCCTAGGGGCCGGGCACATCAATGCTGGCGAACTACTATTGCGGGAGGCAAGCGGACGCGCGCTGCCGGCGGGCTTCTGTGCGCGCTTTTCCCGTGGACTACCAGAGAACCCAACTGCGGAATGAAGGCCAAATGAACTCGGAATCAACGGAAAACGGAAAACAGACTGAGGCGCGCGAGAAAGGTGATCCCAAATCGAGCTCGGGAGTCAGCGGGCAGCAGTCGGTGGAGAGCGAAGCCTCGTGCACGGCGGCGCGCGAGGCCCTAGCGGGGTTGCGGGTTGTTTATTCCGACAACCATCTCTTGGTGCTGGATAAGTCCGCCGGCATGCCGACGGTGCCGGATGAGAGTGGAGATGTGAGCCTGCTCGAAGTGGCCAAGGAGTGGGTGCGCGCTGACAAGGGCAAGCCGGGACGCGTGTTTCTCGGCGTGGTGCATCGGCTGGATCGACCAGTTTCTGGGATTGTGGTCTTTGCCCGCACGAGCAAGGCGGCGCGGCGGTTGTCGGAGCAGGTGCGCGAGCAAACCGTAGAGAAGGTCTACTGGGGCGTCGTGCCAGAACGGCCTGCGACCGCCGGAGGAACTCTCGATGTGTGGATGCGCAAGGACCACCGCAAGAACCGCAGCCACATCGTGGGCGAGGGGAGCGGCGGAGCCAAACGCGCCGTAACGGAGTGGTGTGTGCTGGAGGACGCCTATCCCGGCTCCTTATTGGAATTCAGGCCAAAGAGTGGGCGCTCGCATCAACTGCGTGTGGCGGCTCGGGAGTTGGGGGCAGCTCTCCACGGTGATGTGAAATACGGCGCAGTTGAGCCATTGCCGGATCGTAGCGTGGCTTTGCACAGCCGACTTTATGCCTTGGAACACCCCACGAGTGGGGAGCGTGTGTGCTTCAAGGCGCCGCCGCCGGACTCCGGTTGGTGGGAGTTTCCGGTTTGCAGTACTGCGCGCGCGGAAGATGGGGTGGCCTGAGGGCGTGCCAGCCAGGCGCGCCTGCAGGCCGTGTGGGCGGGCCGTGTGGCTGGGGTTGGGATCAGAGAGGCTTGCGGCCCACGGCCACCAAGCTCAGGCCAAAGGGCGGCGGGGCCCAGCGTTCGAGGCGTTCTAGCCAGGGGATCAGGCGGTTGTATGTGCCCAGGCGTTTTGGGCTGAGGGTATTCGAGAAGTTGACTTCGCGCTTCAGGATGCGGCCCTTGATGAAATAGGGCAGGGTCGCGGCGATGTTCATGGAGCGCAGGAGCTCGATGCGGAAGCCGGCACTCTCCAGCTTTTCCCGCAGGTCCGCACGGGTGTAACGGCGGTGGTGCAATGAGGCGCGGTCGAGGGTGCCAAACAGGAATGGATGGGCCGGAACCTTGACCAGCAGCCGGCCACCGGGGGCTAGGACAGAATGGAAGAGGGCCAGCGCGTGGCGGTCGTCAGCCAGGTGTTCGAGGACATCGAGGTGGACGATGGTGTCGAGTTTGTGGTCCGCAAAGGCCAGGCCCTCGTCGCCGGCGAGGTCGCAGGGGGCGATCTGAATGCGCTCGGTATCGGCGGCGAAGCGCTTCTCCAGGAGCTGCACATTGGCTGCGGTGTATTCCGTGGCGAGGACGAAGGAGGCGTTGCGCCGCAGGTGCTCAACTGTCAGGCCAGCTCCGGCGCCGGCATCCCATATCCGCTGGCCGTAGGCGTCGCCGAAGCAGCGCAGAATCCAGGCGTGGTAGTTGTCCAACTGGCCCAGGCGGTCTTGGGCCCGGGCGTGGGCGCGTTCAATCTCCGGGGTGAGCTCCATGGAAGGGGCCCCTCAGGCACGGGCCCTGTGAGCGGAGGCAGGGGCGCCCAAGGGAGGGGACAGGGACGATTCTGCAAGGCGGCGAGCCGCCAGTCCATGGCCGGGAATGGGCCAGGTGGTGGTGGCGTAGAGCGTACGTTCTCCAGGAGCAGCGTTGCGTCCGGCTCAGTCGTCCCGATTGCGGCGCTGCCGCCGCCTGAGGAGCAAACCGCCGCCGCCGGCGCTGATGGCCAGGAGGGCGATGGTGGCAGGCTCCGGGAGGGTTCCCGTGGTTTGTGTTGTGCTGCCGCCACCGCGCAGGACGCCGGGGCCACGGGCCGGGCCCGGGTTTTGCCCATGAGCCAAGCTCACCGGGGCCACGGTAAGTCCTGTGCAGATGATGGTTTGAAGGATGAGATTTCGCATGGGGCGTGGCGCTTCTCCGGCGCCTCGGATTAGGGGTAAGGGTGATCGTGGCCTGGCGGCCGTTAGCTAAATGCTACTCGGTATGAAATATTGCCGCAAGTGGTGTTGCGCAAGCGAATGACGACCAGGGGTGGCCTCCTTGCGCTTTTCCTGGGCTTTCCTGGACCTGCTATTCCGAATGCTGCGGATGAGCGGTGGAAAAAGATGGCGGAAATCAAGGAAGTTGCTATGTTGCCGGTGGGGCAAGGCAGCCCCGGGAAAGGAACACCCAAAACTTATGGAGATACCTAGAAGGAGCAGTCCTGCGGGGCGCGGCGGCCGCTATGGGCCAGCCGGATACATGACGCGGTTTAGACAACGGCGGGATCAGCGGCAGCTAGCCTGGTCTCGGTGCAGGGGGCGTCCAGGCCTCTTGCTGGCCCTGGCCGGCGTCGTTTTTGCCGTGGGTTGTGCAAGTCCTGGCAGACCCATGTCAGAGGTCACCGCGGAGATCAATGCTTCGCGCGTGGAATCCGGCATCGTGCTCGGGCCCGGTGATGTGCTTTCTGTGCGCTTCCCGGAACTGTCCGACTGGAATCACGAGACGACCGTACGCCCGGATGGCAAGGCCTCCTTCCTGCTGTTGGACGACCTGCGTGTGGCAGGCCTGACGATTGATGTGTTGGATCGTTTCCTGACGGAGGCCTATAGACCGCATCGGGTGGCCCTGACTTTGACCGTGATGGTGATTAGCCAGGCCCCACGCACCGTGACGGTGCTGGGCGAGGTGCGGCGGCCAGGTGCGGTGGCATTGGATCTCAATGGCCATCTGACATTGGTCGAATCCTTGGCGCGGGCCGGGGGCTATATCAAGGAAACAGCCCTACTGAAACGGTTGCTGCTAGTGCGTTGGGATGCACAGGAGAATCGGCAGTTGGCCTGGGAGATCGATGCGCGCCCGGACCAGTGGGCCGCGGAAGTCCCCATCCTGTTGCAGCCCTTTGATGTGGTCTTTGTGCCCAACACTCCCGTGGACGATGTGGGCATTTTTGTCGACCAGTACATCCGCCGCATGATTCCCTTCCCCCAGGTGCTCCCGAGCGTGATCACCGTTTCTGCTGAATAGATGTTGCTCCCATGAATGCCAATCAAGCCCCCGGAATGCCTCCCTTTGATCCAATGGAGATCACCTGGCTCGCCCTGGTGAAGGCTCGTTGGAAGATCCTGGTGGCCGCCGGCGTGGGCGCCGGGCTGGGCCTTGTGGTCGGGCTGGCGCAACCCAATGTGTACACTTCCTTAGGCAAGTTTCGCGTAGATGCTGGCCAGTTGGCCAGTGTCATGGAGAGCTCAAGGGGCGGAGGCAGTAGTAGTACCGCCCAAGGGATGCGGGCCTCCCGCGAGGAGGTCATTGATGAACTGGAGATCCTCTCCTCCCAGGACATCATGATGGCTGTGGCGCAGGAGGTCGGGACGGATGCCCTGCTGCGCCCCGCCGATCCCAGTGCCTTCGACAATCAGTGGACCTCTCCCCCAGTGAGGTACATGCATCAGTTTCAGGCGTGGCTGCTCGGCCAGCTCAATGGGATGTCAGGAGGTGACACTTGGGAGCGAGAGAGCCTCGCCATGCTGGCCCTGCAGGGACGCACCTTCGTTGGGGCAGTACGCGGTTCAAATGTGATAACGGTGAGCCACTCATCGGCTCACCCAGACGTGGCTCAGCAGGTGGTGAAGGCATATATGGATGCCGGTGAAAGGCAACATGTGGCCGTCTTTTCGCAGGACCCCCAAGACCTTGAGGTTCTCCGCGAACGCAGTACGAGCCTGCGAGCTCATCTCCACGAGCACGAAACCGCATTCCAGGATCACAAGTTGGAATGTGGATTCCAGAATCTGGAGCTGAATACTGGCTTCTTGACCGGACGCATTACCGAACTTCAGAACGAATTGAACCGAGCGGAGGCGGAACTCGCTGAGCTCGAGGCCAGCCATGGCGCTGCTCAAGAAATTGTCAGTAATGAACAAGCCTATGTCCCGCAGAGTTCAAGGGATTGGGTGGATAATCCGGATTGGGTGACTGCTCATGATTTGTATGTCAATCTGCAGACTGCCGTTACGGAGAAGGAAATGGCGGCCGTGGGGCCCGGCGCGCGCAACCCCAATGATCCGGCGTATGTACAGGAACTGACGGACCTTGTAACTAGGCGCGATGAGGCCAGGGCCCTCCGTGATACCATTGACCCGATGGTCATGGGGCCGGAAACCAGGCGACAGCAACCCAACCCTGCATTCACCAATGCCCAGAGGATTGTGGCCGCATTCCCGGGCCAAAAGGCTGCGGTGGAGGCGCGCCTGTTTAGCTCCCGGGCCCAGAGTGAAAAAGCGGTTAAGGACTTGGCTTCAGCTCACGCTTGTGGTTCGACGCATGAGACCTTCGTTCGGAAAATCGCTGGCCTGAAAGAGGAGATTGTGAAGAACAATGATGAATACGCTGCCGCTGGTCGCCGAGCTGACAGCGAGTTACTCGGCAAGACCAATCTGCGGCGTATATCTGAGGCCTTCTTGCCCATCGAGAAAGATGGGCCGCGGCGCAGCAAGTCAATACTGATCGGACTCTTCTTGTTTCTGTTCGGGGCCTCCGCCCTGGCGGTGTTGCGGGAAGTGATCGATCGCCGTCTGCGACGCCCCGTGGAAGTTGAGCGGCTGCTGGGTCTGCGCGTTTTGGCGGCCCTGCCGGAGTGCCGCTCTTGGGCACGCCGCGGACGTGTGGAACGCGGGGTTGTGCCTGCGGATGACCTTCCTGATGTCAGTCCCGGGGCCCAGGCTGAGAAGCCCAAGGCGGAGGTGTCCGCATGAGCCCCAAGGTGCTAAACGATGTGCCCGTGTTGGATGTGGTAGCCGAACTCGGGGGAGTCATGGACCAACTGTGGCCCGCCTTGCTGGACGTGACTGCCAGTGGGCCCGGAGGTGGGATCGTATTCACTTCTCCCTTGGGGGGCGAGGGCGTATCGACCGTGGCGGCCTGTGCCGCCTTGGGACTAGCCCAACGCCTTGGACAACCAGTGACCCTGGTAGAGGCCGGCGGGGCGCACCCGTCTCAGGCCCTCAACTTCGGCGTGTCCGGGCGCGTGGGCCTGGCGGAGGTACTGGCTGGAGAGGTGGAGGAGGAGATGTTTCCAGATGTTCACGCGGTGCCTGGATTGCGCGTGCTGCCGGCTGGCAGACGGGATGTGGCGCCCGGGGAGTTAAGCGGAGAGCGCGGACAGGCTCTGTGGGAGAGTATTCGCAGTCAAGGGCGGCATCTCATTGTTGATGCACCACCGGTGCTGGTTGGGCCAGAGGCACGGCTGCTGTTGCCGTCCATGGCGGGGGTTGTGCTCGTGCTGCAGGCAGGAGACACGCAGCGGGACGACGGCGAACGAGCTCTGGCGGCTCTGAGTGGCACGGAGACTCCTGTGTTGGGTGCCGTACTCAATCGTTATCAGAACAAGCTACCCGGCTGGGCCGGGCGCAGGGAGTGGTCATGATTGGCGACGCTCATTGGAGCTGGGGGATGGCCCGCTAGGGGGCGGGGGAGTTGGAGGATGTGTGGGATTGTAGGAATCGTGGACGAGGAAGAGGGCTCTGTTTCAGCTGCGGTGTTGGAGAAGATGACGGCCAGCCTGGCCCACCGTGGACCGGACGAACGCGGCCTGCACATTGAACCGGGCGTTGGCCTGGGTCACCGCCGCCTGAGCATTATCGATCTGAAAACAGGTTCCCAGCCAATGGGGAATGCAGATGGCTCATTGTGGCTGACATACAACGGCGAGCTGTACAACTACATAGAGCTGCGGGCTGAGTTGGAAGATGCCGGGCGCCGCTTTAGCACACACTCCGATACCGAAGTTGTCTTGGCCATGTACGAGGCCTTTGGGCCGGAATGCGTCAAGCGTTTCAATGGGCAATGGGCCCTTGGGATATGGGATGCTGGACAACGGGAACTCTTCTTGTCCCGTGATCGGTTGGGCATTCGGCCGCTATTCGTGACCAGGGCCGAGGGCAAGTTCATGTTCGCCTCAGAGGTCAAAGCGCTCCTAGCACATCCGGATGTGAGTCCAGAGCTGGATGTCTCGGCGCTGGAGCAGGTCTTCACCTTTTGGAGTACGGTGGCCCCGCGCACCGTATTCACGGGCATCCGCCAGGTACCTCCAGGGCATTCCATGGTTGTCCGTGGCGGGGTGGAAACGCTGTACCCATATTGGACCCAGAACTTTGATGCTCCTACCTTTGCCGGGAGCCTGGATGAATGTGCGGAGTTGCTGCGCGCGCTGCTGGTGGATGCGAGCCGCATCCGACTACGGGCGGATGTGCCAGTTGGAGCATATCTCTCCGGAGGCCTGGACTCCTCGGCCATTTCAGCGGTTATCCGGCACTTCTCGGACGCGCCCCTGAAGACCTTCTCTGTGGCATTTGCGGACCAGGAGTACGACGAAAGCACTTATCAAGCGGACGTGGCTCGACATCTGGGAACACAGCATGAAACCATTCGATGCGGCGCGACGGACATCTGCGCAGTATTCCCGGAGGTCGTGCGGTTGGCCGAAACACCTCTCCTGCGAACAGCGCCGGCGCCGCTCTTCCTGCTTTCCCGCCTGGTGCGTGAGCAGGGTTTCAAAGTCGTCATGACCGGGGAAGGCGCTGATGAAATGCTCGGCGGCTACGACATCTTCCGCGAGGCCAAGATTCGACGGTTCTGTGGATCGCAGCCAAGCTCCCTGCGTCGCCTGCAACTGTTCAAACGCCTCTACCCGTATATGCCGGCCTTGCAGAGTCAATCAGCGGAATCCCTGGCGGCATTTTTTCAGATCGATGGGGCTTCCCTGGCAGATCCTTGCTTCTCCCATCTTCCACGCTGGGAGATGACCTCCGGCCTGCGCCGTTTCCTGTCCCCTGATGTGACGGAACAACTGGATTGGGAGCGCCCCAGGCGTGACCTACGAGGCGCGCTACCAGCTTCATTCAGTGCTTGGGACCCCCTGTGCCAAGCCCAATACCTGGAGACGGCCACGCTTATGTCGAACTACATTCTCTCCTCCCAGGGAGATCGCATGGCCATGGGCAACTCCGTTGAGGGGCGCTTTCCATTCCTGGATCACCGCCTGGTGGAGTTCGCGGCCACGATCCCAGCCAAGTGGAAGGTGCGTGGCCTGGACGAGAAACATGCGCTCAAGCGGGCCGTGGGAAGCCTAGTGCCGCGGCGGGTCGCCGAGCGATCGAAACAGCCATACCGGGCGCCGGATGTGGCCAGTTTCTTTGATCCGAATACGGGGCGGGCCCTGGCCGATTATGTGGAGGAGCTGGCGACGCCAGCTGCTTTGGCGCGGACTGGTATCTTCCACCCTCGCGCCGTGGAGAAACTCTGGGCCAAGGCGCGGTCCGGCAAGGCCCAGGGCGTCAGAGACAGCATGGCATTCGTTGGAATCCTCTCCACGCAACTGCTCGCCCATCAAGTCACCGAGATTAGCAACACAGGAACTGCACGACATGAATACGCTCGAAACTGAGCTGCGCGGCTTTGTCGTGGAGAACTTCCTCTTTGGCCAAGGAGGTGACACATTTACCGATGAGGACTCCTTTCTGCAGAAGGGAATCGTTGACTCCACCGGAATCATGGAAGTGATCGCACACTTAGAGGAAACGTATGAGATCACGGTTGAAGATGAGGAGTTGCTACCGGAGAACCTGGACTCCGTGGCGCGCCTGGCAAGTTTCGTGAGGCGCAAGCGGGAAGCCGTGGGCTAGCCGGAGAATGCCATGGAGCATGTCCTAGAACAAACAGCCCGGCGCCTGCCAGAACGGCTTGCGCTTGTGGTTGGCGAGGACTCGCGTACATGGTCCGCCTTGGAGCAGGAGGTGGCCGATTTCGCCGCCGGTTTGGCAGCTCGCGGGGTACGAGCCGGTGAGTGTGTGGCACTGGCCCTCGATAATTCCATCGAGGCCTGCGTGGCCATCCTCGGCTGCTTGCGCCTGGGAGCCGTGTTTGTCTGCCTCAATCCAACAATCAAGGAGGACAAGCTGCGTGCGCTGCTGGAGCACTCCACGGCGGTTGCCTTTATCACTGATGTGCCTCATCTGGAACTAATGCAGGGAGGGCGAGGCTACATGCCAAATCTGTGCGTGGTCGTTGGGGCCGATGCCGCGGCCGACACCTTGGGATACGGGGAGTTGCTTGAAACGGACGGCGGGAGCCGGCCAGTAGCACTGGCGAGTTCGGCGCCGGCTGAGCTGGCGGCGATTATCTACACCTCCGGGACCACGGGCCAACCCAAGGGCGTCATGCACAGTCGAGGCAGCCTCGCCTCCGTGTCCGCCAAAATCGGAACCTACTTGGAGGTGCGCTCCAGCGATGTAATCCTGAGCGTGTTGCCCCTGTCCTTTGGGTATGGTCTGACCCAGTTGCTAGTGGCGGTGCAGACTGGTGCCTGCCTCGTACTCGAGCGCAGGATGGGCTATCCAGCTGCCTTCTTGGGCCAGATAGCGCGGCGCGGCGTGACGATTGTGCCGGTTGTGCCGACGATCTCCGCCATGTTGTTACGGCTCAATCTGACCAAGTTCGACCTCGGGTCTCTGCGAGTGATAACAAGTGCCGGAGCGCACCTACCGGCGGAGCAAGCCAGACGCTGGAGAGCGGCGCTGCCGGAGATCCACCTGTACAACATGTACGGACAAACAGAGTGCATCCGGGCTTCCTACTTGCACCCGTTGGATGCCGACGACCATCCGGGAACGATCGGCCGTGGACTGGCGGGCCAAGAGTGGGGCCTCATCCAAGCTGATGGGCGGCCGGCGGCCGTGGGAGAGGTGGGGGAGCTGGTCTTGGCCTCTGATCACATGATGCTCGGCTACTGGGAAGACCCTGAACGAACCGCACGCGTGCTGCGCAGCAACCCACTGCCGGAGGGTGCGTATAGCCGTGCCGTTTACACCGGAGACCTCTTTCGGTCGGATGGTGAGGGCTATCTCAGCTTCGTGGCGCGGCGTGACGACATGCTGAATAGCCGCGGAGAACTGGTCAGCCCCCGGGAGGTGGAGGATGTGATTGCTGAGTTTCCGGGCATTTCAGAAGTGGCTGTCTACGGCAGCCCTGATGAGGTCTTGGGCACAGCGATCTGGGCTTCTGTAGTGGTCGATGTGTCCCGCGCCCCGAGCGAGGCAGAGGTCATGCGTCATTGCGCCGCCCACCTGGAGGATCACATGATTCCTTCGGGATTGGAGTTCAGGGATGACCTGCCACGAACCCCAAATGGTAAGATAGCGCGAGCTGAGCTCAGCCGAGCTCGAGAGGCGATGAGATGAGCGGTGACACCCTGGATCGGCCTCAGTTGGCCACTACCTTTTGCGCGGATGTTCTGCGCCTGGATGCCGAAGCCGAATGTGAACGCATCTGCGCTGCCATGCGCTCTGCGGTTTTCGAGCGCTTTCGCCGCAAGGGGGCCATAGTGGCCCTCTCCGGCGGCATCGACAGCAGCACAGTCGGCGCGCTCTGTGTGCGTGCCTTTGGCCCCGAGCGAGTGCACGGCCTCTCGCTCCCCGAGCGCGATTCGAGTTCTGGTACTCCGTCAATGTCGCGAGGAGTGGCTGAGCATCTACGCATTCCAATTGTCGAGGAGGATATCACGCCTGTCTTGCAAGCCGTCGGCTGCTACGAAAGACGCGATGGAGCCATTCGCCAGGTAATGCCGGACTACGGGCCCGGTTGGAAATCGAAGATTGTGTTGCCCAGTGTAATCGAGTCGGACCGTCTGCGGATCTACTCTGTGATTGCAGAGGATCCGGACGGTAATCGTCATGAGCAGCGTCTCTCGCAATCCGCCTATCTGGGCATCCTGGCCGCCACCAACTTCAAGCAGCGTGTGCGTAAAATGCTCGAGTACCACTGGGCCGACCGCCTGCATTATGCAGTTGCCGGCACTCCCAATCTGCTGGAGTATGACCAAGGCTTCTTCGTCAAGCTCGGTGATGGTTCGGCGGATCTGAAGCCCATTGCCCATCTGTACAAGACCCAGGTCTATCAGATTGCCGCCCACCTAGGCGTGCCGGAGGAGATCCTTGAGCGGCCGCCCACAACGGACACCTACTCCCTGGCCCAATCTCAGGAGGAGTTCTACTTCTCTTTGCCCTACGAGAAGATGGATCTGTGTTTGTGGGCGAAGAATCACAGTGTGACCCCCGAGCAGGCGGCACCAGTACTCGAGCTGACACCCGAGCAAGTAGTGCGCGTTTACCGCGACATCGAAGCCAAGCGTCGTGTCACAGACTATTTGGCAGCGACACCGGTGCTTGTTCCGCAAGCCAGCGGTGCTGATGCTTATGAGGTAACCCCATAGCCGCCATGGTCGTTGAACGCACAGCAGAATGCGCTGAGCAGCGAATCGCATCCGCCGATGAGCGTGCGCCCGCTTACAAGGGCAGTGGCCATCAGCAAGCACCAAGCAGGGGCGAATCAGCTCATTATGTGGAATGCGGTGGCGAACAACTCTACTACGTCACCCATGAACCGAGTCAGCCAATTAAGGGGCGCGTCTTGCTCCTGGGGCCGATGCCTTCGGAACGCCACTACGCCTATGCCAGTTGGGTAGAGTGGGCGCGCTTCTTGGCCAACCGTGGCCTGGCGGTGTTGCGTTTTGACTACCGCGCCAGTGGCGAAAGCACCGGGGCCTTCGCAGACACTGACTGCCAGGCCTGGTTGGAAGACGCCTGTGCCCTGATCCCGCGCATACCAGGCGCCGAGACGCCCCTGACCCTGTGCGGGCTGCGCCTTGGCGGCCTCCTCGGTGCCCGCCTGCTTGAAGATGGCCAGGCCAAGCGCCTGCTTGCTTGGGCGCCGCCAAAGGGAGGGCGAGAACACATGATGGAACACCTACGCCGCCGCCTGGCGGAGGATATGGCCATGGAGCTGCCCGCTCCCCGCAAGACCCGCCAGGATTACATCGCGGAACTGGAAGAGGGGCAAGGCCTCCAAGTAGACGGGTACATCTGGACCAAGCGCTTCTGGGATAGCTGTCTGGATCTGGCTGCGCCCCGCCAGGTGCCTGGAACATCGCAACTCGTGCACACTACGCACACCGAGCGTGACCTTCAGACGATGACCACAGCGGAATGGAAGGTCCAAATACCACGCCCGGCTTTCTGGTTTGAGGGCCCCTGGTTTAGGCCTGAACTCGGCTCGCTATTCTCTGCCAGCGCAGATTGGATTATGGCCAGGACAACCGATCAGGAGGTGAGGGCATGAGGAGTGTACAGACCTTAGTAACCCCCAACGGACACTGGGTCGGGACAGGGCACGCGCCGCAGACGCAACAGCCTGGAGCCGCGGATACTGGTTGTTTGCTGCTCAACTTCGGCCACATGCCGCGCTCAGGAGTTGGCGACCTATCAGTGCACTTGGCTGATCACTTGGCCGCCGCCGGCCTTTCCACTTGGCGCTTTGATTTCCCCGGATTGGGTGATTCGCCAGGAGAAACTCCAGCAGCCGAGCGAGTGCTCTTCCGTCAGATTCAAGCCGGGCGCTATGTCGATCCCTGTGTTGAGCTGCTCACAGAGCTCAGTGCCCTGTCTGGCATCAAGCGCTGGATTCTTGGAGGCCTCTGTGGTGGAGCGATTACTTCAATACTGGCCGCTCCGCAGTGTCGGGAGCTGCTCTCCGGACTGCTGCTTGTTGATTTAGATGTTTCACTCCTGCCCGAGGCAGATGGCGGTCCTGTACATGCCCAGAGCCAGCGAGGGCAAGGCGATCCATCTGGCGCTGAGCGAGCCGTGGCTGCAATCGTGAAGGAGGATGCCCACCCTTCCGAGGCCAATCTCGCCAACGGCAATGAAGCCCGCTCATACGATCCAGTACTCCAGCGTCTATTCCGCCGTCGAACGTGGATTCGTTTCGCCACGGGCGAAGGACGCCTGGGTGGGCGCCTACCGGGCCTCCGCCGAATCGTGGGCCGTGTTATCAGCTCAAGTAGTATTCCAGCACTTCCTTCGGACAGCAATCAACCACTGATTGAATCACTGTGCCAACTGGTCGAACAGCAAATGCCAATCCTGTCCATTCGCGCCAAGGGCAAGATGCGAGACCTCTATGCGGAGTCAGTCGACCAGGTATGCTTCAAGCCAAGGATTCCAGCTAGCTACCGAGTTGTGCGCCTGACTGATACCAATCACACATTCACTTCGGGTGGCGCCGAAGGGGCAGTAATGGCAGCAGTCACGGATTGGCTTGAAAACTCGTCCACGTTACTTGATGCCCAAGCCAAGAGCGGCATCCCGATGGCAGAGGAGGTGCCAGCATGATCTCTGTGATCATACCTGCTCACAATGAAGAAGCTGTCATTGGCCGCTGTCTGGAAGCCTTGCTTAGGGATGCGCCGTCCGGTGCACTAGAGGTAATAGTCGTTTGCAATGGCTGCACAGATCACACCGCGGATGTAGCCAATACCCTGGGAGATCCTGTGCAGGTTATTGAAATCCCCGTGGCCTCCAAGATAGCCGCGCTGAATGCCGGAGACGATGCTGCCACATCCTTCCCCCGCTGTTATGTGGATGCTGATGT
>NYXZ01000067.1 GCA_002686595.1 Planctomycetota bacterium | reverse complement strand
GGAGACGCGCCGAGCAGAAATTGCCGCCGGCTGGGGCGACAAGTATGTGGAGCGCGTTCACAAGAAGGGCAAGCTAACTGCCCGCGAACGGCTGGAGTTTCTCGCCGACAAGGGCACTCGCCTTTTCGAGGTGGGCACCTTCGTCAACTACGGGCGCGATTTCGACGGCCTGGCCTCGCCCGGAGCCGGCGTGGTGACAGCCTTTGCCAGGGTGGAATCCCGTTGGTGCATGGTGATCGCCAACGACAACACGGTGGCCTCCGGTTCCTGGTGGCCCCTGACGCCGGAGAAGATTGAACGAGCCCAGGAGATGGCCCTGCGCCTGCGCCTGCCCGTGGTTTACCTCGTGGACTGTTCTGGCCTGTACCTGCCGGAGCAATCGCGTTCCTTCCCCGGCGCCACCGGAGCAGGCCACATCTTCAAGAAGAACTCCGAGCTCTCGGCCGCCGGTGTACCGCAAATCGCCGGTGTCTTTGGCGATTGCATAGCCGGTGGCGGTTACATGCCGATCATCTCGGACCGCGTCTACATGACCGAGCAAGCCTACATGGTGATTGCCGGTGCGGCCCTCATCAAAGGCGCCAAGAGCCAGCACCTGTCGAGTTTGGACATCGGTGGCCCGGAGGTTCATGTCCACCAATCGGGCTGTGCCGATGTGCGCGTGCCCGACGACAAGAGTGCGCTCTTGTTGATTCGCGAGGAGCTGGCGCGCCTGCCCAGTAGCGGCAGCGCGTACTACCGCCACGGGGCCGACGCCGCCCCGCCGGCCCACGACCCGCTGGAGTTGGCGAGCATTCTGCCGGTTGACCAACGCATCACCTACGCAGCGGAAGAAGTCCTGGCACGCTTGGTGGACCGCAGCTTGTTCTGGGAACTGCTGCCGGAACGGGGCCAGGAGATGATCGTCGGCGTCGGCCGCGTGAACGGGCTCTACATGGGCTTTGTCGCCAACCGCCAGGGCCTGATCGACGATCCCGAGCACCACGGAGCAAGGAAACCGGCCGGTATCCTCTACAAGGAGGGCATCGCCAAGGTCTCGGCCTTCAGCCGCGCCTGCGAAGCGGACGGCATTCCCCTGGTTTGGCTGCAGGACATCTCCGGCTTCGACATCGGCGTGGAAGCAGAGCGTTTGGGCCTGCTCGGGTACGGCTCGAACCTGATCTACACCAACAGCACCAACAGCGTGCCGATGTTCACGGTGCTGCTGCGCAAGGCCTCGGGCGCCGGTTACTACGCCATGGCAGGCCTGCCCTACGAACCCGTGGTGCAACTCTCCACGCCGATAACGCGCCAGTCCGTGATGGAGGGCCGCACCCTGGCCATCGCCGCCTACAACACCAAACTGGACGACGACTTCGAAATCGCCACGGACGATCCGGAGGAACGCCAGCGCATTGAAGAGGGTATGCGCGCCACGGAAGAGCGCATCGAAGCGGACATGGATCCCTATCGGGCCGCCTCCCAAATGGACACGGACGAAATCATCTCCCTAGATGAGCTCCGGCCCTGGCTGGAAGCGCTGGCGGAGATGGCCTACCAAGGCACCGGACAACGGCGCATCAAGAACCCGCGCATCTGGTCCCTGCACGACATCCAGGCCCTGGCCGAGCACCGCGGTTGACCCCATGCAGCACCCCTCGATCGACTTGCTCGTAGAGCGCTCCCAGGATGGCGATACCACGCAACTGCTGTCTCCGGATGTGGGCAGTTTCACTTGCGCCGCCGAGCCTGGGCGCATTCTCGTCGCTGGCGAGAGCGTGGGTTCCCTGCTGTCCCTCGGCCAGTCCCGAGCCCTGACCGTGCCCGCGGGGGTGTGTGGCACGGTGCGTTCACCGCGTCCCGAGCGCGTCCATGCCCCGGTGGAACTGGGCCAGTTGCTCTACGAGCTACTCCCCGTGGAGGACGGGAGCACGGGCCAGGACAGTACCACCGAAGCGGCCGATGACGGAGCCAGCGGGCTGCTGTTTCGCGCCCCCCAAAGTGGCCGCTTCTACCAACGCAGCGCACCGGATGCCCCGCCCCTGGTCAGCTCCGGCGACCAACTTGAAGCGGGTACGGTGGTGGGCCTGATCGAAGTCATGAAAACCTTCACCCAGGTTATCTACACACCCGACGCCGGCCTTCCCCAACGAGCCCGCGTGCGCGCGCTGCTCGTGGAAGACGGAGCCGATGTAGAAAGCGGAGACGCCCTCCTCAGCCTGGAAGCCAACTGACGCAGCCCGCGATGGACGCACTTTTCCGCTCCCTGCCGCCCTTGGCCCTGGCTCTGCTCCTGTGCCTGATCCTCGGCCGCCTATTGCTGCGCTTCGGCATCCCGCGCGTCACCGTCTACCTGTTGGTAGGCGTCATCGTCGGCCCCCAGGGCCTGGCCCGCTTCCTCGACAGCGGCGATCCCTCGGCGAACTTCCTGCTGGGGGAAGGCGCCCACGAGGTCTTGGCCCAGGTCAAACTCCTGGCCGTCGGCTTCATCCTTTTCCGCGTGGGCGGCGAGTTCACGCTGCCTTCCCTGCGGCGCATGGGGCCGCGCATCGGCCTGCTCTCTGCCACGGAGATTCTCTTCACCGGCCTGCTGGTGTCCGGCGCCATCTATCTGGCCACGGGCGAAGCAGCTCTGGCCTTCATCGGTCCCATGCTGGCAACTTCCAGCGCCCCCAGTGCCACCCTCTTGACCCTGCGCGAGGTAGAAGCGGAAGGCCCCACCTCCCGCGCCCTGATCCTGCTGGTCGGTCTGAACAACCTTATCACGCTGCTCGCCTTCCCGGTCGTTCTGTCCTGGGCCTTCGCCGCCGGGGATCCGAGCGCCGCCATGGAAGCTTCCCTGCTCGCCCTGGGCGGAGGCCTCTTGCTCGGGTTCTTGGCCGCCGTCTGCCTGGAGACCTTCAACGGCATCAAGGAATACGCCGTGCTCGGCACCCTCGTAGTCCTCGGCTCCATCGGCATCGCACACCTGGCCGGAGGCCCCGCCACCGGCACCGCCATGCTGGCCTGCTTCGGCGCCGGCTTCGTGGTCACCAACGGCTCGCCCCGGGGCAAGACCCTCTTCGAGACCCTGGACGGAATCGTCTATCCGCTCTATGTCCTGTTCTTCATCGGCTCCGGCGCCGAACTGCACCTGGAGCAACTCGCCCACCTGGGCCTCCTTGGAGTTCTCTTCATCACCGCCCGCACCCTGGGCAAGATCTACGGAATCCGTCTCGGACTACGCTTTGCGCGCCTCGGTGACGATCTCAGCCCCCAGCTCGGAGCGGGCCTGCTATGCCAGGCCGGTGTCGCCTTGGGCCTGGTGGCGGCCTTGGCGGAGGTGGTCCCCGAGGCCAGCGCCGACCTGCGGGATGTAGTCCTGGCCTCGGTGGTTTTCTTTGAACTCCTCGGGCCCTACATGACACGCCGCACGGCCGTCGCCGCCGGCGAAGTCACGCTCGCCAACTTGCTGCCCAACGCCGAACAGGAATCCGGTCTGCGCGCCCTGTCGGAGGTCACCCGTGAGCTCTCCCGCAGTCTGGGCACACCGCGCTTTGGTCGCCGCCGCAACGGGGCCGAGCTGACCGTGCGCCACTTGACCCGCCGCGCCCCGGAATGCGTGCGCGACAACCTGCCCTTCGAGAGCGTGCTCAAGACCATGGGCGAGGCGCACCTTGACCAACTGCCCGTGGTCAGCGAAGCCGGAGAGCTTCTGGGGCTGATTTCGTTCCAAGAACTGAAGGACATCATCTACGACCCCCACCTGCGGGATCTGGTCATCGCCGCTGATCTGATGAACCCACTCACGCGCCCCCTAGAGCCCGAGACCTCGCTGCAGGAGGCCCTTGATCTGTTGGACAAGCAGCACGCCCA
Source organism: Planctomycetota bacterium (assembly GCA_002686595.1). Classification (GTDB taxonomy): domain Bacteria; phylum Planctomycetota; class UBA1135; order UBA1135. The sequence goes on along the minus strand of NYXZ01000067.1, from coordinate 6,280 downwards.
ATCCTGGCCCGTGACGGAGGATGGCCGCCTCTATGGCATGCTGCGCCGCCAGGATGTTTATGCCGTTCTGCGCCGCGCCTTCCGCGGCAAAAACGGCTCCTGACAGGCAAGCTCCGCCGGCATCAGCAAGACGGTTGCTCCGCGGGGGCGCACGGTGAATGATGGAAGCATGGCAATCGTCGGCGTGGGTTTGGATGTGACGCGGGTCGGGCGACTGGAGCAGTTGCTCGCGCGCCACGGCCAACGCACCTTGCAGCGCCTGTTCACCGATGCGGAACAGGAACTGGCGGCCCAGCGCGTGGATCGAGTGCGGCACCTGGCCGGCCGCTTGGCCGCCAAGGAAGCGGTGATGAAGGTCCTCGGCACCGGTTGGGGCAAGGGCGTAGGTTGGAAAGACATCGAAATCCACGCCACGGAAGCCGGGCCGCCGCGGGTCGAGCTGCGCGGTGGCGCCGCCAGCCATGCTGAACACCTCGGCATCGTACGCCTGTGGCTTTCCATCAGCCACGACGGCGACCTGGCGGCGGCCACCGCCGTGGGCGAGGCCTGAGCAACTGGGTCTGGTGCAGCTTGCTGCCGCACCGCACAGGTCTCACCCGCGCAATATTACAAAATAGGCGCCGAGCGATTTGCCGCGCTTGTAGGCCGCGCCGACGCACAGGTGGTCGCTGACCTTGCGCATCACATCAGTCAATCCGCTAAAGGCCAGGCCACGCGGCAGGCCCTTGTTGTCCCGGGCCTTCGGCCAACCTTCAACCGGTGTCTCGCCGGGCGTGATGTCGTAGTCGAACACCGCTTCCGTGCCATCACCGAAGCCTGGCCGGGCTGAGCCGCTCGGGGGATCCACCGCAAAGTAGCCGGGGCCGGTAAGGAAGGTAAAGGGTTGCTGATTGCGACCCCACAAGCGTCCCTGTGGCCAGTCCCCTGGCGCCGCTCTGGTCAGGATTTTTTCGAAGGGCGGGAAGAGGGGCAAGGAGTTGAGGCCCAGGTGCACGACCGTTGTTCCAGGTGTGCACTGCGCCGGAACCAAGTCGGCCAAGGCGGCGGGTTGACCGGCACAGGCTTCGAACAGCACCCGCAGTTGCCCCTTGGGCAGTTTCAGCACCTGCGCCCGACGCGCCTCCCCGTCCATGGAATTGAGGTGCCCCGCCAGATCAAGCGGCGAGGCACCTCTCTTCAGGGAATCGACAATCGCATTCATCCCGTACTCCTGTTAGTGGTTTCGTTGGCCAGCCGTTCCGCCACCAGGCGGGCAACTGACATGATAGTCAGCTGGGGATTGACCCCCAGCGTAGTCGGCAGGCAGGAAGCATCGACCACATGCAAGGCGTCCACGCCCCGCACACACAGGTCGGTCCCCACAACTGCATGGCGCTTATCGGCCCCCATCACACAACCGCCGAAGAGATGGGTCAGCACCCAGGTCCAGCAACGATTGTCCAAAGGCGCCGCAGCTAGTAGATCGAGTTGATCGGGTCCGAGACGGGTGGGCAAGCCGTGCACGCCGGGGAGCACTTGCTGCGCACCGGCGGCGAAGTGCAATCGTGCCAGTTCCAAGATTCCTGCGCGTAGACGCTGCGTGTCTCCGCGAGTTGGTTCATAGCGCAGGGTTGGGGGAGCGGAGGGGCCCAGGGGGCTGGGCCGAATGGTGCCGCGGGCCTCGGCCCGCACGGCGGCGGCCCACATGGCCATGTGGGGGTAGCGCTCCAAAAGGTCCGCGTGCCCCACGCCGGCCCCGGCCACGCGCGCCGCCAGGATTTCCAAGGGAATCGAGAGGGACTCGAGCTTCACGCCATGACTCTCACGCAGCTGCATGGAGGCCACGCCCTGGGTTGTGCCCCGTTCCATGTGCACCGCATCCGGGTAGACCCCCAGGATCCCGGCCCCGGGTTGGGCCATGAAATTGCGTCCGAGGGCCGCATGCCGATAACCGCTGCGCTGCAGCAGGGGCGCAGTCCCCGTGGACGAAGCCGCCAAGAGCACTCCGCGCTTGGTATGGATGACAAAGCGAGAGCCCTTGCGCGGCTGCTCGCGGCGTGCTCCAACGCGCCGGAAGTGGCCGCTGACTCCCAGGGCGCGCCCGTCCTTGATGCGCACCCGTTCGACGCGTGCCTCGGAAAGCAATGCGCCGCCCCGGGAGAGCGTCTCCGGAACCCACTGCAGATTCAGGGAGCTCTTGCGTCCGGCACTGCAGCCCTGCAGGCATTGCCCGCGTCCCTCGCAGCCCGGCGCGGCCCGCCGCATGGCGTGGCCCTCCATTTTCAGTTTGCGCAGCGCCGCCAGCATGAGTTCACCGGAGGTGCCCAGTTGCGGCCCGGCCATGGGTTCAACGCCCAGTTCCTCCTCGATTTCGTCCTGCACGCGATCGAAGGCGCCCTCGCCAAATACATCTCCCAATCCCAGCTCCTGCCATTCAGCCAGCACATCTCCTGGCAGGCGCACCATGATCGCACTGTTGATGACCGTGGTGCCCCCCACGCAGTTGCCTTGCAGGACAGGAATCAGGGAGCGGCCGCGACTGAAGAGCGTGCCCCAATCGGCACACAGATCACGCAGGGCTCCGAAGAAAGACGAGGGGTAGTCAGCTGGTTCGCGCCAGGCGCCCGACTCGCACAGAGCCACGCGATAGCCGGCCCGCGCGAGCGTCAGGGCCGCGGCGGCGCCTCCGGCCCCGCTGCCGACGACCGCGTAGTCCGCTTCGATTTCACAATCCCCATCCGTCTGAAAGGGCAGGTGCTCGCCGAGGTCCCGTGCGCGGATCACGGTCCTGACTCCTCGCTCGTCGCTGGCGCGCATCCCGCTTTCAAGGGATCCGGCTTGTAGCCTGCCACGGACATGCTGCTGCGCACGGCCTGGTCCGCTCCCCAACAGAAACCGCCTGCGGTTTTCAACATCAACAACGCCTGGCGCAACAGGTAAACGCGATGGCCGGCACAGGCTTCGGTGTGGCGCGCCAAGACCTCCGGGGCCAACAGCAGGGCCGGGCGCAAGGCGCCCACGGTCAAGGGGGTGGCCATGACGAAGGCGATGGCGCTGGCGTGCAAGGCCAGGCGTAGGGTGCGCGGGCTCTGGTCGTGGAACATGGCCAGAAAAGGCAGCGCACGCTCGCGGCACAACCCCGGAACATCAGTAGTGCCCGGAAAGATGGCCTCCAGGACGCGGGCCTCCATGCGCAACAGATATCCAGCGGGCGGTTTCAAGGACTCCCTCCCCCGCGCTTTGAGAGCAGCCGCTTGACGCGCACCAGGCCCCGGGCCTCTACCCGGTCCAGGGCCAGCTCCGCCAAGGCCAGGCGCCGCCGCGGATGTTTGCTGTTCAGCAGGCGCTGGACCAGGGCATAGGTGCGGTGATGCGCCCTCAGGGAACCCATGAAGGCCAGGGTCAAGTCCCTGTGATGGAGCAGTGCGCGCTGCATGCTGTTGAACAGGAGCTCCATGGCCTCTCCGCCGGAGATGCGAATCAGCTGGCGTTGGTATTCCTCGTCTCCGGCCAGGTAGGCATCCGCATCATGCAGGCGTTCGGCCTGCTGCGCGGCGATGGCCTCGAGCCGAGCCACATCCAACGGGTCAGCGCGCTCCGCCGCCCGCACCATGACATCCAGGGCCAGCACACGACGTAGGCGCAGGATTTCACGGAAGAGGTCCAGGGAGCGCTCCGGATCGGCGCCGTCCTGCTCGATCAGCCAAGCGAAGAGGTCCGGTCCGCCGTGGCGGCGCGGGTCGAGGACCTGGATTCCCGATCCCTGGCGCGGGCGCACCAGCCCCTCGCGGGCCAGGCCAGCCAAGGCACCGCGCAGGGTGACGCGGCTGACGCCAAACTCCTCCGCCAGGGAACGCTCCGGGGGCAGGTTGTCCCCCGGTGACCAACGGCCGCCGAGCAACTGGTTCCGCAGGGCGGCGCGGGTGCGATCCTGGGCCGTCGGCGCCTGCCCCGGGCGGCCCCTGCGCGGGGCATGGGGCGTGGAAGGATTGAGCTCGGCCTTCGGCTCACTCGCACCGGACGCGGGCTCTAGATTGGGGTCTCGATTGTGATCTGACATGGCCTACAGATTGGTAGTACCAATCTAAAACAGCCCGGGAGGACACGTCAAGGGTGAAAAGGTGAACTTGGCCCCCGTGAAGGGGTCAGCCAGCCAGGCCGTTACGGGCCACGGCAAACAGGGCCCCAGGCCCCGGTTGGGCTTCAAAGCGGGCCATGGCCGCTGCTGCTTCCCGGGCGCGACGGTGGTTGACGAACCACAGGGGCTTCACACCCGGGACAAAGGCTCCTTCCACAACGCATTTTTCCATGCGCGAGAACAGACGCGTATTATGGACAAAGCCGATGCCGCTCTGGATGTCCTCCAGGGTGTGGCCGACATGGGCGCCCCAGGGCGTCACGCCCAGACCGTAGGAGAGGGCCGGCCAGTGATTCACTACCACGCTGCCATAGCGCAGCTCGGCCAGGGCCGCCTCATATGCTGCCCCATGGGACTTGGCCGTGCGCGGGTCGACCACCAGGCAGCAGGAAAGGGTGCCGAAGAGCTCCTCGTTGCAGAACCGCGTCGCCGCCGCCAAGAAGCTATCCGGGTCCGCCGTGTCCAAGGCCGTCTCAGCCAGCACGCCGCACCAGGGTTCGTTTTCAAAGGCAGTCCCATCGGGCTCATCCGAAGCCAGCCCCGTTGCCAAGGCCCAGGGCAAATGCCCCTCCTGCGCCTCGCCGCACAAACGCACATCGCTGTGGGCATCACAGAAGGCGGCGTGGCGAGCTTCGGCCCCGGGGTAGTAGGCCAAGCGTGTGGGAATCGCGCCCAGGATCCCGGCCAGTGTTTCCAGAAAAACCTCGCGCTGGGGCCAGTCCCGCGCCGTGACCAACACCTTGGCGGAGTTGCAGTTAAAGGATGCGTTGTTCACCACCATGCTGGCCACGTTCCAAGCCTGGTGCTCGAGCTCCTTGGCCGTCCACTTGCCCGGCGTCAGAATCACCGGCGTCACGCAACCGAGTTCGCTGGTGATGGGCTTGCTCAGGACCCGCTGCCCTCGGCGACGATTGTCCTCACGCACCTCCGGCCCGCCCCAGACAATGGCGTCGTGGACTGCCGTTGATCCGGTGATGTGCACCTCGTCCACGCCTTCGTGATGAACGAGTTCCGCACCGACATCCGCCCCGCCGGGAAGCACTCGCAGGAGGTCCGCCTCGATGGCCCCGGCAAACGCTCGTTCATAAAAAGGCGCCAGGTATTCATTCACCGGGTTGGTCTTGAGCACACAGGCGTGGTTTTCCCCGATCAGCTTGTGCAGGAAATCCTGCAAGGCGATGCCGGACACGTTCCCCGCTCCGAGCAGGGCGCACAGGGCCGGGCTGGTTTCCTCCGGAGTTCCCAGATAGGCCCGAGCCATGGTGCCCTCCACATCCTCCGGCGAAAGGCCCTCCTCCATGCGAACCTCCGCCCGATAACCGCCGAGCACCAGCCGGTCGTCGAGCCCACCCGGAAACACACGCACCACCGTCCGCCCACCACGCCGAGCCACCTCTCCCCGCTTGAGAGCCGGACGACCTGTCCGCGCCAGCCCCGTCAGCGTATCTCGCAGCAACCGTAGATTGCGCAGCACCGTCGTCGGCCCCCCCAGCCACTCCTCCGCTGCCGCACCGGAGGCCGGGTCCAGCCCCTTGGCCTCACACCCAGCGCGCACCCAATCATCCGCCACGGCCAATGTGTCTCGCCGCAACCGATCGATGAGGGACACCCGCTGGGGGATCCCAAAAGTGCCCAGGGCCGCCGTCCCGCGCCGGACTTCCTCCACAACCTGATCCACTCCGCAATCAGCTTTTGTCTTGGGCATCTGAGTAGTGTGCGGGATTCGGGGCACAACGCAAGGGACTCCCAAATCACACACCCGGGCCGGCAGCAACGGGCGGGCGAAACAAGCCCGCCCCGGCAACAACCATCGGCCGCGGCCACCTTGCAGTCCCCGGGCTCCAACCTGCGGTCTCGGACTCGCAGTCCAGGGCCTCGTGCCTTCCGGGCCGCGTCTCGCAGGCCGTGCCTTCCGGGCCGCGTCTCGCGGGGCGTGCCTTCCGGGCCGCATCTCGCGGGCCACGCCTTCCGGGTCGCGTCTCGCGGGGCGTGCCTTCCGGGCCGCGTCTCGCGGGCCAGGCCTTCCGGGCCGCGTTCCGCGGGTCACGCCTTCCGGGCCGCGTTCCGCGGGCCAGGCCTTCCGGGCCGCGTTCCGCGGGGCGTGCCTTCCGGGCCGCGTCTCGCGGGCCAGGCCTTCCGGGCCGCGTTCCGCGGGTCACGCCT
>NYXZ01000122.1 GCA_002686595.1 Planctomycetota bacterium | reverse complement strand
TGTCCACGCTACTTTGGCCACAGATCGACAGCGTGTGGGTGCCGGTCTCCGTGGGCGTCAGGGCGAACCACACATCGTTGTTGATGTCCTGGCTGCCATTGAAGTCACAGAGGCCGTCGGGCAGGCCATCCATCATGGTGACGCTGTTGTCAAACGCATAGCTGCCCTCGCCACTAATGACCTGGGCATTGCCGCAGTCATCCGCCCCCTGGGCCAAAACAGGCCCGGCCAGCAGCGCCGGGGCGAAGAGTGAACAAAGAAAACGGGGAGCAATCGGGCAAACCATGGGGTTCTCCTGTGTGGGAGTCGGGGTTGGAACTGCCACCTCAAGCAAAATGGAGCAGCAGCACGAGTCCTGAGTGTACCAGCTTCCACAAATCCTGCCCGGTACCGGCACAGAGCCCACTAACGGGTGCGAAGGTGATCTTGCACCCGTCCGACAAGTTGAAGCCCGAGCCCTGGGCAGCCGGGTCGCGGTACCAGGCCTGGGGGTTCCAGGTCGAGCCGTTCACGATCAAACCCGTGGGCTGATGGGACGCGGTCAGATCAGCTGTGTGGGCCATGGTGCCGCTGCCCGTGGAAGACGGTGGGTAGAGCCGGAAGAGGCCCAGGCCACCGGGGCCACGCAGCGATAGCCCTTGCCAAAGGGCACCATTGCCTGATTCGGACCGTAGAAGAAGATGCCCATCTGGTCCGTGGGCATGGGCGCTGCGCTGAGCGTCAGGTTGTTTTGCGCCACGTCTTGCGAACCGCTGGCATCCATCGCGGCGCCGGCCCCGGTGGAATTGGTGGCTGCTGTGCAGTAGCCCGTGCTCAGGCCCTGGGCGCTGGCCGGGGTCGAAAGAGGTCCGGCAACCAAAGCTGTAGTGAGGAGTGAACCAAGGGGGAGAAAACGGGGCATAATCCGAAAAGCCATGGGGATCTCTTGCTGGGGTCTGAAGTTGGGTTGGTTGCCTGGCACCTAATGGCGCAGCGGCGCGGACTCTAAATACATCACGCTCCAATAATCCCGGGGGCCTCGCCCCCATTGCGTGCCGGTACGCTGGGCTCGCTGCCCGTTATCTCAATGGCCCGGCCCCGGGCACCACGCGCCGGCAGCGCAACAAGCACACCGTTCTTCTTGCAGCTAGGGCGAGCAAGCGACTGGAGTCATTGTGGTGCGGCCCCATATCGGTTCGATGGCGGCCTCATTGCAGCGGCTTCTCGGCCCGCATTCCGGGGCAGCGCAGGGCCCACGCCCTGGCGGCATGGGCGTGGGCCATTATCGCGCCACTCGCACCGCGCCTGGCGTGGCTTCCCTTAAGCTACAGCTTCAGTGTGACTGGGCTCGCCTATGGACGATTTGCGACGACCCGCAGGCCAGTCGCCTTGCCGGCCCAATCTGGCACCTCGTCGCCGCGATAGGCGGAGCGGAACCAGTTATAATCGGTGTGGTCCCGCCAGTTCCCGCCGCGAACAATGTGCCTCGTACTAGCGCCCGGGTAGGGGTTTGGGCCCCTGGGGTTATCTGTCGGGCTGTTTGAGTAGTAGTCTTCGTCTTCCAAGTCCCAGCAAAGCTCCTCCACGTTTCCGATCATGTCGTACAAGCCGTAGCCGTTAGCCATGTCAACGCCAGCCGGCGTCTGGTTGCCGTCGTAGTAACCCACCGGCGTTGATGCGCAAGCGACATCTTCATAGGGGTCCCCAGAAAGTGCGTAATTCGCCTGGCTCCCGTCGACCGAATCACCCCACGGGTACATGTAATAGGGATTGTGTTCCCCGCCCCGCGCCGCGTACTCCCATTCCGCTTCCGTCGGCAGGCGATAGCCGTTCTTCGTGAAATCGCAGAGCCAAGCACACTCCTCATAGCAGGGGTCAAGGCCCGCGTCCCGGCTCTTCCCGTTGGCGTAGGCACAAGCGCCATACCAAGTGACATAGTCCATCGGGTGATCTGCCCAGGAACCACTCACCGGGTGGTTTGGATCGGCGCTGAAAACCGTTCCGTCCCATTGGAGGTGGTTGAAGTCGCTTTTCGCACCCGTTTCACACAACAGCCAGACCGATTCACCAACATAGTAAACATCGCCCTCATACACGACCAACTCGCCCCGGGCCATGGCGCTGTTCAAGTACTCCGCATACTCCGCAATCGTCACCTCAAAGATGTCCATGTAAAAGGCATCCAGGTTCACCGTGTGGACCGGAAGCTCGTCGCTGTTTCCGCTGCCCACATGGCGGCCCATCTCGAAGGTGCCCGCTGGCACAAGGGCCATGCCGTCATAGGCGCCACTAACCGGAGCAAAGGTGATCTCGTATCCGTCAGACAAATTGTGGCCCGCTCCCTGTGCATCCGGGTCCCGGTACCAGGCCTGGAAGTTCCAGGTCGAGCCTTGGGCTATCTGGCCTGTGGCATGCGGCGGGGCGCCTAGGTCAACCACATGGCTCAGCTCGCCGCCCGCTGTTACGCCCGGAGGATTGAGGCGAAACAACCCCAGACCACCCTGCGCCACGCAGCGGTATCCGTCACCAAACGGCTCCGAATCCTGGTCCGGCCCATAGAAGAAGATGCCCATCTGCCCAGTCGGCATGGATGTCGCGCTCAGCGTCAGGTTGTTATGTGTCACATCCTGCGAGCCGCTGGCGTCCATCACGGCGCCGACTCCGGTGGAGTTCGGGGCTCCCGTGCAGTAGTTGGTGCCCAGGCCCTGGCCGCTGGCGGGGGCTGAAAGCGGCCAGGCAACTAGCGCGGTAGCGAGGAGTGAACCAAGGGAAAGGAAGCGGGGAGAATTCTGACAAACCATGGGAGCCTCTAGCTGGGGATTGGTGGAAGGTGTGGTCGCCGAGTATCAAACGGCGCGGCGCATGGGCCCCTGAGTGTATCAGGTTCAGGAATTCCCGGGGATTTATCCGCACAAGCGTCCCAGACCCTGCCCGCGTTGCCCGTTATCCCACTAGCCCGGCCCCAAGGACTATGCGTTGGCTGCGCGAAAAGTACGCAGTTCTTCCTCAGGCTGGGGCGTGCCGACGGCTGGAATCAAGGCAATGCCCCCTTGGGCCCAGCACACAGCGTGCGTGCTGGGGGATTCGCAGACGATGCCCGCTGGCCCAGTCGTCCGCTTGATTCCGGGTGCTGCGTTGCCCGAATGCTCGTCTGGGAGCGGCTCTACTGCTGCCGCTTTTGCATGAGCCGAACTCGACTAGGGACTAACTGCGATGACCCGCAGGCCGATGCTGCCGTAGCGGGTGGCCGGAGCAGTGCCGTAGCGAACGGCTGAACGCAGCCGTGACGAGAGGTCGTACCAACACCCGCCGCGAAATATGCGGTCCGAGCCCGTGGCTGGCCCCGTGGGGCTGTCCGTCGGACTGTTTGAGTAGTAGCTGCTGTCATACCAGTCCCAGCACCATTCCCACACATTGCCGCTCATGTCGTAGAGGCCGTAGCCGTTGGCCATGTCACCCCCTGCCGGTGTCTGGTTGCCGTCGTAGTAGCCCACTGGGGTTGTTGCGGGAGAGGCGCTCACGTATGGATCCCCTGATGAAAGGTAGTTCGCTTTGCTCCCATCGAGCGAATCTCCCCACGGGTACATGTAATAGGGATTGTGTTCCCCGCCGCGCGCAGCGTATTCCCATTCCGCTTCCGTCGGCAGTCGGTAACCGTTCTGCGTGAAATCACAGGTCCAGTCCGACTCGTCGTAGCACTGACCAAAGCCAACGTCCCGGCTCTTCCCGTTGGCATAGGCACAAGCTCCATACCAACTGACCTCCACCATCGGGTGTTCGGCCCAGGAGCCTGTCACGGGGTGAGACGGGTCGGCGGTGAAACTCGCTCCGTCCCAAATCAGGTGGCTTTCGCTGCTACTGGCACTCGTGTCACACAGCGTCCGCGCCGCGCCGCCAACCTGTACTACCCGTGAGTTTCCATTCACGGCAACCTCACCCCGGGCCAGGGCGTTGTTCAAGTAATCCGCGTACTCCGCAGTCGTCACCTCAAAGGTGTCCATGTAGAAAGCATCCAGGTTGACTGTGTGGACCGGAAGCTCGTTGCCACTTCCGCTGCCCACATGGCGGCCCATCTCGAAGCTGCCAGCCGGTACAAGCGCCATGCCATCAAAGGCGCCGCTGCCCGGGCCGGCTTGGAACAGGATCTCATAGCCATCCGACAGGTTGAAGCCTGTGCCAAGGGCCGCCGGGTCGCGGTACCAGGCCTGGAAGTTCCAGGTCGAGCCGTTCACGATCAAGCCCGTGGGCTGGGGGGGCACGGCAAGGTCCGCTGTGTAGGTCATAGTGCCGCTTCCGGTGGAAGCCGGCGGGTAGAGCCGGAAGAGGCCCAGGCTGCCGGGGGCCACGCAGCGATAGCCATCGCCAAAGGGCACCATGGCCTGATCCGGACCGTAGAAAAAGATCCCCATCTGGCCCGTGGGCATGGGCGCTGCGCTGAGTGCCAGGTTGTTTTGCGCCACGTCTTGCGAACCGCTGACGTCCATTGCGGCGCCGGCCCCGGTGGAGTTGGGGGCTGCTGTGCAGTAGCCCGTGCTCAGGCCCTGGGCGCTGGCCGGGGTCGAAAGAGGTCCGGCAACCAGCGCGGTAGCGAGCAGTGAGCCGAGATCTTGAAAACGGGGCATAATCTGACAAACCATGGGAGCCTCTGGCTGGGGATAGGTGGCTGGTGCGGTCGCCTCGCATCACATGGGGAAACAGCACTCTTCTTGAGAGTTCCCTATTCTGAAACCTCCGGGGGAATCGGCCACCAAAGGGAGTGCGCCGCTACAGGCGCTGCCCGTTATCCAAATCGCACTCCTAATTCAGGGCCCGGCACTGCTCCGTCACCAGCCAGATGGCCGCCCTTGGGCTGGTGCCCTGACTGGTCGGCGCTCAACAGGGGGACGGGTAGTGGTGGCCCGCAAGTCGCCATGGATTCTTGGGTTGTTGTCTGGCAACCGTAGCTGACACCCTCCATTGGCTATTCTGCCCAGGCTCCATGAGCCCTATGGTGGGGCCATGGACCGCCGTTCTCCTCCGCGAAAAAAACCTTTCCCGCTCATTCCGCTTGTCACGTTGGTGCTCTTGGTTTCCGCCGCCCTCTATGCCTCTGGCTTGGCGGCCAAGACGCGCAAGGCCGAGAGCTCGTCCGGGGGGGAGCCTGAATATGTTCCTTTCTCTTCGCTACCGGAAGAACAGCCGCCGGGGCGCTCGGCTGGCCCGGGCTCGAATAGCTCCCGCGGAGGAACGCGCTCGGCAGCCTCTCGCTTGGGCACGGCGCCCGGTGGTGGCGATGAGCGTCCCGCCCCCGGGTCCAGTTTAGACACGGTGGTTTGGAAGGGTGCCTTGGATGAGGCCGCCCTTGGCTACGCCTTGGCGCGCGAGGCCGCCACGGCCCGGGCCGCTGGCAACCACGCCCTCTTCCAAGAGAAGGGCGGCGGCGCAAAGCGCGCCTTTGACCGCGCCCTGACCCAGTCCGTGCCCTTTGTCGAGCGCTTGATGGCCAGCAGTGGGGACACCGACCCGGCGGTGCGCAAGGCCTTGGCTATTCAAGGTCGTTGGCGCGAGCAACTGATCGCCTTTCACAAGACAACCGGGCGCTGATGGGCTCTGAAAACAGCGCGGGCCCTGCTCGTCCCTTCCCCGCCGACAGGCGCATTCTGATCACCGGCGCCTCGTCGGGCATCGGCGCGGCAACGGCGCGGGCAGCAGCCGCGGCTGGCTACCGGGTGGCTCTCTTGGCTCGGCGGCGCGACGCCCTGGAGCGGTTAGCGGCCGAGCTTCCCGCGCCGGCTGCTCCAGGCCTTGCGCGCCGGGCCGCGACCGACAACCGAAACGGGCCGGGGCCTAGCGGCCACCTGATCCTGGAAGCTGATGTGGGCGATGAGCAGACCTTGGCCCAAGCCTTCGACATGTTGGAGGAGTCCTTCGGCGGCTTGGACCTGCTCGTAAACAACGCCGGCATCGGTTACCGGGCGCGCATCGAGGAGCTCGATGCGCCCCACGCCCGCCGCGTCTTGGATACCAATGTGATCGGTCCCTTGCTGGTGGCCAGAGCCGGCCTGCCGCTCTTGCGGCGCGGCCAGCTGCCGGTCTTGGTAAACGTCTCCTCGGTTCTCGGCCGCCGGGGCGTGCCGGGCCAGGCCGTCTACGGCGCCAGCAAAGCGGCCCTTTCCTCCATCGGCGAGGCCCTGCGCCTGGAGTGGGCGCCGGACGGCATCGCTGTCTGCAACCTGGAGCCAGCCCTGACCGCCACCGGATTCTTCGAAGCCCAGGCCAATCCGGCAGGCCTGCCCCACCCGGACTTCGCGGCTTCCGATTCGGCCGACGCGGTGGCCCGCATCATTCTGCAGTTGGACGCCTGCCCGCGCCCGGAAACCTCGCTGCGTCGCAAGTGGCGGCTGCTCGCAGCCCTCGGCCTGTTTGCGCCGCGGTTGGCTGACCGCCTCTTGGCTAAAAACCTCGGCGGCGCCTGGCGAGCTCCTGCGCGCTGATGCCCGCCGCCAGCCGGCGGCCAAGCAGCAGACTCCTCGCCACTCCTAGTTCGGGCGCGTCGGCCTTTTCCCGCGCCAGACTGTTCCCGGCAGGGGCGCTGAGGGCTCCTGGTCTGAACTCTCGTCCGCCGGCCGCTCCGCGAGTTCCTCTTCCGGCACGAACTCGTCTAGCCAGCGGGCATTGGTCATGACTGTGCCCACCACCGGAGCCGGCACCAACCCTGTTTCCCGCGCCAGCTCGTCCAGCACTGCTGCCGGCACCAGGGCCGGCATGGCAACTGTTAGCAGTTGACCGTTCTTGGCCAACGGCACCAGACCCGAGCGGCGCAGCAGTGGGCCGTGTCCAGCCGCGAGCAACTCAGCCACCAGGCTTGGCGCGGGCTGGGCCTGGTCGACCGGCAAGAACGGCAAGCCGTAGATCTCGCAGGCCACTTGCGAAAGCTCCCAATCCGTGATCCCGCCGCTTTCCAGCACAGCCCGCGGGAAGTCCCCGTCCCTGGCCAGGGCCCCCTGCAGCTCTGTCGCCGGCAGACGCTCCGCCAGGGCGGTGGCCAAACGGCTGTAGTCGAAACGGTGGCGCTGTCTCACGCTCTGATGATCGACAGGTCAGCGCGGCCTTCTTGATTGATAAGGGGCCCACCGATCGAAATTGCGGTCGTGTCGCTCGGGCCCCGCCCTGACGGTGGCTTCCAGTCCTTAGTGCGCCGCGACCAGCCGGAAGCCGATCGCCTGATAGCGATAATGTGGGTATGCCCAACCGCGGGCCGCCGTGCGTAGGTACCAGGCGTCTTCGTCAGTATGATCCCCTCCGCGGATTACGCGCTTGCCACTCGCCGTTGGGCCCTTGGGATTCTCTGTTGGGCTGGTTGCGTAGTAGTCGTACTCATACCAATCGCCGCAGAGTTCGGCGACGTTGCCGATCATGTCGTAGAGCCCAAACCCGTTGGCCATGTCAACCCCACTGGGTTGTTGATTGCCGTTGTAATAACCCACCGGTGTGGTGGCGGGGCCCTGCGTTTCAAACGCATCGCCTGAGCCGGAGTAGTTGGCGTGCTGGCCAGCGGCCAGGCCGCCCCATGGATACATGCTCGTTGTGCCCGCCCGTGCCGCGTATTCCCATTCCGCCTCGGTTGGCAGGCGATAACCGCTGGCTCCATGGTCACACTCCCAGCTTGTCTCGTCGTAGCACGGAGTCAGGCCGTGGGCGCGGCTTAGGTTGTTGGCAAAGAGAGCCGCCCCGTACCAGGAAACCTCCATAACCGGGTGGTCTTCCCAGCCAGGAACGGCGCCGAAGGAGGCGTTCGTCGCGTCCCACTCGAGCCGGCTAGTTGAGCTAGTGGTAGTGATGTGGCAGATGATCTCTCCTGCCCCTCCCACTTGCTGCACGCCGCCGGCCACCATGTCTATTTCGATTTCGCCGCGCCCCTGGGCACATGTTAGGAAGCCGGCAAAACGCTCAAGAGTCACCTCGTGTGTGTCCATGTAGAATGCGTCAAGCTCGACCTCGTGAAGGGGGCGTTCGTTTGAGTAGCCCGTGCCGTTATGGTCGCCCATCAAATACGATCCGCCAGGGATTGCCTGCATCCCCGCATACAGACCTTCGCCAACACCACAGTTAAATGAAATCGCATAGCCATCTGTCAGGTTGAAGTTTGCCCCCCCCGCTGCCGGGTCCCTGTACCAGGCTTGGAAATACCAGGTTATTCCGGCTGTGATCTGCCCGGCGCCGGCCGACTGCATGCCGTAGTCCACCGCATGCTCCATGGTGCCGCTACCGGTGGGCAAAGGCGGGCTTAGCCGAAAGACGCCCACCCCTCCCGCGCCGACGCAGCGGATGCCATTGCCAAATGGACCAGAGTACTCCTCCGCGCCGTAGAAGAAGAGGCCCACTCGATTGGGAGGCAACTGCTCCGCCCGCAGCACCAGGTCATTGCGAGAGATATCAGCTGTCCCGCTGCCTGCCAGCGTAGACCCAACGCCCGTGGAGTTGGGGGCCGCCGTGCAGAAGTTCGATCCAGGATCCCCTCCTTTGGCGGCGGGTGTGGCAAATAGGAGACAACAGGCGAAGGCTATCGGGCGCAGCGTTTTTTGCATGGTTAAGTGGAGTTGCACCGCTGGCGTCCGGTTACGGACGTTCACGGCTTTGTGTCTGGTGATCGTTACGGCCACGCGCTACGAACCACGAATCAAGATGTTGCCTATCCCTTACGCGTTCGGGTGTTCGGTTATGGCGCCCCGCCCTTGGACGGAAGCTTCGCCGCCTGAGTTCCCTAACCGCGCCGTACTCCTAGATGTCGAGGTTTGTGACTTCTAGTGCGTGACGCTCGATGTACTGGCGCCGGGCCTCTACTCCGTCGCTCATCAGAATCGTGAAGGTCTCGTCGGCGGTAATGGCATCGTCCACGGTCACCTGATAGAGGGAGCGGATTTCCGGGTCCATGGTGGACTCCCAGAGTTGGTCCGCGTCCATCTCGCCCAGGCCTTTATAGCGCTGCACATCCATGTCCGCCTGGGCCAGTTGCTGGACTTGGGAGGCCAGTTGCTGAAGGCCGCTTGTGGAGGCGGACTGCTTGCCATCGGAAACTGTCCAGCGCTCGCCTCCTTCCTGCTGCGTCTTTGCGCTGCCCAACAAGGTCAGGCCGGAGGCGGCCAGCGAGCGCAGTACCTTGGAGAGCTCCTCCGCGTGGGTGAGGTGGACCACCTCGAGTTGCGCCTGGTCACGGACCACGCCGCCCTCCGGGCCGCTGAAGATTCGGAGCTCTCCGCCCTCGGTCCCGGCCGTCAGTGTGGCGCGACACAACTCCTGGTAGTTCTCGAGTTCTTCCAGGGTGTCGTAGAAGGTGTAGGGCTGGTCTGTCCGTTCTGATGTGGCGGCGTCCGGCGCGCCCGGGGTCACCAAATCGCGGGCCGCGTGGGCCGCTAGATGCTCGCCATTCCAGCGCTCCAGAAATTGTTCCAGGCTGACCTCGGTCCAGGCCGGCAGGCAGTCGGTGGTCAAGCTGGTGACCCTTTCGAGGTCGCGGCAAAGGGCCTGGAGTTCGGCGCCGACAAAGCTCTTGCCGCTGGCGTTATCTGTAATTGAACGCCCGGCCAAGCCGCGTTCGATTAGCAGGCTGCGCAGATCCGCGTCCGTCGTGACGTAGTGGAACTCCTTCTTGTTGGACAGTTTGTAAAGCGGCGGCTGGGCGATATAGAGGCGTCCGGCATCGATCAGCTCCCCCATGTGGCGGAAGAAGAAGGTCAACAGCAGCGTGCGAATGTGGGAGCCGTCCACATCAGCGTCGGTCATGATGATGATCTTGCCGTAGCGCAGTTTGTCGAGGTCAAACTCCTCGGCGATGCCGCATCCGAGGGCGGAAATGATGAGTTGGATCTCGGAATGGGAGAGCATCTTGTCAAGACGCGCCTTCTCCACATTCAAGATCTTGCCCTTGAGCGGCAGGATGGCTTGGAAGCGGCGGTCGCGGCCCATCTTGGCCGAGCCCCCGGCCGAATCACCCTCGACGATGAAGATCTCTGACTCTTCGAGGTCCTTCGATTGACAGTCCGCCAACTTGCCCGGCAGGTTGCCGCTGGCCAAAGCGCTCTTGCGGCGCACCAACTCGCGCGCCTTGCGAGCAGCTTCCCTGGCCTGTTGGGCGCGTACGGCTTTGAGCACGATGGTCTTGGCCACCGCTGGGTGTTCCTCAAGATAGGTGGAGAACTGTTCGCCAACTACCGTCTCCACCATCCCGGCGGCCTCGCGGTTGCCTAGCTTCTCCTTGGTCTGCCCTTCGAATTGCGGCTCTGGCAGTTTGATCGAAAGCACGGCGGTCAGGCCTTCGCGAAAATCATCTCCGCTTGGAGCTTGGTTGCCCTCCTTGACCACCTTCTCGCGCCGCGCGTAGTTGCCCAGGGTGCGCGTCAAGGCTGTTCGCAAACCGGAGAGGTGTGTGCCGCCGGAGTGCGTGTTGATGTTGTTGGCGAAGGTGTGGATCGTCTCCTGGTACGCGTCCGTGTACTGCAGGGCCAGTTCAACCTCGTACTCCTGGGAAGGATCCTCGGGCACGGCCATGCGCTTCACAAAGTGCACGACCTCCGGGTGCAGCGCCTGGCGATTCTTGTTGATGTGCTCGACGAATGTGCGCAAGCCCTCTGGGAACTTGAACTGCTCGCGATTGCCGGTGCGTTTGTCTTCAAGCCGAATGTCTACGCCGCTCGAACCCATCAGATAGGCCATCTCCCGCAGGCGGTTGGAGACGATCTCGAAGTCGAACTCCACCGTGCTGAAGATTTCATCGTCCGGCTTGAACAGGATTTCCGTGCCGGTTTGGCCTGAGTCGCCGATGACATTCAGCTCACGGGCGCGCTGGCCCCGTTCAAAACGCATCTCGTGTAGCTTGCCGTCCTGATGAACGCGCACTTCCAGCCACTCCGACAGGGCGTTCACACAGGAGACGCCGACGCCGTGCAAGCCGCCGGAGACCTGGTAGGCGCCGCTGTCGAACTTGCCGCCGGCGTGCAGGCTGCTGAGCACTACCTCCACCGCGGGCAGGCCCTCCTTGGCGTGCATGCCCACGGGGATGCCACGTCCATCGTCGGTGACCTTGACCGAGCCGTCTTCACAGATGGTGACCGAACAGGTGCTGGCGAAACCGGCCAGGGCCTCGTCCATGGCGTTGTCCACCACCTCCCAAATCAGGTGGTGCAGGCCGCGCACATCGGTGTCGCCGATGTACATGGCCGGGCGCACGCGCACCGCTTCGAGCCCTTCGAGGACCGTGATCGAGTCTGCGCCGTAGCTCGTTTGCTGTTTTTTGTCCTGTGTCATGTCCGCTGGGTCACTGTTGTAGTGCTGTTGTCTACTGTTTTAGCTTGAAGAGCACGGCCAGAACTCGCTGGCTGCCAAGAAGCTCGTTTGTTTTTTTGCGCAGGGCCTCGCCGCTGAAGTTGCGCAGTTCGTGCATGTGCGCCGCCGACTCCACTTCAATGACCAGTTCGCCGCGATTGAATCCGACGGGTCGCGCGCGGCGCGCGAGGTCCGGCCCGAGCGCCTTGCCCCAGGCGTCGTAAATATCCCAATCGCGCAGTTTGGCTCCCAGGCCGCTCTCCCTCAAAAAGCCGCCGAGGGCGTCGCCGAGGGAGGTCAATCCTCCCCGGCGCCCCTTGCCCGCGCCCGTTGATTGGCTTGCCATTTAGTTTCTCCACGCCCGCGGCGCCGGAGAGATCAATCCCTCAGGCATCCACGGTGATGGGCATCACCACATAGACAAAGTTCTCGCCGAGGGTGAATTTGCCGGGGCTGGTGCGGTCCTTGAACTCCAGGCGAACGGTGTCGCCCTCGCAGTTTTTGAGGCCATCTAGCACATAGTCCGGGTTGAAGGCCACCTCGGCAGCCTTACCCGTGAAGGCCACTTCCATGTGAGCCGTGGCCTCGCCGCGCCCAATGGATTGCCCGAAGAGCTCCAACTCTTTCTTCTTCAGCTTGAACTTCACGGCGCGCGCATCCTCACCGGTGACATTGGCCACCAGACGCAGTTTTTTGTTCAAGAGTTCCGTGTCCGCCTCCAGAGACTGTTCACAATCCGTCGGTACGACGGCAGCGTAGCGCGGGAACTCACCGTCGATCAACCGGGCAAAAATCTCCGCGTTTTGCGTCTGCATACCTATCTGGTGTTCACCCAGGTCCAGATGGATCGTGTCCAGGGGATCGGAAATCACGCGACAGAAAAGTTGCATGCCCTTGGCTGGCACGATGACAGGCGCCCACTCGCCCTTGCCCGCGTCCACCGGGGTACTGGAGAGGGCCAGGCGTCGCCCATCCGTCCCAACCATGCGCAGACAATCGTCCTCGATGGCCAGCAGGATGCCGTGCATGGCATAGCGGCCTGGCTCGCGAGCGGCGGCGAAGGAGGTCTGATTGACGAGGCGCGTCAGGATACCTCCCTGGAGCGGGAGCTGTTTTTCGGCGTCGAAGCGCGGCACCACTGGATACTCGTCGGGGTCCACGGTCACCAGCTCACAACTGTCGGCGCCGCTGGTAATGAAGCAGTTACCATCCTTCGTTTCGAGTGTGACGGTTTCGCCGGAGAGGTCGCGCACGAAGTCCAGGGCCACGCGCGAGGGTATAACCGCCGGGCCCGGCTCCTCTACCTTGACATCGTCAATGCGGTAGCGCACGGAGACCTCGAGATCTGTGCCCACCAACTCCAGGGTGTCGTCGGTGGCGACCAGGCAGACATTCTCAAGGACAGCCTTGGTGCTGCGGGTGGGAATCACGCCATTGGTAATTGCCAGACCTTCACGGAGTTTCTCACGGTTGCAGAGGACCTTCATGTGTGTTGTGTGTCGAGGGAGTGGTGTCAGTGGTTGATCGAGGCCGGTGGAACTAGAACTGTGGAACGCGGTTTTCCGGCCCTGCTTAAGTTAAAACTCTTAGTATTCTTAAGGGCCGGCCAAAGTTGTGGATAAACGTTGGTGTGCAGGTCGTAAGTCGTTGTGTTATATGGGCCGCCAAGAGGTGCGCCGCCTGTGGGGAAGGCGCGGATGGTTGTGGACCGGCGGTGTGTTGTGGTTGAGAGGCCTCAGGTTGTTCAGGCGGACGGTGCGGGGCGCGACACCGGCGTGGAGAGGGGGGGACAAAAACGGGTCTGGGTGGCAGTTTTCCACGACTTGTCAGGGGCCGTTTCCACGGAGCCGAGGGGGCCTGTGGACAACCCGGGAGGGCCGGGATCCACGGGGATCCAGGCAGGGCTAGATTAGGGAATAGGGGGCGGGAAAGCCATAGGGGCGGGAAATGGAGGCGTTGGCGGCGGCGAGCGGTCCGGTGAGCAGCCGCCGGGCGGGGCTTGCTAGCCGGGCGGGCCTGCGAGCGGGGTAGCCGCCGGCGCGCCTTCCGGGCCAAGCTGGCGGCGAGGCAGCCAGGCTTCGCGGAGCGGCGCGCAGGGGGCGTCACGGCGGTCGCCTAGGCGCTGCCGAGGCGCCCGAGCAGGGACTCCGCCAGGCGCGCCATGGCGGGGTCGCGCTCGAGGGTGCCCGAGACTTTGTTGACGGCGTGGAGCACGGTGGAGTGGTCGCGGCCGCCGAAGTAGCTGCCGATCTCCTCCAGGGAAAGGGGGGTGATCTTGCGCGCGAGGTACATGGCTACCTGGCGCGGCAGGACGATGGACTGGGTCCGGCGGCGGGACTGGAGGTCGGCCAGGCGCACGGAGAAGTGCTCCGTGACCAGCGACAGAATGTCATGGATGGTCGGCGCCCCGATGGTGGCTGGGAAGAGGTCCGAGAGGGCTTGGCGGGCCAGCTCCGGCGTGACGGCCTGGCCGGAGAGGGAGGCAAAGCCCATCAGGCGCGTCACGGCCCCCTCCAGTTCGCGGATGTTCGACTCCACATTCTCCGCCAGCAGCTGGGCCACATCATCCGGCAGCTCCGTGCCTCGATCGCGGCTCTTGCGCTTCAGAATAGCCATGCGTGTTTCGTAGCAAGGGGCCTCGATCTCGGTCACCAGGCCCCACTTGAAGCGCGAAACCAGACGCTCCTGAAGCGTGGGGATGTCCCTGGGGGGGCTGTCCGAGGAGAGCACGATCTGCTTGCCGGCGTTGTAGAGCGTGTTGAAGGTATGGAAGAACTCCTCTTGGGTGCGTTCCTTGTTCGCCAAGATGTGGATGTCATCCACCACGAGCACGTCCACATTGCGGTACTTGTGGCGGAAGGCCTGCAGGTCACCGTCTTCGAGGGCGCTGATGAAGTGATTGACGAAGGTCTCGCAGGACAGATAGAGAATGCGCGTGTTGGGCTCGCGCTCCAGCAGGCTCCAACACATGGACTGCAAAAGGTGGGTCTTGCCCAGGCCCACCGAACCGTGCAGGAAGAACGGGTTGTAGTTGGTGCCCGGGGCCTCGCCGACGCCGACGGAGGCCGCGTGGGCGAAGCGGTTGCAGGGGCCGACGACGAAGTTGTCGAAGGTGTAGCGGCGGTTGAGGACGATGTCGCTGGTGCACAGGACACCGCCGACGACGTTGGCCAGGCAGCTGTTCGCTGGCGGAGTGGCGGGGGCGGTCTCCGCCGGCTGGGGAGCGGCGGGCGTGTCCGCGGCCCGCGCCTCGGGCTCCGGGGGCGCAGCCGCCGCGGCCCGCGCCACGGCTTCCGGATCGACGACGATTTCAATGGCGCGCGGGGGATTCCCGTCGCTCCACAGCTCGCGGGCGGCTTCGTCGATGGCGCGCGTGTAGTAGTTCTTGATCCAGTCGCGGGCGAAGGTGTTCTGCACGGCGACGCGCACGGTGGTGTCATCCACGGAGGCCAGGGCCGAACGGCGGAACCAGGTGTCGTATTGCTCCGGCTGCATGCGCCGGGCCAGGGCTTCCCGCAGGGCGGCCCAAACCTGCTCTAGCTCCACGGCTTGGTCAGCGTCGTCGCCGGTCGCGTCGGCGCCAGAGAGAACGGCCCCGGGAGCTGACTCGGCGGCGGTGGACAACTCGGCAGAGGGGGTCGCGCTGATAGAGGCCATGGGGGTCTCGTCGGTGACCGCTCGCTCTGGTTGCATGGGCTGTTGTCCTTGGTTGCCGGTGGTCTGGCCTGGGGGAGGTGGCGCGGCGCCTTCCAGATGGGGAGGGCCACGCCGCAGTGCTGCGCGGGGGGAGCGAGGCCGCCGCGAAGGAGGAGCATTACACCGACGGCGAGTGCGCGCGTCAACGCTGGCGCCGGAACTCTTCACAGCTCGCCCACAGGCGAGCGACGAACTAACGACGTGCGGCGCGACCGGCGAGCGTTGTCCACAAGATATCAACAGCCCTGTGGATATCTTCCTCCGTTGTGTTCCAGCCGGTGGAGAGGCGCAGGCCGGCGCGGGCGTCTGTTTCTGAATAGCCCATGGCGAGCAGGGCGAGGCTGGGTTCGAGGGAACCGCTGGCACAGGCCGAGCCGGCGCTGGCTTCGAGGCCGGCGAGGTCTAGGCGCGTGGCCAGAATGCGCCCCTCCACGCCGGGGATCAGCAAGGTAGCGGTGTTCGGCAGACGGCGCGGGAGGTGTGCGGCGCGGTGTGCAGTTTGGTGTGCGCCGTCCTGGTCGAAGACCGCTGGCGGGCCGGTCAAGCGGACGGCCGGAATGCGCTGGGCCAAGAGTTCTAAGAGCAGGGCGATGTGGGCCGTGGCGCGCCGGGCGAGGCTTTCCTGTTCCTCAATGGCGAGTTCCACAGCCACGGCGGTGGCCACGATGGAGGCCACATTCTCGGTGCCCGGACGCAGGCCGAGTTCCTGTTCACCACCGAGGAGTTGGGGTTTGAGGGCGGCGCGAGGGGAGCGGTAGAGGATGCCGACGCCGCGCGGACCGCCGAACTTGTGGGCCGAGAAGGAGGCCAGGTCCACACCCCACTCGTCCAAGGCCAGGGGCAGGCGGCCGAGGGCTTGGGTGGCGTCGGTGTGAAACAGGGGGCGGTCCTGTGGCGGAAGGGCGGTCAGGGCTGCACCCAGGGCGGGCAGGTCTGGCACGGCGGCGCTTTCGCCACCGGCGGCGCAGACGGAGATCAAGCGCGCCGGAGCGGATGGGGCTTGGCCGCCGGTTGCTTGTGCGTCGACGGGCAGGGCGTCGGCTGCTTGTGCCTCGGCTGCTTGTGCGTCGTCCGCCGATGCCTCGGCGGGCAGGGCAGCGGCCAGCAGGTCCGCCGTGTTCACCAGGCCGTGTCCGTCGACCGGGACGATGACAACGCGGTGGCCGCTTTGCGCCAGGTGTTCGGCGGGGCGCAGGATGGACGGATGTTCCGTGGCGGTGGTGACCAGGGAGGGGCCTTGCGGCGCTTCTGTGGCGTGGGACAGCAGGCCGCGCAGGGCCAGGTTGTTGGACTCGGTGCCGCCGGAGGTGAAGAGGATCTCGCCCTCGGCGACACCGAGGGCGCGGGCAATACGCTCCCGGGCGTTGTCGAGGGCGGCCCGCGCGGCGCGGCCCGGGCCGTGGACGCTGGAGGGATTCCCGGGCAGGGTGTCGAGGGCCTCGATCAGGGCGGAGCGCACCGCGGGCCGCAGGGGGCTGGTGGCGTTGTGGTCGAGGTAGACGCCCATCAGGCCTGGGTTCCCGGGGCAGTGGACTCATCTGGGCCACGACCGAGCTGGTCTCGACCGGATCGGTCTTGACCGGATCGGTCTTGACCGCGTCGGTCTCGACCGCGTCGGTCCTTGATGATGACGCGGTGGTAGAG
>NYXZ01000066.1 GCA_002686595.1 Planctomycetota bacterium | reverse complement strand
GAGCGACCGGCGCGGGACGAGCGACCGGCGCGGGACGAGCGACCGGCGCGGGACGAACGACCGGCGCGGGAGGTTCGGCCCGCGACCGGCGCGGCACCCGCCGGGGGAGGGTTCGGCAGTGGTGTTCTGGAGCCCGCTGTTCCTGAACCTGTGATTCTCGAGCCGGTGGCACCCGAGTCCGTGGCACCCGAGCCCGTGGCCGAAGAGCCCTCTCCGGTGGCGATCACTGAAGAGAAGGTAGTAGAAACGAATGACGCCCCTGCCACAGGGTTCGGGGCTGGGCTCTAAGGCGCGGAGCTGCTTAGGGCGGCACCCATGGCCACTTTTCCCGTGTTGGAGCAGCTGCCCGGCGGCTACTTCCTGGAGGAGAGTCCCCGGGGCGTGATGGCGGTCCACGGGAGCGTGGCCACCGCCCTGCACCGAGTGGGCTTCGGGCCTGAAAGCGACGGGCACCTGCGGCTCAGCCAATTGGCTGGGCGGCGCCCGCTCTTTGAGCTAGATACACCGGACGAAACATTCCTCCTGCGCCGCTTCTCCCACGGAGGATTGTTGCGTTGGGCCACCGGCAGTCGCTTCCTCGATGCCCAGCGCCCGTTCCGGGAGTTGATTCTCTCGGACGAGTTGCAGCGCATTGGCGTGGCGACGCCCACCATCGTCGCAGCCCGGGCCCGGCGCCGGGCCGGAGCGGGGTGGACGCTGGATCTCTTGGTGCGCCGCGTTGAGGATGCGGTCGATCTGCGCCAGGTTTTGGATGAAGTGCGCGCCGGCGTCCTGCCGCGCCGAGCTCTGGCGGGCTTGGTGCGCGCCGCCGGCGACTTGTTGCGGCGGCTGCACGGGGCGGGTTTCATGCATCGCGATTTGCAGCCGGCCAACCTATTGGTGACGCGGGCGGATTTGGAGAGCACGCAGCCCACGCTGTGGGTGCTGGACCTGGATCGTTCCGAGTTCCGTCCCAGCTTGGCTGAAGGGGAACGGCGCCGCAACTTGCGGCGGCTTCTGCGGCGTATCTTGCGAGACGATCAGGAACGGGGGCCGTCCCTGGCGCGCACGGACTACGCCCGCTTCATGGGGGCCTATGACCCGGAGCGCGAGGGTTGGAAAGCCGACTGGCGAGCGATTGTGGCTGACCAACGCCGTGGGCACGGCATGCACGGAGCGGGCTGGGCCCTGGAGCGAGCCTTTGGTAGGAAGAACGAGGTGGGGGCGCAGGCGCCGGACTCAGCCGGGAGTTGATTCGTCTGGCATGCGGGGAGCGCGGGGCAACACCAGGTGGATGAGCATGGTGACCAGCCACAGGCCAGAACTCGCCAGGTGTAGCCAGAGCCACAGGGAGCGCCAGGCATCTTCCACGCTGACCTGTAGCAGATAGGCGGAGAGGACCATGGGCGCGAAGCTGATTGTCAGGGTGAGGCCCGTGCGGCGGCGGGTCTGAATCCCGGCGCGCAGGCTAGGCCAAATGTGCTCGTGCCAGATGGCGGCCACGGCCCAGATCAGTAGGGGGGCCGTGACAATGTGGAGCGAGCGCAGGGGATCTTCGGCGGGATGGCTTTCAGGGCCGAAGTCACCCTCGCGGCGGGCGCAGTAGCGCAGGCCACCGTAGAGCAGGCCGCTGAGGCAGACGAGGAGGTTGGCGGTGTGCGTCAGGCGCACACTTGAGGACTTCACGGGGTCAGGTGCCGGTGGGGGTGACGGTGAGCGCGGGGCTTGGCTCGGGAGCGGGCTCGGGAGCTGGCTTGGGCTCGGGAGTTGGCTTTGGAATTGGCTTGGGGGCCGGAGCGGGCTGCGGTTCCGGCGACTCCGCCAGCACGCGGTCCAGGGCCAGGATGCGGCGCGCGGCCTGTTCCGTGGCGCGACAGGTCAGGGTGCAGCCTGCCACGGTGCGCAGGCCCTTGCCAAGGCGCAGGGAGTCATCCAACTGGCGGCTGGCGAACTGGGCGTAGAATGGGCGCCGCGGCAGGTACTCCCGCGGTTCGCGAAACGCCAGGACTTCAATGCGTACCAGGCGGCCATGGGGATCCACCACCACCATCAGGGTCTCGCGTTTGGCGCGCACGCGGTGGGTCTCGAAGTAGGCCGTGCCGACTTCCTGGACCAGCCCGGTTTTCGGGTCGCTGCGGCTAGCGCGATAGGGGTGCAGGACGCGGGTCACCAATGGCGCGCCCGCGGCCCGTTCCACGGCGGCGCGTTGCGCCTTGTCCAGGTAGATCGTGCCGCGCTCGACCTCGCACTTTGGAAAGGCCAGGGCCAGGGCCTCTGCGAGCGTCAGGGATTCATAACTGGCCGACGCCGGTTGCTGGGTGGGCGTGCCCAGGGGCGCCGCTGTGCAGAGGCCAGTTCCGGGAATGCCACCCAGGCCCGCCAGCAGGCAGGCTCGGGTGGCTCTGGTCAGAATGGAGCGCATTCGGCTAGAAGACATAACCCATCAAGAAGGTCGTCACATCGGTGCCGTCCCCATCCCCGAAGTCCGTGTGGTCCAACTTGAGAACCAGACTGTCCAAGGGGCGGTAGTGCAGGCCGTAGGTCAGGGCGGTGGTGTTGTTGCCGTCGTTCTCATCCATGTGCTCATAACGCAGGAACGGGAAGAGGGCTTGTTCGCCGCCGTCGAGGAGGTCGTAGCCCACCTCGGCGTAGCTGCCCGAGAGGTTAATATCGCCGGCCGTGCGTTCGTCGACCTTGGCGAAGGCCAAGAGGCCCCGGGCCCACAGAGAACCGGCGCGGTAGTCGCAGTGGGTTTCGACGATGCTGGTGGCCATTTCGCCCTGGCCCTGGTCCTGGCCGGAGTCGCCGAAGTAGGCGGAGGCACCGTAGCGCAGGCCGGGGCTGGCGGTGGTTTCAAGGGAGCCGACCAGGGCGAAGTCGTTGGCCAGGGCCTTGGCGCCCTTTTGGCGTCCGCCGCGTAGGCTGCCGTCAGTGAAGCCCGTGCCGTCCATGCCGTTCACGAGATACAGCTTGTAATCCCATGATCCCAGGGCGCCGAAAATGCCGACGCCGTTTTCCCGGGCGGTCGTGGGTATGAGTTGCGACTCGATGATGGAGCGATTCGCCGCGAGGAAGGTGGTCGGTTCGTGGTATTCGTTTACCAAGCCCAGGGGCAGCAACATCAGACCCAAGCGGGCGTTCAGGGCCTCGCTGCCGCCGAGCCAGTCGAGATAGGCGAACTCCACGGAGAGTTCGTTCACATGCTCCATCTCGATCTCCGAGTTGAAGACCCAATCCTCGTCGAAGCGGTAGCCGAAGTAGAGCACGGCCCGGTAGAAGTCGAAGACATCGTCCTTCGCTGCGCCGCCGTAGTTTCGGTAACGGCCTTCGCCATAGCCGCCGATGGAGAGGCCCTGTTCCTTGCGGTAGACCTTCGAGGCGGCCGGGCCCAGGCCGAACTCGCTGCCCTCGGCGGCGGGCATGATGTCGGTGAGTTGCAGGTCCTCGAGTTCCTCCGCCAGGATGGCGATGCGCCGTTCGAGTTCCGTGATGGATGTGTCCTGGGCGACGGCGTGGCCGCCCAGGGTGGCCACCAACAGGGCGATTGTGCCCAGGCGTGTGGTGTGCTTGCGTTGGCTGTACATCAGTTGTTGGGTTGTTGCGTTGGGGATATGTGAAGGAAACCACCGGAGCCGCGTTCAGCTGAACGCGACGCCGGCGATTAAAGGTCGCTCACTTCCAAGGAACCTCCCCGTCGAGCGGGAAGGTGAGCTCGATGTCATGGCTCAAGGCTCGCAGGCGACCCTTGAAGCCGGGCGTGGCCACGGCTCGGAGTTTGTCTCCGTGCCAGTCCAGGATGATGAGTTCCACGACAGGGTTGGTTGTCGAACTGCTCTCCTGGTTCTGGCGCCGGGCCTGAACCCAGGCCCAGGCCTGCGCCGGGCCCATGACGAACAGGGCCGTGGAAAGGCAATCCGCATCCAGTGGACTCGGAGTCCAGACCGTGTAACTGCCGGTGGTGGCGGCCGGCTGGCCCGTGCGCGGGTCGAGGATGTGGCCGCGGATTCCAGCGGCACGTGCGGAGCTCCGTTCAGAGTTACCAGAGGTAGCCAGGGATCCGCCTGTCATGACAAGTTCGAGAACCGGGCGCTGGCGATCCACGGGGTCCGCCAGATGCAGGGCGCGTTCACCGGGGCCGTGAAGGGCTATCTGGCCGCCGAGATCGAGCAGGGCCGCCTGGGCACCGGTCTGTTCCAAGGCCAGCAGGGCAGCGGCCAGGCCGGCGCCCTTGCCGAAGGCGCCTTCTTCCAGCAAGGGCTGGTGGGTGTTGCGAGTGAAGGTGCCTTCAATCAGGCGGCCGCGTTGCCAGGTGGAGGCTTCCCGGGCGGCGGCCAGCTCCGCGCTGGCGGGCAGGCGGCCCCTGCCGCGCAGACCCCAGGCCGCCACCAGGGGAGCCAGGGCGGGATCGAAGGCTCCAGCGGTGGCTCGCCACCAATGGGCGCAGCGCGTCAGCTCGCGGTCCAAGAGGGGGGAGAGGGTTTGGGGCGCGCCGAGGGGAGCGCTGTTCAGCTCGCTCAGTTCGCCTCCCTCCGTCCAGGTGGAAAGGCGCCGCTGGGCCGCCAGCAGGGCCACCAAGGCCGCCTCGCTGGCGGCCAGGGCCGTGGGGCGGTCGGCGGCGGTGACCGACAAGCGCAGGGCAGTTCCCATCAGGCCTGAGCGGCGCTCGATGGTCACCGGGCCGTTGATGGCCGGGGCGCCCTGGACGCCGGGATCGGCCTGGAGGGCGCCGAGGCCTAGGAAAAGAAGCGGGAGAACGGACATGGGGGAAGAATAGCAGCAAATGGGACTCAATCTCAAGAGCAAAAAGGAGATGGTCGCCTCCTTTTTTGAAAAACTCACACCGGACAGGCTCGGCAGCCGGTCTTCACTCTGGCCGGGCCGTTGATCACCCATCCATGCCAGGGGCTGATCCCCTAGGCACGGGCCGGGGGGGATCCATTCGTCGCCTTGGTCCAGCAGACGGAAGCGGGCTCGTGGGTAGACCGGGCCCGCTGGGGACAGAACAGCTTGCAACAGGCTGGTCCCCCAAGCCCGGGGGGTCTATTCGTCGCCTTGGTCCAGCAGACGGAAACGGGCTCATAGGTAGACCGGGCCGCTGGGGACAGAACAGCTTGCAACAGGCTGGTCCCCCAAGCCCGGGGGGTCTATTCGTCGCCTTGGTCCAGCAGGCGGAAGCGGGCTCGTGGGTAGACCGGGCCCGCTGGGGACAGCACGGCCTGCAACAGGCGGGTGGTCCACAGGCGGTGGCGGCGGCGGTGTACGGGGTCGGTCAGGCGCTGGTTGACGCGGCGCATGGTGCGCCGCAGGTCGCGGACCAGTTCGCGGGCGGCATCTCCTTCACCGGCGGCGTCCAGGATCAGGGCTTGGGTGCCCAGCACGACGATGCGGTCGGAGAGTTCAACGCCGAAGCGTTCGATGGCATTCAGGGCGGCGCCGTTGGCGCGGGCCGCGGCGGCCAGGCTCTGACTTGCGTCGCGCTCACCAGCTGGACCGCGGGCCAGGAGGTCGATGCGGGCGCGGATGGCCAGGGTCAGGGCCAGGAGGCTGCCCAGGCCCAGTTCTTCGGCCAGCACCCGGGAGCGCTCGACCTCCGAGCGCGCGTCGGGGCGTCCGGCCTCTGTCAGCAGGATGCCGAGGAAAATCCCAGCCAGGGCCTGGCCGCGGCGATCGTCCAAGCGGCGCGCCAGGACCAGGGCTTCCCGCAGGCTGTCTTCGGCGGGCTCCACCTGGTCCGTGTCCAGGAGCAGGGCGCCCTGGCGGGCCAGGCATTCGATCTCCAGGCGGACCTCGCCGGCTGCGCGGGCCGTGCGCAGGGCTCGGCGGGCGGCGGCCAGGGCCCGCAGGCGGCGACCGGCCTGGCGCCAGGCTCGAGCCCGTAGCAGATGCACGGCGGCGCCGGTCCCGAGGTGGCGCAGGCGCTCGGGGGAAGCGGGGCGCGTGGCCCGGCGCAGCAGGGCGGCGGCCCGGGAAGCCTTGGACAGGGCTTCCTCCAACTGGTCCTCCAAGACATCGATGACGCCTTCCGCAATGAGGGCGGCGGCCTGTTGGGGGCCGTCCGTGGCCAGTCCGCCGGCCCGGCGGGCCAGGGCGCGGGCCTCTTCCCAGTTGCCCACCTGGCTCTGGATGAGGGCTAGGCGGCGTTTGGCTTCGCTGGAATGGTGGTCATGGCCGGCACTTTCGAAAAGTTCAGCGGCGTTGCGGTACAGGCCGCGGGCCAGGCCCAGACGACCGTCGGCGGCGGCCTGGCGGCCGTGGAGCAGGTAGACGCGACCGGCGAGATCAGGAGTCTCCTTGGGATCAAGGTCGAGTTCAGCGAGGCGTTCGAGGACCTCCCGCTGGCGTTCCCGGTGGCCGAGGCGGTCGGCGGAGTCGGCGGCGGCCTCCAATAGCTCCAGGCGTAGCTGGGTCGTGGCCCGTTCGGCGGTTGGCGGCGCGCCGGGCTCGAAGCAGGTGCTCCCGCCGGGGCCGGATTCCTGTTCGGTGGTGGGGGACAGCAGGCCGTCGGCGCCGACCTGGGCGTCCACCTCGGCGCCCACTTCGGCGCCCACTTCGGCGCCCACTTCGGCGCCCACTTCGGCGCCCACTTCGGCGCCCACTTCGGCG
>NYXZ01000146.1 GCA_002686595.1 Planctomycetota bacterium | reverse complement strand
GATGCCGGGAGGCCAGGGCCGCCCGGGAGAGGTGCCGCACGCTGGGGTTGGGCCCGGGCTTCCTCCCGGCACCGGGCCGCTTACCGCCCCAGCCGTAGTGCTTGAGCTCTAGCTGTTGGGGACGGCGTCGACTCATGATGGTGTAGAAAACGGCGATCTTTTATCCCCGTCAAGCACTTTCTCTCGATCGGGCAAGAAACCTCCAACGAAGCCCCCACGCCCCGCGCCGGACGCTCGGCAGCCCGCGCCCACCCACACGCCCCGAGACAAGACCCCCACCCACGCGAACCTCCCCCTTCACCAACCTTCCGAATCCCCGCCCGAACGACCACGACGCGCGCACAGCGCACCCAACCGCTCTCTCCGTGGCTCGCGCCGATGCTGGGGTGGGCAAGCGGCGAGAGGGCGTGGACGTAGAGTCGGTAGCGGTTCCCACGGCGACCCTGGCCCACGCCCGATCCAGGGCTCTCGGCACCGGGCGCTCCGCCTCGCTCGGGGCGGCAGATGGGGCGAGCGTCCGCCCGCTGCGCGGCTGAGCTCGGCTGTGGGGCGCGGATTCCTAGGGGCCGACGACGACGGCGTCGAGCAATCGATCGGTCTGGCCGTCGGGGTTGGTGATCACCAGGTCGTAGGTGTCCGGGGGCACCTGGATCGAGATCACCCAGGCGGTCATCTCGGTCATGGAGACGAAGGTCTCTGCGATGAGCTCGTAGGTGGTGGTGTCGCTCTCGAGCTGAAGTCTCGGTGTGTCGGCGAAGCCGAGGCCAGTCACCGTGATCTGGGTGGTGCTGGTGATCTGGGACGGGCTGACGTCGGAGAGGGTCGGCGGCCACAGGAGCGCGGTCACGCTGGAGTCGATCACCACGCGGTCGCGCAGGTAGGCGTGATCCAGCGGCCGCAGGTAGGGGAGGGAGTAGCCGCTCAGCCCGGCGAGCTTGCCGAAGCTGAAGTTGCCACCGTGCTTCATCAGGTAGTTCGGGCTCGGCGAGGTGACGCCGTCGGAGGTGACGTCGTGGGAGAACTCGAGGCCGATCGAGCCGCCGTGCAGTCCGACACCCGGCGCGCCCGGGGCCACGAGGCCGAGGGCATGCCCCGCCTCTCGTGCGCGACGATCGAGCCCAGCGCATTGCCGAAGTTGGTGATGGCCAGCTGGACCTCGTCCCAGCGGAGAATCTCCTGGGCTGTGGCGCTCTGGGGGTCGAAGAGGGGGTCGATGACGATCGGGTCCAGGGCGTGCTCCCCCACCGGCGTGCCGCCGAGGGAGGCGAGCACCCCCGCAAAGGTGGTCTGGTAGTCGGCCTGGCCACCGTAGACCGTCATCTCTCTCGGGAAGATCCCCGTCGGTGGGATGGTGCCGCATTCGACGCTGCTCTTGTTGCCGTTCTGGGGGTCGATCAGGATGCTGCCGATCACGCCCTGTCCCGACGGGTCTGCGCCGCCGATGCAGATCTGGGTCACGTCGCTGCCACCGGGGTCGCTGTCCATGAAGAGGACGTCCACCCAGTCGGAGATGCCGAAGCCGATGGGGTCCACCATGTAGTAGACCTCTCTCACCCGATCGAGGACGGCTTGCACCACCCAGTCGTGAGCGACGGCGGAGAGGGCGGGTTCGCTCGGCGAGGCCAGGCCGAAGGACTCCAGGTCGACGGCGAAGTCCGCACCCGGCACGCCGTCGCGGTCGGACTCGAAGTCGAGCCACAGGGTCTGTCCGGTGCCGATCGGGGGTGCACTCTGGAAGTCCCGCACCGCGAAGGCCAGGCTGCCGAGCCCCGTGACTCCCGTGACGTCGTCGACCTCGATCGTGAGCCAGTAGGTCCCGTCCGGGAGCAGGCCGGTGAGCGTGAGCAGGCCCACGGCGCGGTCCTCGTCGACGAGCATGAAGTGGGAGCTGATGTCCGCCGGCGACTGGCCCCACTGGGTCAGGGTGGCGCGGAAGCTACCCGGATCGACGGCAGCCTCGCCCTCGGTGAAGCCCACCGTGATCCAGGGGCCGATGGGAGGGACGACGAGCAGGCTCTTCAGGTCGTCGTCGATCGCGTTGAGCGAGACGCTGACCGTGGGTCCGCCCGTCCCCTGCCCGCACTGCGCGCCCGGTGCCGCCAGGAGGGCCAGCAGGAGCAAGAGGAACAGCAGGGGGTGGGTCGATTGTCCCATGTCGGGCGTGCACTCCGGGCATGGACGGGCGGCTGCGGGGCCGTTGGTGCGGGTTCTGCGGGCAAAGAAAGAGGGGCCGGACGCTTCTGGCGATCGACCCCTCCACCGCATTGAACGCCCGGTAAGTCTAGCGGTTTCGGCTCCGCCTCGCGATTGCGAGGACGCCCAGACCGAGCAGGACCGCCAGCTCCGGCTCGGGCACCAGCGGAACGATCGTCGCGGTCGGGTTGACGGTGAAGTCGTCCAGGCTGGCTCCGGTGAAGCAGGCAGGCTCGATCAGGACGCACAGATCGGTGGTGACCGGCACGCCGCTGGAGATGAAGTTGACCAGCACGGCGAAGTAGTTTCCCGCGCTCCCAAAGCGGCCTCGAAGGTCGCATCACCCGCGCCACCCACCACGTCGAAATCGCCGTCCAGGCGGCCGACGATCGGGAGTCCGTAGGCGGGGGAATCGGCCTGGAAGGCCAGGGAGGTTGAGTAATCTCCCGCGAGCAGGAGGCCACTGCCCCCGACCCCGATGTCGGTGATGCTCAGGTCGGCGACGAGGCCGTTGATGAAGCCCGCCGTGATCTGGCCCGCGAAGAAGGGGGGAATCGGCGCGATCACGCTCTCGGTCGTCAGGGTGATCTGACTGTCGAAGAGCACCGTTCCAAACGCGATGTTGTAGGTGGTGAAGTTGGTGGTGATCGTGCTGACATCCGCCGTGAAGGTCATGACCCCGGTCGCATCGTCGTAGCTGATCGCGGATCCGCCACCACTCGCGGCCGACAGCTCGATCGACTGGATCTTCTCGCCGGGAGCGAAGGTCCCGAAGGAGAATGCCTGGGCCCCCAGGGGCAAGGCCCAGATCAACAACGCCACCATCCACCTGGTCATCTTCGATGCCCCCCGCTCCGAGCCCAGCTCACAACCCGCTGCCTATCGTCGCCGCAGAATCGCCAGACCGGCAAGGCTCAACAGAAGCAGGGTTCCCGGCTCCGGGACGAAGGCTCCCGTCACGGTCGCCAGGATCTGCCCGTTCGCCTCGGCCGTGAAGTCCGGCAACGAGCCCGAGCTGATCGTCGTTGCCACGATGTCGACCAGAGTGCCGCCCAGGCCATCGTCGAAATCCGAGAAGGCGGAGAGTTGGATGCCGAAGTAGTCCGGTAGGAAGAGGCTCGCGAAGGGAGTCGCCACGTCGACTGCGAGGAAGCCCACGACGTTGACCCCGCCGATGATCGATCCGCTACCCGCGGAGTCGAAGACCACGGAGGCGGCCAGGCCGCTGGTCGGCGTGCCCATGAAGGTGCCTGCGGCCACGGAGGCCTTGAGCTGGATCGAGTCGCCGTCGGCGGGATCCGTGATCGTGAGGTCGACCCCGCCCGCGGTCCCGAAGTTGACGGTGACCCCGAAGAGTCCCCCGCCGAGGGGCGTCACGACGACGCTGTCGAAGGAGGCCGTCAACGAGATGTCGAGATCCGGCCCGAAGTTGAGTGAGCAGTTGGAGCCGACGTCGGTCGGGCAGCTGCCGTTGGCCGGGTCGTACCAGTTCATGGTGTCGAGCACGGCGTCCATGGAGAGTGTCTGGGTGCCCGAGTCGTACGACACCTCGCCACCGGCTCCCAGGCCACCCGTGTTCCATTCGGCGCCGAGCTGGCCGCTACCCAGAGTGTGGAGGCGGGCCGTCCCGGTGGGCACGAACTGCGGTACCGCCTGAGCTGCAGCGCTCCACACCATCACCGCTGCGAGCAGAATCAGAAGCTGAAACAAACGCATGTTATCCCCTTCCCGCCCCTCGGGGACCGAGGGCGGAGAACCTTCCCGACCGGGTGTTCTGCAACAACGGTGTCGCCTCCCGGGATCGCGGATCCCACGGCAACACGTCGAAATTGCTCGTGAATAATTGGAGCCGGGGGCTCCCTTCAAGCCGGCCCCCGGAGTGACGGAAAACTCCTTCCACGTTCGCGGAAGCGGGGTTCCGCAGGACGGTTCCCGCTGTGTCATGTTCCCCGCATGCTGACCGCCCTCGACCACGTGATTCTCGCCGTCGATGACCTCGAGTCCGCCACGCGCGACATGGTGGGACTGCTCGGTCGCACGCCCTCATGGCGGGGCGAGCATCCCGCCATGGGGACCGCCAACACCCTCTTCCGGCTCGACAACCTGTACGTGGAGCTGCTGTCGCCGGTCGGCGAGGGCCCGGTCGCAGGAGTGCTGCGCCGCCGATTCGAGGAGAAGGGGGAGGGCCCCTTCGGTCTGGCATTTCGCACCGACGACGCCAAGGCCTGTCGCGAGGCCTGGCTGGCCGCGGGGCTCCACCCCGGCGACGCCTCGCCGGGCCTGGGCCGGGACGAGGAGTCGGGGGCCTTCCGCGAGTGGACCAACGTCTACCTGCCGCCCGGGGACACCCGGGGCGTGCTGCTCTTCGCCATCGAGCACCGCACGCCGGACGAGGTGCTGCCGCCCGCGCGACCCTTCGGGGAGGAGGATGCCGCCGTATCGGGTCTCGACCATGCGGTGGTCCGAACGAGCGAGCCCGAGGCGGCGATCGAGCTCTACGGCGAGCGGCTCGGGCTGCGGCTTGCCCTGGACCGGGAGTTCCCCCAATGGGGGTCGCGCCTGCTCTTCTTCAGGGCGGCGGACGCCACCGTCGAGGTGGCCGCCCAGATCGGGTCGGAGGCGGAGCCCCGCGCCGAGGACGAGCTCTGGGGTCTGTCGTGGCGGGTCCGCGACGCCGACGCGGCGGCACGGCGCATGAGCGAGGCCGGAATCGACGTCTCCGAGGTGCGGGACGGCCGCAAGCCCGGCACGAAGGTGTTCACGGTCCACGGCCCCACCCACGGCGTGCCCACTCTCATCAAGCAGCCGACGCCCAGGGGGGTCGAGTGGGGCACTTGACAAATCCGCGCTGGGGCTCAGTTTTTCGGTCAAGACGACCGTCCGTGACGGCCGGCGTCTTGCGCCCGTGAGGACCCACCGTTGAGCACGACGCCCCCCGTCGATCCGGCCGAGGTGTTCCCCGACGACCTCGAGGCCGCCATCCTCGATCTGAAGCGCGAGCAGAACGCCGTGCTGCTCGCCCACTACTACCAGGAGTCGGAGATCCAGGACCTGGCCGACTTCGTCGGCGACTCCCTCGCCCTGGCCCAGGCCGCCAGCCGGGTCGACAAGGACGTGATCGTGTTCTGCGGCGTCCACTTCATGGCGGAGACCGCGAAGATCCTGAACCCCGAGCGCAAGGTCGTCGTGCCGGACCTCGAGGCCGGCTGCTCGCTGGCGGACGGCTGTCCGCCCGACGAGTTCCGTGACTTCATCAAGGCCCATCCCGGAGCCAGGGTCCTCTCGTACATCAACTGCTCCGCCGACGTGAAGGCGATGAGCGATCTGATCTGCACCTCGTCGAACGCCGTGAAGATGGCTCGCGAGTTCGAAGGCCAGCCGCTGATCGTGGCGCCGGACCGGCACCTGGCGCGCTGGATCGGCCAGCAGGCCGGGCGCGACGATCTGATCATCTGGCAGGGCGCGTGCATCGTGCACGAGCAGTTCAGCGCCAAGGAGTTGACCAGGCTGCGGGTGCGGCACCCGGAGGCCGAGGTGCTGGCCCACCCCGAGTGCGACGCCTCGGTCCTCGACCAGGCCGACTTCATCGCGTCGACCTCCGGCATCATTGCGCGCTCGGTGGACTCGCCCGCCGAGACCCTGATCATCGCCACCGAGGACGGCGTCTTCCACGAGATCGAGAAGAAGCTCCACGCGGCCGGCAAGCAGAAGACCCTGATCCAGGCTCCCGGAATGGACGAGAGCTGCGCGTGCAACCGCTGCCCCTTCATGCGGCTCAACACGCTGGAGAAGCTCTACCTCTGCCTGCGGGATCTGAGTCCCGAGGTGACGGTGGCCGAGGAGACGCGGCTCCAGGCACTGGTCCCGATCCAGCGCATGCTGGAGCTTTCCGCGTAAGAGGGGCCGCTTCGCTCCTTCCTATGACGCGCGGCGGGGCGGGGTTCATTCCTCGGAATGGCTCGGCCGGGACAGGGTGGCCCGCGTAGCGGCGTGGACAGCGTGTCGCCTCCGCGGCTTTCGCCGCAGGCGACCTTGCTGACGACGGCCAGGTAGCCTGCCT
>NYXZ01000065.1 GCA_002686595.1 Planctomycetota bacterium | reverse complement strand
GTTGTTGGGAAAGACTTGGATGACGTATTGGACCGAGCGGAAGATCAGCTTGGTGTAGGACACTTCGTCTTCAAGGTCGGCGGCCCCTCGGTCTACAAATGGTTGTAAACCGCCGCATTGTGAGCTCGCGTTTTCCCTACGTCCCCATTCGGCTCGAAGTGCGCCAGCGCGCAGTCAGTGTTGAGGCGCTGCTGGACACGGGGTTTGACGGCGCCGTCGTGGTCCCGCGCACCCTCGTGATGAATGGCATGCCCCCGCATGGCGAGTTCCGGCTAACCCTGGCTGACGGTTCGTCTGTGCTCGCGCCCTACTACCGGGGCACGCTCCAGCTCGGGGAGATGGAGCCTTTTCGAGTGAATATCCTAGTGCTGGGCAACGAGTCAATTATCGGGCTTGCCGCTATCAACCGCTACTACATCGGCCTGGACCACGGCCAGCGCGTGATCGTGGAGCCGTGAGCAGTGGCGGCAGCTTGCAGCGCTGCCGCACTAGAGCAACGAGCGGCAGAGGTTCGCGCCCGTGCCACCACCCGCACCACCCGCACC
This sequence comes from Planctomycetota bacterium, assembly GCA_002686595.1. Taxonomy (GTDB): domain Bacteria; phylum Planctomycetota; class UBA1135; order UBA1135. Next base: position 8,667 of record NYXZ01000065.1, on the reverse strand, counting down.
GCCCGGAGCACCGGCGCGCCGGATGGTGGTCCGCTATTCTGGGCATGTCCGTGCTTCAGCATCCCAGGAGAGAGGAGCGGGATCATGGCATACATCCAGGTCAATAGCAAAGGCCAGACCTACTACCTGCATGGCAAGGACGTGGTGCTCAAGAACGGCCGGCAGCAACGCATCTTCTACTTCGCCCGCGAGGTGCGGCCGGCGGAGGCCCTGGAGACGGTGCCGGAGGGCTACGAGGTAACCGAGAATCCACGCACCGGACTGCCCCTACTACGCAAGCGGCGGTAGCGGCCTGGGACGGATCGTGCGCCCCGCGCACAAGCGACCATCAGAAGCGCTGCTGCGTGCCCTAGAAGCGGCATTTCTACGACAAAGTAGTTGCACTCACGCGGGTCCGAGGGTTGGTTCAGGAAAGCTAACGGGCCTTATGGTGCGTGAACCGGACCACCACACCGGCGGGTCACTGGCGGGGGATGCTTGGGGTATCACTCTGACCGGAGTTGCCCGTACCCAGCACCGGCTTTCGGCCAGCGGCTCCATTCGGCCGGGCTGGGCGCCGCCATGGGCCGCGGCGGCCACTACCGCCGGTGATCTTCGTGGACAGCGAGGTGTGGTATAACCACCAGCGCCGGCATTCCCCGCGGGGCTAGGTGCGCTCGGCGGCCTACGCACAGACTCACCGTGCTCCCGCGAAGGGCCCTCTGGCCACCTCATCATCCCGTGTCCGCGAAAGTGGGGCCAGCCCATGTGGCCGTGGGCTGACTCAAGAGGTCGCGCCGGCAAGCATCACGCAGGAGAGGGCAGAGGGGCATCCGCCTTACCGAGCAAGCTGGGAGCCGGGGAGAGTCGGTGCCACAGCCACGGGAGCGACAGGGGAAGAACAATGCAGACCGATCTGACCCAAACCATCTGCCTCGGCAACATCAAGGGAGGCGCCCCGGCCGCGTTCACCGACCGGCCCAAGCCAGAGTCAACGGCGCTGGTGCTGGTCGATATGCAAGGCGAGCCGGAAGACGCCGGGCACGAGCCGCTGCGAGGCGCGTCCACCAACTGTCAGCGCTTGCTGGAGTTGGCGCGCGGTCTACCCATTCCCATCGTACACGTGCACCTGGGGTGCTGGACACATGACTACCGCGAGCTGTCGAGAGACAAGAAGTACTAGGCCCGTGAGTAGCAATGGAACAGAGAATTGAGGTCCTCGTCGCCCGTAGCGCTACCTCGCCTCAAGGACGGCCGCCCGCGTCATGTTGCGTGCCTCCTCCAGCGGTCCCTGGCCGGGTAACCGCACTTCTGAGGCGACGATACTGCACCCGGTAACCGAAATCATGAGGCAATGCGACCTCTCGGGGGGTTGAGGGACGTGCTATACTGGGACACGAGCTGTGAGGCCTGCTGTTAACAACTGCCCTGTGAGCTAGGGGTGCGCTGCGGCGCTGAGAGGTCTGTTGTAGGCCAACCCTCCGAACCTGATCTGGATCATGCCAGCGTAGGAAAGTGCACGAAGCTCTGATCCTACGAGCAAGCCGTAACGCACCTGGGAAGGTCCCCGGTGCGTTTTTTGTTGGTCCGGGAGCCGCTCCTGTGCCCTCCCAGCAAGGAGACAACCATGCAAGACCGCCACTGTATTGCGGATATCCAGGTGGTCCCCCAGGGACCGGATCGGGCTACGACCTACGCGCTCATTGACCGGGCTATCGCTGTGATTGAGCGCTCAGGGCTGCACTACGAGGTGGGCGCGATGAGCAGCACGTTTGAGGGCGATCCAGCGCAGGTGTGGGAGGTACTGCGGCAAGTGCACCAGGCAGCCCTGAGCGCCGGGGCACCGAGTCAGCTGACTACGATCCGCCTGATCGAGAGTACTGATGGTCCGACGATGGGCGAGAAGACAAGCAAGTTCCGCTAGTGCACTAGGCCGAGGGTTGTACCCGGAGTAGTCCTAGCCAAACCGCGCTCGGCGCCGCGGAAGCCTGCGCCGGAAGGTAGGTAGAGATGGTGACACAGCAGCCAAGGCGTGGAAATATCTGGACGACGCGTGAGATTGTCGTGACTGCCGCGGTGTGCGTCGTGATCGGCGTGCTCTGGATTTTCTGGGGCCAGGTGTATGCCTTGGCCGAGGCCACCACTGGACCACTCGGTGCGGCGTTTGCGAACGGCTTCTGGATGATCGGTGGCGTCATCATCGCCTATATCGTCCGGCGTCCCGGCGCGGCCTTGACGGGTGAGCTACTCGCTGCGTTGGTGTCGCTCCCCTTCAGCCCGTGGGGCTGGACCGTGCTCATTAGCGGTCTTGTCCAGGGCCTCGGCGCCGAGGTGGGCTTTGCGGCCTTCCGCTGGCGGCACTACTCGTGGCCGGTCCTGATGCTCGCCGGGGCGCTCGCTGCGCTGGGCGGCTGGCTGCAAGAGTACGTGCCGTACCAGTACGGAGCGCTGACGGTCTGGATGCAGGTGGCGACGGTCGCCTTTCGCATGCTCGGTGGCGCTGTGCTGGCAGGCTTGCTGACGAAGGCCATTGTAGATGCGCTCGCAGCTACGGGTGTCCTCCATGCCTTCCCAGCCGGCCGGCAGCGCAGCGAGGAGGTTTAACCCCTGCCCTTCCTACGCGTGCGTGATCTGTCCTTCCGCTACGAGGGACGTCGACTGCCGGCCTTGCGCGATGTCTCGCTCGATGTTGACATCGGCGAAGCCGTGCTGTTGCTCGGCCGCAGTGGTGCGGGCAAGAGCACCCTGGCGCTCTGCCTGAACGGCTTGATTCCGCATGCCGTTCCCGGCACGTTCGCCGGCCAGGTGCTGGTAGACGGACGGGCAACGGCGACGACTCCGGTGCACGAGCTGGCGCAGCGTGTCGGGATCATCTTTCAGGACCCCGAGGCCCAATTCTGCATGCTGACGGTCGAGGAGGAGATTGCCTTTGGCCTGGAGAACCTCCGCACGCCGCCGGACGAGATCGACCCACTGGTCACGCAAGCCCTGCTGGAGGTTGGGCTCGATGGCCTTCAGCAGCGCCACGTTGATCGGCTCTCTGGGGGACAGCAGCAGCGCCTTGCTCTCGCTGCGGCGCTCGTCCTGCGGCCGCGCGTCTTGGTGTTTGACGAGCCGACCGCAAACCTGGACCCGCAGGGCGCCCAGGAAGTCTTCGCACTACTGCGCCAGCTGAAACAGCAGAGCCGTCATGCGCTTGTGATTATCGAGCACCGGCTCGACGAGGTGATGGACCTCGTGGACCGCGTTGTCGTGCTCGACGACGATGGCGGCATTCTGGTGGACGCTGCACCGCAGCAGGTGTTCGCCGAGTACGGTGAGACGCTGCGCCGGCTCGGTGTCTGGCAACCGCAGGTCACGACCCTGGCTCGGCGTCTCACCGCCCGCGGTCTCTACCAGGGGCCGCTGCCGGTCACGCTCGACGATGCAGTGCGGCGCTTTCGTCCCCTCGTAACGAAGCGGGACGCCGCAGCCAGCCTCGCCTCGTCGGGAGATGGTCACGACTGCACTTCAGACGGAGTGAGCAGCCGGGCAGACGGTGCGCTCCCGTCTGATGGGCCAGAGCGGGCCGGACGATCATCGCCGACCTCTCTTGCACCAGCGGTGGAAGCCCGCGACTTGTCCTTTGCGTATGGCGACGCGTCGGTACTGCACGACCTATCGCTCGCCGTGACGCCGGGCGACTTTGTGGCGCTCGTGGGGCCGAATGGCGCTGGCAAGACGACTCTGGCTGCCCTGTGTACCGGGCTGCTACACCCAACGGCGGGCACCGTCCTGGTCCAGGGACGGGAGGCGCAGGACCACTCGCCGGCAACGCTGGCACAGCACATTGGCTACGTGTTCCAGAATCCCGAGCATCAGTTCTTGGAGACCACTGTGCGGGACGAAGTCGCCTACGGCTTGCGTGTCCGGCGGAGTCCGCCGGCCGAGGTAGATCGCCGGACGGACGAGGCGCTGGAGCGCTTTGGCCTGGCGCGATACGCACGCGCGCATCCCTATACGCTCAGCCACGGCGAAAAGCGCCGCCTGAGCGTCGCTACGGCGCTCGTACTGGAGCCAGACACGCTGATTCTCGATGAGCCGACCTTTGGCCAGGATGCCGCGCACGCCGCGGCTCTCCTGGACTGGCTGGCAGCGCTGCACGCGGACGGGCGGACGGTGCTGGCAATCACCCACGATGTCACGACGGTGGCCCGGTATGCGCGCACGGCCGCGGTGCTTGAGGGCGGGACCATGCGCTTCCTGGGCGCTGCTCGCAAGCTGTTCGCGCGAGATGATCTCCTGGCAGCAGCGCGGCTGACGCTTCCGCCGCTCGGCCGCGTCGCGCAGCGCCTGCGCCTCGCGGTCGGACACCGGCTGACAGTGGAGGATTGGGAAACAGCGCTCGACGCGTCAGTGGCGACTGTGCAATCTGGTGGGGAGCAGTCCGACTCATGCGTGGTCATCTGACCCTCTATCGTCCCGGCCAGAGCTATCTCCACCAGCGCAATCCGCTGGCCAAGGTGCTGGCGACTGCACCAGCTATTACACTCGTGACGATCACCGCCGATCCCTGGCCGCCAGTGGTCTTCCTCGGAGCTGCGACGGCGCTCCTCCTGATCGGTGGACGGGTGCCGCTGGGCCGCTACCTGCTCGTCGTGAGCCTCATAGCGGTGATCGCCTTTACCCATGTGCCGCTCTACGGTCTGCTCGCTCGCCCGGAGCTTGACCCGACGGTGGTGGCTCGCCTGGGTCCGCTCCGGCTTACCGCTGGTGGTGTTGCGGTCGGATTGGCTACGGCGCTGCGGATTTGTGCGCTCGCGTCGTTAGCGCTGCTCTACGCCTTCACGACGGATGTCATGGACCTGGTGCGGGCGCTGGTGCAGCAGTGGCATGTGAGTTATCGCTTTGGCTACGGCCTGCTCGCCGCGTATCGCTTCGTGCCCATGCTGGAGACAGAGCTGTGGACCGTCCAGGCCGCGCACCGCGTCCGGGGTGTCACGCACGGCTGGGGACCCTTAGGGAGGTTACGAGCGTTGCGCCGCTACGCGATCCCGTTGTTGGCGAGCGCGATCCGCCGAGCAGAGCGCGTGGCGCTGGCAATGGATGCGCGGGCGTTCGGCGCCTTCTCCACACGCACCTATCGCCGCCGCCTGCGACTGGCTCTAGGCGACTACGCGCTGATGACTAGCTGCTGGCTCTTCACCGCCCTTGCTGGTGTGTTCCTCTGGCAGGTTGGTCTGCTGACGCGGCTCACAATTGCTCCCTGACGCACTGGAGACAAGGCGGCCCACTGCTGCGTGGCAGCCCGTGCGTTTACCGGTCCCCGCTGGTATCAGACGCGCGAAGAGAAGCACACGGACGTGAACATTTTCCTCCACATGCTCGACGACGGCTACCGCAATCGCTGCGGACGACGCTCTTGCACACCGGGCTGCGGGTCACCGAGCTGGTGCGCTTGCGGTGGGAGGACGTGACGCTGCGCCCTCGCTCCGGGTGGACGCAGATCAGCGGCAAGGGCGAGAAGGTGCGGCTCCTGCCGCTCAACGCGGTGGTGCGCGCAGCCCTCCGCGGCCCGGTGTTCCGAGGCAAGCGTGGCCCCTATACCGACCGTGGCATCCGCAATCTGCTCGCGGTGCTGGGTCAGCGCGCGAACGTGGCCCACGTCCACCCGCACCGGTTCCGCCACGACGTCGCGCGTCGCTTGGTGGAGGCCGTTGATCTACCCACGGTGGCGGCGCTGCTCGGGCATAGCCGGCTCGACACGGTGCGGGTCTACAGCCAGCCCGACGAGGCCGCCCTGGAACGCGCGGCGGCCGTCCTGGAGGCGAGGTGCCGCACCGGCGACGAGGACCTCCACCGGTTGCCCTTACCGCAATTCTCTGTTCCATTGCTACTCACGGGCCTACTACACGGCGCAGGCGCGCAAGCGCGGTCAGGAACCGAGTCGCCACATCAGCCATCCTCGCCTCCAGCCCCTGCCCGGCCTCGAGCCGCGCGCGGGGGAGATCGTCCAGCAGAAGACCTCGGCGGGCGCGTTTGCGACCACCGGGCTGGCCGGGCTGCTACACAACCTGGGAGTGCACGATCTGCTCATGGCCGGCCAGCTCACCCATGGGTGCCTGGGGATGACAGCGATCGAAGCCGTCAGTTGGGGGTACATCGTGACGATGGTGGCCGATGCCAGCGCAGCCCCGGACAGCTATGAAGGGCGCCTGGCGATCCTGCGGCTCTTCGACCAGTACTGGGGCCGGGTCCGATCGACGGAGGAGGTGGTCACGGAACTCACGCGGCCGGAGCCCGAGGCAAACCGCCGGACGGGGCGGTTTGCCAGCGAATAGCGGTACTTTGTTAGAGTCGGAGATAGAGAGACAGCGACTGGCCCCGACCAACCGCGTCCAGAAGCGCCTGCACCTCTGGCGGCGGAGGTCTGGCCGACCAGGCGTGCCAGCAGCGCCAGAGCAAACTCCAGGGGGCCAACCAGCCGCGGACGCGGCGTAGCGTCGTCGGCCAGGAAACGGCTCGTGCCGGTCTGGTCGAGGGCGGGCCACTGGTTTTCCCCCCGCGTCTCTCCTGCTTGTTCACTCTCTGGTCCAGGTGGCACCGGCATCGTCGCCCTGGCCGCCCCCGGCTCGTCCTGCGTGGTAAACCAGGCTTGCCAGCAAAAGGAGAAGGCACAACACACCAGATACCAATGGCGGCGGATCGCCTGGTCGGACCGCACCATGAAGTCGGCCCAGCCCAACTCCTGTTTCACCTGTTTGTAGCTCTGTTCCACCCATTGCCGTAGCCCATACAGGCGGACCACTTCGGCCAGATCGGCTGGAGCCAACGGCGACGGGTCAGCCTGACGCGATCCGGGGCAGGGCAGGTTGGTGGCCAGATACCAGGTGCTGCGCGCAGGCAAGCGCTCGGGATCGGTGGTGGCCACCACGCAGCGCACGGAGCGGTCGGGGCTGTAATGTCCGAAGACCAACTCGGCCGCCCACCAGGTCTCCTCATGCCCGTCGCGGAAGCAGCGGGTGACGGCGGCCCACTTCCCGGGGGCCTCGGGGCCACACCAAAGGAGGGCCGCGGCGGCTTCCTGAGGCGTGTGGATCGCCTCGATTGGTCCCCAGATGCCGGTGGACGGCTTCAGCCCCAGCACATAGGGCAGCCCGGCGGTCCCCAGGGTCTCCTCAAAGGTGAGGTTGTCTCCATAGAAGGAATCCGCCACGATGGCCCGAAAGACAATCCCGGCTTCCAGGGCCGCATCCACCAACGCCACGGCGATCTGGGGCTTAGTCCGAAAGGCCGGATCGCGTCTGCTGCCGGGCAGGCGCGAAGCGGGCGTGTAGGGCTGCCCATGGAGGGGAAAGTACATGCGCTCATCGGCCCACAGGCTGGTGACCGCCACAATCCCGTTGTCGGTCTTGCCGATGGATCCCAGGTATTGGCGGGCCACATGGGCGGTCTTGGTGCCGTCCTTGCGGTCGCCGGTGTCATCGAGCACCAGCACGCCCGCTTCGTGCGACGTCGTGGCCGGGTCGGCCAGCAGCACCTCCACCCGGCGGGCATTAACCTGGTCGGCGTCCCAGGGAGACTCGGAGAGGAAGAATTGTCCTTCCCTGGAAGGATTGCACTTCGGGCGCCTGGGCGCCGACCACCGGCTCGGCCCCGGCCAAGGCAGTCAGGGTCTTATTCCGGTCGCGGGGTAACAGCAACCCGTGCAGGTACTGGCGAAAGCCGCGGCGTTGGGCCAGACTGCCGAAGAGGTCGTCAAACTGCTGGGCATAGGCCTCCAGGGGACCGGGCGCGGCGGAACAGGGCACTCGCTTGGTCATGGCCTCACCTCTCGCCTATTCCAGCACCTCACCTGCCCCATGTCAACAAAGTACCGATAGAGGAAGGCAGAAACTTTCGTGGGGAACCCCGACTCATAGACGGACGATTGTGGCACGGACTCCGCAAGAACCGCAACAACTCCTACCCTCTCGAGGAGCGGTCGGGTGGCCCAGGGGGTCGGCTGGCGCTGGTGCGGCCACGGGCAGGGCCAGCCAAAGGGCCTGATGCACCTGCTCGGCAACTGCCTCTCAGAAGGACCCACGAGCGCTGCCGCTGGCTCAGCGACTCTACCGAGGTAGAGTCCAATGGCGTGGTCCGCTGAGATTCTCTATGCTCAACAATACGGGCAATGACTACTACCAGTGCGGGGCATCTCAATCCTACTGAACTGTGCACCGGCGAGCGCGGCCAGGCGGATCGGGCCTGGCACGGGCCCGGCATCGTCGGTGCGCCCACCGATGAGCAGCGCATCGGCGAGCTGGCCGTGCGCTCCTGCCCGGCCCCCACCGACCGCCGGAAGGGTGACGGTGGGTGGGTGGGACGGGAGGCAGGGCAAGGCCTTTCGAAAGTCCCCCGGCAGGTAGGCGTGGTCAATTGCGCTCCTACGATGCCCCAGGTTGGTGAGGCGCGTCCGCAGGGTCAGCATGGCGGGGAAGGGCTGGGGATGGGGGCCTGAACGCCTGCCCCGAGGAGGGAGTATATGAGTGCAATTGATGCCCGTCGAACCCAACTCTTCGTTGACGACGCGATCATCGCGCACCAGACCTTGCTGGAGCGTGTGGTGCATTCGCCAGTGCGCTCGCGGCTCAGTCCTGTGCTGACGCCAGATGAGCCGTGGGAGCAGCCCAGCCTCGACTTCATCGCCGGGGTCTATCGCGACTCATC
>NYXZ01000064.1 GCA_002686595.1 Planctomycetota bacterium | reverse complement strand
GTGCGCTGCAAGTCCGCCAGCCGTGACCTGGTCACTGATCTCGACTTGGCCAGTGAACGGTTGCTTGTGGAGGGCTTGCGCGAGGCTTGGCCGGAACACGCCATCGAGGCCGAGGAGGAAACCTGTGACGCGGTCAGCGCCGGGGAGTTGCGCTGGTTCATCGATCCCTTGGACGGCACCGTCAACTTCGTCCACGGGTTTCAGCACTATTGCGTTTCCATGGCTCTTTATCGTGAAGGGGGGGGCGGGCGCGCGCCGGAGCCCCTGCTGGCCGTGGTCCACGCCCCGGCCCTGGGGGAGACTTTTTGCGCGCGGCGGGGAGGCGGTACTTTCCTGAACGGCGAGGCGGTTCGCGTGCGTCCCACGGCGGCCCTCGATGAGGCCGTCGTGGCCACGGGCTTTCCCTACCGGCGCGGCGAGCTGGAGCACTCCAACCTGGAGAACTTCAGCCGCCTTTTCTACTCCGTGCGCGGTCTGCGCCGCATGGGATCCGCGGCCCTGGATCTGGCCAATGTGGCCGCCGGCCGCCTCGATGCCTTTTGGGAGCTGCACCTGTCCTCCTTTGATGTGGCCGCCGGGGCCCTTTTGGTGCGCGAAGCCGGCGGTCTGGTGACTGATGCTGACGGGGGCGAGGACTGGCTGCGCGGCGGACACCTGGTGGCCGGCGGCGCCCAGCTCCACCGGACTCTCGTGCCCCTCATCGAGCACTGAGGGACCTGTTCCCGCCGCCTTCCCCGCCGGAGCGGCAGCTGCTACGATGGTAGGGCTAGGAGTTGTGCAACTGGGGCTACTACAACCCGTCAGTCACGGCCCACATCACCGCCTCCTCCCCCTCTAAGCAAAGGACCGTCGACCAGCCCATGGCGCAGGGCTTCATCAAGATATCCAAAGCCAGCCAGCACAACCTGGCGGATGTGAGCGTGGAGCTGCCGCGCAACCGCCTGGTGGCCATCACCGGGGTCTCCGGTTCGGGCAAGTCCTCGCTGGCCTTTGACACGCTCTACCGCGAGGGACAGCGGCGCTACCTGGAAACCCTTTCCGCCTACGCGCGTCAGTTCCTCGGACGGCTGGAGAAGCCAGCGGTGGAATCCATTGAGGGGCTGTCCCCGGCCATCGCCGTGGACCAAAAAAGTCTGTCCCGGGGACGACGCTCCACCGTGGGCACCCTGACGGAGATCGTCGATCACCTGCGCGTGCTCTACGCCCGCACCGGCGTGGCCCATTGCCCGGCCTGTGTCCTGCCCCTGGCGGCGCGCACGGGCGAGGCCATCGTCCAGGAGATTCTAGCCACCAAGAGCGGTCAACCCATCCAGCTGCTGGCCTGCGTGGTACGCGGACGCAAGGGACACCACCGTGCCGTATTTGACAAGCTAGGGCGCCAGGGATTCGTGCGCGTGCGGGTGGACGGTGTCATCAGCCGTATTGAAGAAGTGGGGGAGCTGTCGCGCTATAAGTTGCACACCATCGAAGTGGTCGTCGATCGCCTGCGGCCGGAGGCCGAGGACCCAGCTCGCCTGCGAGATGCGGTGACCAGCGGCCTGGAAGTGGGCGACGGCGATTTGATCGTCCTCGACGGTCCGTTCAGTTCCGGCGCGACCCAGGGCTCAGGGGAGAGCGGCGAGACGCGCCATTCCACGCAACGCACCTGCCCCGGCTGCGGCCTGGACACTCCGCCCCTGGAGCCGCGCCTCTTTTCATTCAACTCGCCCCATGGCTGGTGCCCGGAATGCCAAGGCCTGGGGGAACGCAGCCAGATCTCCGAACAGGCCCTGGTGCGCGATCCGGAGCTCTCCCTGGAACAGGGTGTGTTGTCGGTGACGCGGGCCTCCGGTGGCGCCCTGCTTTTCCCCAAAGTCAGCTTCGAGTTCCTGGCCAAAGTGGGACGGGACAAGGGCTTCGACCTGGAAACGCCTTGGCGGGAGCTGTCCGACGAGGCTCGCCAGGTCATCCTGCACGGTGCCGGTGACGAGCGTTGGGAGGATCTCAGCCAGTGGAATGGAGCTCGCTTCAGCGGTTCCGCCCGCTGGCAGCGGCGTTTCCGCGGCGTCATCCCGGCCCTCGAACGGGCGGTGGAAAAGGGCACGCGGCGCAAGTTCGTCGAGCGCTTCTTGGCCCGCGAGACCTGCCGCGCCTGCGCTGGCGAGCGCCTCGCCCCCGCCGGCCGAGCCGTGCGCCTGGGCACCGTCACGTTGCCCGAGCAGTGCGCCCTGGCAGTGGAGGATTTGCCGGCAGCCCTCGCGCAACTCGAACTGAACAAGCGCCAACAACGCATTGGCCGAGACCTGCTGACCGAGGTTTCCAGACGTCTTGAGTTTTTGCTCCAGGTGGGCCTTGGTTACCTGACCCTCGACCGGGCGGCCGACACGCTCTCTGGCGGCGAGGCCCAACGCATTCGCCTGGCGGCCCAGTTGGGGGCGGGGCTGCAGGGCGTGCTCTATGTGCTCGACGAGCCGAGCATCGGTCTGCACGCCCGGGACCAGCAACAGTTGATATCCGCCCTGCGTCGCTTGCGTGATCTAGGCAACACAGTCGTGGTGGTGGAACACGACGAGGCCACCTTGCGGGCCGCTGACCACCTGGTGGATGTGGGACCGGGAGCCGGGCGCCACGGGGGCCAGATTGTCGCCGCCGGTGATCCGGCCCAGGTGGCCCTGGCCGACACGCCCACCGGCCGCTTGCTGCGTGGGGAAATCACAATCCCAGCCCCGGCCGAGCGACGGCGGGGCAATGGCCAGCAACTCAGTCTGCGCGGAGCCGCGGCCTTCAACCTGCGTCAAGTCGATTTCCATTTACCCCTGGGCACCTTGACCGCCGTTACGGGCGTCAGCGGCTCGGGCAAATCAACCCTGGTGGGGCGCACCCTGCGCCGCGCCCTGGAACGCCGCTTGGGCCTGGAAGCGCCCCCTCCGGGGCCCTTCGCAGGGATTGAAGGCGCGGGTATTGTTGATCAACTGGTGGTCATTGACGCGGCTCCCATCGGCCGCACGCCGCGCTCGAACCCGGCCACCTACACCAAAGTTTTCGGCCACCTGCGTGAGCTCTTCGCCGCCCTGCCCGAGTCCCGCGTGCGCGGCTATGACAAGTCCCGCTTTTCATTCAATGTGGAGGGCGGCCGTTGCGAACGGTGTGGCGGCGCCGGTGCCCGCCAGATCGAGCTGCAGTTCCTCGCCCCTGTGACCGTGCCCTGTGAAGAGTGTGGTGGTCACCGTTTTCAGACGGAAACGCTGGATGTGTGCTATCGCGGTCACAACATCGCCGAGGTGCTGGCCTTGACAGCGGAAGATGCCCTGGAGCTGTTCCGCGATTTGCCGAAGATCGCCCGGCCCCTGGAGTTGATGGTGGAGATCGGCCTCGGTTACCTGACCCTGGGGCAACCTTCCACGACGCTTTCAGGCGGCGAGGCCCAACGCATCAAACTGGTGACGCATCTACAGCGCACGCCCCGGGGCCACACCCTGTACATGTTGGACGAGCCGACAACCGGGCTGCACACGGAAGATGTGGGGCACCTGGTGGGGGCCCTGCAACGCTTGGTGGAGTTGGGCCACACGGTGCTGGTGGTGGAACACAACCTGGACCTGGTGTGGGCGGCGGATCATGTGGTGGACCTGGGGCCGGAGGGCGGGGCCGCCGGTGGCCAGTTGATCGTGGCCGGCACACCGGAAGAGGTACGCGCCTGCGAGGATTCCCACACGGGCCGCGCCCTGGCGCAACTGGAGCGAGCCGGACTGGCAGTCCGCCAGGATCGAGGGGATCCCCAGAACCAGCCCTTGCCGCCTCCCAGCACCCTGCGCGTGGTCGAGGCCCGCACCCATAACCTGGAGGGTGTCACCGTGGATATCCCCCTGGGCTCCCTTGCCATCATCACCGGGCCCAGTGGCAGCGGCAAATCATCCCTGGCTCTCGACACCATTCACACGGAGGGGCGGCGCCGTTTCGTGGAGTCCCTGAACACCTACGCGCGCCAGTTTCTGGGTACGCGCGATCGCCCGCCGGTGACGCGCATCGAGGGCCTGGGCCCGTCGGTGGCCGTGGAAGCCCGGGCCGGCGGCGCCCATCCCCGTTCCACTGTGGCCACCACGACCGAGATTCACGATCACCTGCGCGTGCTCTGGGCCCGGGCCGGCACTCCTAAATGCCCGAAGCACGGCAGCGCCCTCGGTTCCGGCGATCCCAGTGCCGTGGCCCGCGCCGTGTTGCGCCTGGCCGCCAAGGAGCCCGCGCCAGAGGCCGGCGCCAAGGATGCCCATGGCTGGGTTCTGGCCCCCATCATCGGTCCCGGATTGCCGCCGCTGGAGGGCGAACTCGAGCAGCGGGTGGCGGCCTGGCTGGCAGCCGGCTATGGGCGGCTGCTGGTGGATGGCAGCGAAGTGCGCTTGAGCGACGGCACGCCGCGCCTGACCGCCGATGCCCGCCTGGATCTAGTCATCGACCGCCTGGTGATCGCGCCGCAGCAACGAGCTCGTCTGGCGGAGGCGATTCAGGCGGCGGAGGCCGCCGGCGGCGGACGCATTAGCGTGGCCCTGCGTACAGGTCCGCGTTGGGAGTTCAGCACCCACGGGGCCTGTACGAGTTGCGGCTTCCGCCTGGAGGACGATCTCGAGCCGCGGCACTTCTCCTTCAACACCCATGTGGGAGCCTGCCAAGAATGCGCCGGCCTCGGTGAACGTTTTGAATGCCAGCAGGAACTGCTCTTGCGAGACGGCGCGGAACTGATCACCGAGGGCGCGCTGCACGGCAAGCTCGGACGCTATCTCGCCAAGGGCAAGGGCTACTACGAAACGCTGCTGCGCACCGTGGCCACCAGCCATCGCCTGGACCTCACGCGCCCCGTGCGTCTTTGGACGAAAAAGCAACAGAACCTGATCTTCCGCGGCGATGGCGCACGCCAACTCTACCGCGGCAGCATGGAAAAGGAGACGCGTCACACCACCGTCCAAGAATCCTTTAGCGCCACCTGGCCCGGCCTCTGTGGCCATGTGAATGCCTGGCACCGCAAGGCGGACGACGCCGGTTGGCGCACGATCCTCGAAGAGGTCATGGAGCGCAAGCGTTGCTCCGCTTGCCAAGGCGAGCGCTTGGCCCCGGCTTTCCGGGCCGTGACCCTGGGGCGCAAACGCCTGCCGGAAGTCCTGGCCTTTTCCGTGGCCGAAGCCTCTGCCTGGGCCGCCAAGCTCAAGCTCCCGGCGGCCCGCGCGGCGGCGGTGGAACCGGTCTTGGAGGAGTTGCGCAACCGTTTGGGTCTCTTGGAGAGGGTCGGGCTGGAATACCTGACGCTGGACCGCGCCACCGGCACGCTCTCCGGGGGCGAGGCGCGGCGGGTGCGCCTCTCCGCCAACCTGGGCTCGAAGTTGGTGGGGGTCTGCTATGTCCTCGACGAACCGACAGTGGGGCTGCACCCGGCGGATGTGGAGCGCCTCGGAGACACCCTCGCCTTCCTGCGTGACCAGGGCAACACTGTGCTGGTGGTGGAGCACGATGTGAGCCTGATGAAACGCTCGGACTGGATCGTCGACCTCGGGCCCGGCGCCGGGCGCCAGGGCGGGCGTTTGCTTTGCGCGGGACCGCCCGCTGAGGTGGCCCTCCATCCCACCTCCGGCACGGCCGCCGCCTTGCGTGGCGAAGTGGAACTCCCCACGCCGGGGCCCACGAAGCAGAGCATGGGCCGCCCGCCAGTCCTGCTGCGGGGCGCAGCGCTCCACAACCTACGCGGCGTGGACCTCGAAGTGCGCTTCGGCGAGTTGACTGGTCTCTGCGGCCCGTCCGGATCGGGCAAGTCAACCCTGGTGCTCGACACCCTGGTTCCGGCCCTGGCCGGCGAAGAGCCACAAGGACGCTGGCAAAGTCTGCGGGCACCCGCCGGCGGCGCCCTGCGCGTGGTGGTGGTGGACGCCAGCCCCATCGGGCGCTCGCCCCACAGCATCCCCGCCACGGTCACCGGTCTGCTAGCTCCCTTGCGCGAGCTCTACGCCCGTACGCCCGATGCCCGTCGCCTCGGATTCACCGCCTCCCACTTCTCGTTCAACAGTACCAAGGGACGTTGCCAGGCCTGCGAAGGGCGCGGTGCCGTAATGGTCGAGATGCAGTTCCTGGCCGACCTGTGGCTGACCTGCGACGAGTGTTCCGGGCAACGCTACCGCCCGGAAATCCTCGAAGTGAGCCTGCGGGGACGCAACCTGGCCCAGGTGCTGGAGCTCACCGTGGACGAGGCCCTGGAGTTCTTTGAACACCAACCAAAACTGGTGGAGATCCTGGACACCCTGGCCCAAGTGGGACTGGGCTACCTGACCCTGGGGCAATCCTCCACCACCCTTTCCGGCGGCGAGGCCCAGCGCGTCAAGTTGGCCGGTGAACTGCGCCGGGCCGGCGGCAACCGCGCCGCCTGGGGGGGCGATGTGATTGTCTTGGATGAACCCAGCACGGGCCTGGCTGCGGTGGATACCGTGCACCTGGCCCGGGTCTTGACGCAGTTGGCCGCCGGCGGCGCAGCTGTGGTCATCGTGGAACACCAGGCTGAACTTCTGGGACTGTGTCACCGCCTGGTGGAACTGGGCCCCGGCGGCGGCGCTGCCGGCGGGCGTGTGATTGCCCGGGGAACGCCGGCGGAACTGGCTGGCGACAAGGCCTCCATCACCGGCCCCTACCTGCCGACGAAGACGCGTCGCGGAAACAAGCAGCGCCCTAGGAAGAAAGGGTCCGTGGCCTGCGCCGGGAAGAAACGTCCATGACCCCGCACGCCGACAATCCCCTGATCGTCCAAGGCGATCGCACATTGATGCTGCACACCGTGACCAGTGTCACGGATGAAGCCGGCCGCCCCCTGCGGGACGAGCAGGGACGCCCGCGCATGACCGAACATCCGCGCTTCGCTGCGGCCCGGGACGCCTTGGCTGTCTTTGCCGAACTGGAGAAGAGCCCGGACTTCCTGCACACCTATCGTTTGACGGCCATCTCCGTCTGGAACGCCGCCGCCCTGGGCCACACGGCGGAAATGATCGAAGATGTGCTGGAGGAATACGCCGCCTTCCCGGTGCCGCCCAATGTGCTCGACGAAGTGCGCGCCTGGATTGAGCGCTACGGGTGCCTGCGCATCGAACGCCGCGGACAGCGGTTTGAGTTGGTGGCCGACGACCCCGCTCACCTTGAAGATGTCCTGGGCTTTGACGCCCTGCGCCGTCTGGTGGAAGTGGAGGCCGCTCGCGGGGCCGCCCCCCAGCATGTCTGGCTGAAGGAGTTTGCCCGCGGCTCGCTCAAGCAGACCTTGATCCGTATCGGCTATCCCGTCGATGACCGCGGCGGGTACATCGAAGGCGACGCGTTGGATATTCGCCTGCGCTCCACGACCGCGGCCGGCCTGCCCTTTGCCCTGCGCGCCTACCAGAGCGCCGCCGCGGACGCCTTCCACGCTGGGGGCAGTGTGCTGGGCGGCAGCGGCCTGGTGGTTTTGCCCTGTGGCGCCGGCAAGACCGCGGTGGGCATGGCTGTCATGGAACGGGTGGCCTGCAAGACGCTGATCCTGACCACCAACACCGTCGCTGTGCGCCAATGGCGCGAGGAGCTGCTGGACAAGACCGAACTCAAGCCGGAAGAGGTGGGGGAGTACACCGGCGATGAAAAGACAATCTGTCCGGTGACCATCACGACCTACCAAATGGTCACCTGGCGCCGCAGCAAGACAGCCGAGTTCGAACACATGGCCCTCTTCTCAAGTCAGAACTGGGGCTTGGTGATCTACGACGAGGTGCACCTCTTGCCGGCGCCGGTTTTCCGCGTAACCGCTGACCTGCAGGCCCGCCGCCGCTTGGGCCTGACGGCCACCTTGGTGCGGGAAGACGGCAAGGAGGATGAGGTCTTCTGCCTGATTGGCCCCAAGCGTTTCGATGTGCCCTGGAAAGTTCTTGAGCACCAGGGCTTCATCGCCAGCGCCAGCTGCGTGGAAGCGCGCGTTCCCTTGGCGGACGAACTGCGCAGCACCTACGCCGCAGCCGGCGCCCGTGGCAAATTCCGCGTGGCTTCCGAGAACCCGGCCAAGACCGCCGTGGTGGAACGCATCATCGCCCTGCACAGCGAGGGCCGCATTCTGATCATCGGCCAATACGTGGACCAACTCCACGCCCTGGCCCGCCACCTGAAAGCCCCGCTGATCACCGGCAAGACGCCCAACGCCGAGCGCCAAGAACTCTACGCGGCCTTCCGCAATGGCACCGAACGCCTCTTGATTGTCTCCAAGGTCGGCAACTTCGCCATCGACCTGCCCGACGCCAATATCGCCATCCAAATCTCAGGCACCTTTGGATCGCGCCAGGAAGAGGCCCAACGCCTGGGGCGCATCTTGCGGCCCAAGTCAGACGGGCGTGCCGCCATGTTCTACTCCGTCGTGACCCTGGGCTCCCGGGACCAGGAGTTCGCGGAAAAACGTCAACTGTTCCTGACAGAACAGGGTTATGCCTACAGAATAGTAGAGGCCGATGCCTTGCCCACACCCTGCTGAACTCCCCACCAGCACATCTGATCCTGCGTTGTGACTCCCCCCAAGAAGAAGCTATCCAAGCCCACGTCCGCACCTGCCGTCCAGGAACCGGACACCCTAAAGAGCGCCCTGGCCGCTCTGCCCGAGGCGGACCTGCCCGAGCTTTATCGCTTCTGGACGGGCAAGCAGAACGGTCGCGTGCCCGCTGATCGAAAACGCATCACTGACCAGGTACTCGCCACCCTGGGGGAGCAGGCCAAGCTCGGTTCACGGTTGGATGAGCTCGGCAAGCGCCTAGGGCTGCTGCTCGATGTGCACCTGGCGGCGCCGCGCTACGAGCGCGGCCGCGGCGACCTGGTGGCCTCCAAGCCCTTGGCCCATTTGGGCAACTTCGATCTGGAGGCCGGCCTGGCGGCCCTCCTGCGCCGCGGCCTCTTGATCACCAGCCGCTTGCGCACAGTGGACGGTTTCGACGACTCCGCCCACCGCGTGCCGTCTGAAATCGGCGATGCGATATTGCGGCTGCGGCGGGCCCGGCGCCGGGGCGTCTTTGACATGGTGACCCTGCGCGGACATTTGGAGGCGCGTTATGATGACCCGGCCCGGGCCGCCCAAGCGTCCCCCGGCCGCGTGCGCCAGATGTACAAGATGTACGCCAACGAAGCCGCCGCCGTGGCTCGCGTGGAGCGCTTGCCCGAGGGGCTGCGTCACCTGATCGAGAAAACAACGCTGGAGTTCGGCGGCCTTTTGCCACGGGCCTTCTTCGACCGCATGGAAACGGAGTTGCCCCATTGGAACGGGCGGCGCTGGGGCAAGATCCTGCGGGATTCCTTGGTGGGCACGGTGGAGACCCTTGAGTTGGGGCGCTATGGGCTCAAGCACAACGACGAAACCCTGATCGTCTTCAACGAAGTGGCCCTGGGTTGGTTCAGGCGCGTGGCCGTGCCCAGTGATCCGGACCGTCCCTTCGACGAAGCCTCCCTGGGTGTGGATCTGGCCTCCAATCTCTCCCGTTTCTTGGCCTACATCATCGACCACAATGTGCGTTTCACCATCAAGGGTGAGATCTTCAAGACCACCGAGAAACGCATTCTTCAAGACCTGATCCCAAACCCAGGCCGCGAGCTGGAACGGGCCGAAGTGCTCTCCTTCATCTACCGTTTCGCCCGCGATCAAGGTTTCATTGAAAGCACCGGCGAACGCACCTTTGCCCTGACCCGGGCCGGGCGTGACTGGGAACCCTTGCAACTCGAAGAGAAACTGCAGGTCCTCTTGGATCACATCCTGGAGAGTTCCGATCCCGGCGGCAATCCACTCCACCAACAGCACATGCGCCACATCTTCCTGCGCCTGCTGAAGCGTTTGGAACCCGGCACTTGGTACGACCTCATGTACCTGCCCTTCCTGGCCCGCAACAACTACATCTGCAACCTGGACGAACTCGGTCTGGCCGAGGCCTTTGCGGACGGGCAGGCGGGAACGCCCCGCAGCGGAGCCGAAGACCTGCAGAGGTTGGCCTGGAACCTGGTGGGTTGGGTGCGCAAGCGGCTCTACCTCCTGGGCTTGGTGGATCTGGGCTACGACCGTTCACAACGGCCGGTTGCCATGCGCTTGACGCGCACCGGGGCACGCATCCTGGGACTGGTGGAGGGGCCTGAGCCCTCGCCCCTGCTCGGCTCCTTGGTGGTTACCGCCGATTTCGAGGTAGTGCTTTTCCCCAGCGGTCCCGGCGCACCGGGAGCCGAGGGCGGTGAGGAAGCGGAGTTGGTCCACGACCTCGATCGCTTCTGCGACCGCGAGAAGATCGGCCACCTGCTGCACTTTCGGATCAGTGAGAACACTGTGCAACGCGGCCTGCGCGAAGGCCTGGCCCTCGAACGCATGGTGGCCATCTTGGAGGGCAACGCCCGTACGCCGGTGCCTCAGAATGTCATCTATTCCATCCGCGATTGGGCTCAACACGCCGGCTTGATAATGCTGCGGCGCGACTTGGTGGCCAGCACGGATGACGCTGAGTTGCTGGAGCGCTTCCACAAGGATCCCGGTGTGCGCGCCTATGTGGTGGAAGTGCGCAGCCCGACGGAAGTGCAAATGAAGAAGGGCATCACGCCCAAGCGCATGGCGGCCCTGCTGCGGGACCTGGGATTCCTGGTGGACCTGGCATGACCCGCCGCCTGCCGCCGCCCCTGGTGGGCTTGGTGGGGCCCTGGTTCCAAAAGAGCTCGGCGGATAGTGCTGATGGGAAGGGCCAGGAGAGCAGGCTGGTCAAGGCGGAAGCCCATGAACTTATTGCCCGAGCCCGCAGCGCCCTGGGCGGTGGGTTGCGCGGCTTGCTGCTGCGCGTGCCGGAGCTCGACGATGGCGCGGCCCTGGACCTGGCCCAGGAGCTGCGAGCCTTGCTCACCCAACTCGACTCCCCAGACACTTGGCTGGGATTGCACGACCGGCCGCACCTGGTAGCCGCCGCCGGGGCCGACGCCGTCCACCTGGGCTTCCGTTCCCTTTCCCCGGCCCGGGTGCGGGGCATCTTGGGGCCTGACACCGCCATCGGCTTCTCCAGTCACGCCGGAGACGGGCCGCAGGACTGGCGCGGCGCCGACTACCTCTTCCACGGCCCTGTTTTCGCGACACCGTCCAAGACTGGCCTGGTCGAGCCCCTGGGAGCCAGCGCCTTGCGCGCCTTTGCCGCCTCCTGCGATCTGCCTGTCTGGGCCCTGGGCGGAATCACGCGCAGCGGAGTGGCGCACCTCGCCGACGGTTTTCGACCATGCGGTGTGGCGCTTCTCAGCGGCATAATCGGCGCGCCAGATCCTGGAGCAGCCGCCGCCGAGATGTTGACGGCCCTTGGTAGCACCACCAACTCCTGACCCAGCTCGTCAACCTGACATGACACCTTGAAAGCGCCTGCAATCAGAAGGCTGCAAGTCAACCTGCGGCGCCTCTCCTGGGCCATTTCCCTGGGAGCCATCTGCTATCTGGCCTGGCGCTTCGAAAGCCTGACCCTGCCGGCCAACGGGTGTTCGCCCCTGGCCCGCTTCCAGGTGGGCCAAACCCTGCTCACCGATTCCCATCCAAAAATCATGGCCGTGGGCGATGCGCTCCTCTTTCGCGCCGCGGGGGAGATCCACCTGGCCCGCGTCGCAGCCTTGCGTGGCTCGGACGGACTCGATTCCCGGACCGGCGGCTCCGCGCTGCAAACCGTGGACGGGGACCTTGGCCTCTGGGTACTGGCGGACAACCCGCGCTGCCCGGGGCGCGACTCCAGTAGCCTCGGCTGGATCAAGGGCGATGATGTTTGTGCCCGTGTGCTCTTCGTCTGGCCCTGGTAGGGCGGGCCTGGACCTTGCCCCACGCAGCTCCCCGGTAAACACGGCGGCGCCTATCGGATAGCCTCTAGCCATGGCCTGGGACGAAGATCGTTTACACCGCTGGCTGGCCCGCCGGCCACGGCCCGCTAATCTCGTGGGTTCCAAGGGGCACGACGCCGCAGTTTTGCGCGGCGTCCAGGGGCGGCCCGTGCTCTGCGTCGACCAGACCGTGGAGGGCGTGCACTTCACGCCGGGCACCTCCGCAGCCCGCGTGGCCGCCAAGGCCTGCGGCCGGGCCCTTTCCGATCTGGCTGCCACCGCCGCCACGCCCCAGGGCCTGTTGCTCTCCCTGCGCGCTGGCCCCGAGGTGTCAGAGACCTGGCTGAAACAACTCATGGCTGCCATCGACCGGCGTGGCCAGCGTTTCGGCGCGCCCTTGGTAGGCGGCGACCTGTGCTGCGCCCCGGGCCCCATGGGACTCAGTGTCACCGCCCTCGGACACCACCTCGGCCGCCGCCGCCCTGTGGGGCGCGACCGCGCGCGGCCCGGGGATCTGCTCTTGATCACCGGGCCGGTGGGGGGCAGTTCCCTCGGCGCTCACCTGCTGATCGAACCGCGCCTGGCGGAGGGCCGTTGGCTAGCCAATAACGGCGCCCGGGCCCTGATGGATGTGAGCGACGGACTGGCCTGGGACCTTTTCCGCCTGGCCCGGGCCGCCGGCGTGGCCGCCCATTTGGAAGAAGTTCCCGTTTCCGCCGCCGCCCGCCGCCTGGCCCGCAGCAGCGGCCGCGCGCCGGCGGAGCACGCCCTACACGACGGCGAAGACCACGAGCTACTGGCCGCGCTTCCCCCACGCCAGCTGACACGACTGCTGGCCGGTGCCCGGCGCCACTGCCCTGAGCTGCGCGTCATCGGCCGCTTCACGACTGGCCAAGGCCTTGTCATCGGCAAGGACGCGGCGGCCCGTGCCTGGAAACCATCGGCAGGGGAGGGCTGGCGTCATGGCACCTGAACTCGCCCAGGCCCTGCGCTCCTTTGAGAGCCATTCCCCGGAGGCCACCGAAGGCCTGGGCGAGCAACTCGGGCGCCACTTGCCACCGGGCAGCGTGCTGACCCTCGACGGTGACCTCGGCAGTGGCAAGACCGCTCTGGTGCGCGGCTTGGCCCGGGGCTTGGGCATCCCTGGCCCAATCTCCAGCCCGAGCTACACCTTGATGGTGGCCCACGGCACCGCCCCCGTGGCGGAAGCTGATTCCGACTGTGCGGCCCCGCGCTGTCCTCTCTACCACTACGACGCCTGGATGGAGGGGCGCGAGAAGGCCTTTCTGAGCCAGGGCGGGGCTGAGTGGTTCCACGCCGACGGCATCGCCGCCATCGAGTGGGGGGCGCGCCTGGGGCCCCTGATTCCGGACGAGCATCTGGCCCTGGAGCTTTCCCACCGGGGGCCCGCCGAGCGCGCCATCACCCTGCGCGCCCGAGGTGCTGGCCTGGTGGACTGCCTGGTAGCCATTAGGGCCATGCCAGACCTGAAGGAGGTCCGGGAACTGTGATCCGCCCTGTTTCCATGAACCTGCGGGCCTCGCTTCCGTTGGAGCAGCACCTTGGATAAACGCTGGGATCTGCCGCCGGACCCCCTAGAGGCCCTGCGGAAAGGAGATCCCGCGCCTTTCGAGGCCTTCGTCGCCGCCGAGACGGCTTCCTTTCGGGCTTTTTTCAGCCGCTTGGGGGCCTCGGTGGTGGAGGCGGAGGATTTGACCCAGGAGCTGTTCCTCAAGATGTTTCGCCACGCCCCTAGCTACACGCCCCGCGACCGCTTCGCCCCCTATGCCTTCCGGGTGGCGCGCAATGCGTGGATCGATCACTGCCGCCGTCAGGGGTCCAGACCGCGGCCCCTGGGCTTTGGGAATGTGGCGGGTGACGCAACCGGGAACGAGGCCCCCGACAATCCCTTTGAGCAACTCCGAGCTGAGCAGATGGAGGTGGGACACGCCCTGGAAAACCGCGAACAGGCGGCCCGCGTGCATCTCGCCCTGGCGGGCCTGCCGGAGAATCAGCGCCTGGTCTTTGAGCTCGGCGTCATTCAAGAACTGGACTATCC
>NYXZ01000121.1 GCA_002686595.1 Planctomycetota bacterium | reverse complement strand
CTCTCCCTCTCCAACTCTCCCTCTCCAACTCTCCCTTTCCAACTCTCCCTTTCCTCGCACTCCCTGGGATCCCCTCCCGCCTCTCAGGCTTCGCCTCCCCGGCTCACTCGCTCCGGTCCATTCTCTCGGGGGCTTCCCCCACGCTTCTCCAGCGGCATCTCCGCCCGTGCCATTCCCTCCAAATCTCTACCTGGGGCTTCCGTTGGTAATCGGCCTTTTTGATGTGTCAAAAAGCGGGCCGGCCCCAGTGCTGGGCCGACCCCACTCGAAGCCCCTCCCCAGGGCTTCGGGTGTCTTCGGGGTTTCCCCCTCGGAATAGGTGAAGCGCACCCTGCCCCTGTTTTGGGACAGGAAACTCTGGAAAACTTTCCAATCCCGAAAAATTCGCCCCGCAACGGGCTCAATCGGGGGGAATCTGGCCCGGAAGGCCCAACTTGGCCTGGCGCAGGTCCTTGCCCAGGGCCTTGGAGGCGCGCATGAAGCGTTTTCGCAGGGCGCTTTCGGGAGTGGCCGTGGCCCGGGCTATTTCCGCGAAGGAGAGGCCGTCCAGGCGCAGGCGCACGACCCGCGCCTGTTGCGGCTCCAGGCGCGCCACGGCGGCGTCCAGGAGCGCCCGCTCGTCGGCCCGGGTGACCTGGCCCTCGGCGGTCTGGGGGGCGGCGAGCGGACCGGTGAACTCACCGGCGGATTCGCCGCGGAAGCCACCGGCCTGGCGGCCCTTGCGGACCAAGACCCACTTGGCGTGCTGGTAGAGGACGCCGCGGAAATCGTCATAGCCGGAACCCGGCGGGAGGGCATCCAGGGCCCGCAGAGCCCGCAGGAAGGTGTCTTGGCAAATGTCCTCCACGGAGGAAGCGCGCCGCAGGCGCGTGCCCATGGAGCGGGACACGAAACGGGAGAGTTCCGGCGTGCACAGGTGCAGGAGCTCCTCCCGGGCACTCAAGCAGCCGTCGCGTGCCCTGCGGATCAAGTCCCGGTGGGCCCTGGATCCATCAACCATTTTCGTCAGCCAAAGGGACAGGGGAGTGGTCTGGGTTAGGCGCGGTGGCAGTCTCCAGCTGGGCCAGGGCCGCCCGCGCCTCCTCGATCAGGGGCAACAGCTCCAGGCCGGGGGACCTCGACTGCTGCGGTGTCCCGGCCACCAGGGCCAGCTCCTCCCCGGCCCGGGTTGCGTTGCCCAGACGGGCGTGAGCCAGGGCTAGAACCAGAGCATGTAGGGGATGGGGGCAGGGGGCGGTTCCCCTTTCCACGCGGGCGCGGCGGCCGAGGAGGCGCAGGGCACGCTTGTCCTGTCCCATGCGATAGGCCACCAGGGACAAGGTGTGCTTGAAGTCCTCGTTGGCAGGATCGCGCAGCACGGCATCCTGGATCTGGTCGTGGGCCAGATTGTAGGCGGCGAAGTCCAGGTTCGGCGTCATGGCCACGGCCCGGGCCCGGCGATTGAGATGGGGCGGTTGCTCCCCGAGCTGGTGGGCCAGGATGGTGGCCTCGTGCTTCTCGGCTGGGCTGAGCTTGGCCCGGGCGGTGATGGTCTCAACTACCTGTTCGGGCGTGAAGCCGTCATGCAGCAGATTCTCCACGGCGTCCGCGACCCGTTTGTTCAGGATCCGCTGGCCCCGGCGGTTCCTGAGCAGTCGCCGGGGATCGGCGGCCTCCCAGATGCGCGCTTGGTGGTCCGCGCCGACGGACAGAAAGCGGCTGCCATCCGATGCACTTGCACAGGCCCAGACCGGACCGGTATGGCCGAGGTAGGTGCCGACCTGTTGTCCCGTGGACACATCCCACAGGCGCAGGGAGCGATCCCTGGAGGGCGTCATGAGGCGTTGGCTGTCGGGGGAAAAGGCGGGCGCGAAGACCACACCTCGGTGCCCGCTCAGGGCGACTCGGAGTTCGCCGCTGGGCCAATCCCAGAGGTAGGTCGTGAAGTCCGGGGACACCGTGGCCAGGGTTTTCCCGTCAGGTGAGTAGGTCGGGTACAGGAGGCCCCGTTCATGGGCTAGGCCCGTCTCCAGGGGCGCGCCCGTGGCCGGGTCCCAGGCTTCGAGGATGCCCTCGGCGCTGGAGGTCAAAAGGCGCGAACCGTCGGGGGCAAAACTTACCCAGCGACAGGTCGATCCGGCGCAGGCCAGGGTGACCAGCTGCTCGCCGCTGGCCACATCCCACAGGCTCGCCGTGCCGTCCCGGGAGGCGGAGGCCAAGAGGCTCTCATCCGGAGAGAAAGCCAGGGAGTAAACGGCGTCGGTATGCCCGACCAAGGTTCCGACCACTCCATAGGATTCCGCGTCCCAGAGCACGATCGCATTATCCGCGCCGCCGCTGGCGAAGATGCCCTTGTGCTCGGCCACCGCCAGGGCGTGAACCGGTTCGCTGTGCCTGCGCAGGACTCTGATCGGGTCCGGGCGGCCGACTTCCCAGACGCACAGGGGGCGATCCCCGGCGGCTGTTACAAAGCGCCTGCCTCCGGGGAGGAAGCGGCCCGTGCGGATGCCGGAAACATGGCCCATGTAGCGCGAGTGTTCATCCGGCGCCTCGGCCAGCCATTGGCGCAGGTCGTGATCGGCTCCGCCGGAGAGCAGGCGCTGGCCATCGGGGCTGAAGGTCACGGCCCGCGGTGCGCTGTGATGGCCGTCCAGGGTTCCCAAGAGGCGTCCGGTGAGCACTTCCCAGAGCCTGATGGCGGTGTCGTCCGCGCCGGTCGCTAGGCGGCGGCCATCCGGCGAGAAGGCCAGGGACTCAATGGGGGAGCCCTGGCCGGCGATATGGGTGGCCGTGGCGCGCCGCCCCGGGCGCCAGATGGAGACGCTGCCGTTGGCGTGGCCCGTGGCCAGCAACTGGCCAGCGGGATGCCAGGCCAGGGGCCAGCGTCCAGCGGGCAATTCCGGGTCCAGTTCAGTATCCAGCACATACTGCTGAGCGCCGTCTGTCAGGTCGTAGATGCGCGCGGTCCCGTCCGCCTCCGCCGTGGCCAGGGATTTACCGGTGGGAGAAAAGCGCGCGGACCAAACTGTCCTGCGTGCTTCGCCTTGAATGCGCATCAACTCGGAGCCGTCCTGCCGACTCCAAATTACGACCTGGCCGTCGCCGCCGCAGGTGGCCAGCAGGGCTCCGTCGTGACTGAAGGACACATCCCAAAGCCCCGCCCGGTGCCCTCTGAGCACCAAGCGCACCTTGCCCGTTCGGCGATTGAAGACACGGGCCGCGCCGTCCTCGGAAGCGGTGGCCACCTCCATTCCGTCCGGTGAGAAGGCAATCGAGCGCAGAGAGCCCTGGGCTTCTCCCAGGTTGATGGCTTGACCCTGGCCGTCGGCGGGCAGGACCGTGGCCACGCCGTCGCTGGCGCACAGGGCCAGCCAGCGCCCGTTCCGGGACCAGTCCACGGCGTTGATCATGGCGCCGGCCTTGTGCATGACTCCCAGGCTCTCGTCTAGGCGCGAGGCCAGGTAGTTCCATTCCCAGGCGCGCAGTTCCTCTGGGCAACGGGCGAGGTGCTCGGCGGCCGAGCTCACCCGGTGTACTTGGAGCATGGCTTCGGCGGCCGAGAGGTGCCCCACGTAGCTCTGAATGCGCGCCTCCGCGGCCCGGCGTTGGGCTTCGTCGCGGGCAACTCCAAGGGCGCTGTTGGCCAAGGATGTTTCCCGGTAGGAGAGCTCCAGCTGGGTGTTCTTGTCAGCCATCTCCTCCATGTGGCGACCCTGGGTTGTGATTCGCTCGATGCCCCAAGCGGCTCCGGTGATCAGCACCAGAGCGGCGGCCAGGGAGGCGGCCCTGTGCCGGGCCAGCCACTTGCGCAACTCCGCCCAGAGGCCGGACTCAAAGGCATCGACCACGCGCCCTTCCAGGTAGGCGCGCAGGTCGCGGGCCAGGGCTCCCATGCTCTCGTAGCGATCCAAGGGATGACGGGCCAGGGCCTTGGCGCAGATGGCCTCCAGTTCCGCTGGAACCGCGAGCCTCCGACCGGAATCCCCAGGGCGGGCGGCCTTTTGGCCCCGCTGGGCTCTTTCGGAAGGTGGCGGGGGCGGCCCGGCCAGGGTGCGGCGCAGGAGTTCAGCGTGCGTGGGGGATTCACCAGGGGCCACATGGGGCGGCGCACCGGCCAGGATGTGATAGAGGATGGCTCCTAGGGAGTAGACATCCGAGCGCGGGCCGAGGCGTTCCAGCTCGCCCCGGGCCTGTTCGGGTGACATGAAACCGGCGGTGCCGAGGACGGCTCCGGCGCGGGTGGAGAGCCCGGAGCCGCTGCTCGTGCCCTGGGATCCTCGGGAGCCGTCCCGGTCCGGGAGTTCCGTAGACCCGGCGGCTGCCGCCGGCCTCTCCCCGCTCGCGGCCGATTGACTGTCACCGGCTGTCGATTGACTGTCACCGACTGCCGGTTGACCGTCGCCGGCGGCGGGTTGACCGCCCCCGGCGGCGCGTTGATCGTCGTCGGCTGCGGATTGACTGCCGTCGGCGGCCGCGGGGCCGCCTTCGCTGCCGCCAGCCCCAGCTGATTGTCCTGCCTCCCGTGCTGCTCCTTCTTCACCGAGGTGGTCCTGTACCAGGGCATCTCGCCTGCCCAGGACCCGCGCCAGGCCCCAGTCCATGACATGGGTTTCGCCGAAGCGTCCCACCATTATGTTGGCGGGCTTCAGGTCCCGGTGCAGGACGCCTCTGGAGTGGGCAAAGGCCATGGCGTCGCAGACTTGCACCAGGACGGCGATGATGCGCGGCAAGGTCCAGTCCTCTTCGCCGAGGTGCAGCAGGCGAATGATCTCACGCAGATCCCGGCCGCGCACCCAGGGCATGGTGAAGTAGGGATTGCCCTCCTCGTCCACGCCCACTTCATGGGCGGAGATAATGGCCGGGTGCTCCAGGCGGCCGGTGATGCGGGCCTCCTCCACGAAGCGCGCCAGGGCGCGCTGGCCCACTTCCGTTATTGGACGCGTGGCGCTGGCGGAGTCCGAATCGCCACGGGGCTTGAAACCGCTGGCGCTGGCGGATGTTTCCCCGGTCTCGCCGGCGGATGTATCCACGATCTTCATGGCCAAGGGCCGGCCCAGATCCTCGTCCCAGATCTTGAGGATGCGCCCCATGCCCCCCCGGTTGATTTCGCACTCAACGCGATAGCGCCGATCCGAGGGCCCGTGTTCCCGCAGGCGTTCGAGGAACTCCCCGGGGCCGACCTCGCGCCCGACCTCCAGCAAGCGCTCCTCCCGCTCCCAGCGTTCCTTCTCCACCAGGCCGGATAGCCAGGACCAATCCGCGTGCATCTTCAGAAGGG
Organism: Planctomycetota bacterium; assembly: GCA_002686595.1. GTDB lineage: Bacteria > Planctomycetota > UBA1135 > UBA1135. Next base: position 26,780 of record NYXZ01000121.1, on the reverse strand, counting down.
CCTGCTCGTCCTCGGGATGGGCGGCGCACAGATCCTCGATGCGCAGGGCTTCGCCGTCCTGGACGCGCTCCAAAAACTCGAAGAAGGCTTCTTCGGCGGCGGTCGAGGCCTCCTCTGGCTTGTTCTCCTGGGACACGGTGGGTGGGATCTCCGAGCGGGATTGGATTGTTTTGGGCCGCCGTACTCCATCGACTGGCGCGGCGGCGAGCGTCTCCTGTATTCTATCGGTCGTCCCAGCCCTTTTGGGGGACTTGTCCCGGCCTGTACCGCCCCCTGGCCCCGGCGCCCCCGGAACTCGCCCCTCTTGCCCCGTCCCCAGCCCCCGCCCCCGCGCAGTGCCTGCCCCCGCCCCTCGTCCCATCACCGTTCACATGTGTTCCACGACTCCCGACAACGCCGCCCGCGAGGGCGAACTCCCGGATCCGGATTACGCTGGCCAGGGGGCAGTGGATTCCGCGGACGGGAGCGAGCCCCAGGACATGCCCCCGGCGCCGCGCATCGCCATCGTCGGGCGTCCCAATGTGGGCAAGTCCACCCTGTTGAACCGCATGGTGGGCAGTCGCGTGTCCATCGTGGAACCCACCGCCGGCGTGACCCGTGACCGAGTCACCGTCCAGGCGCGTCTGGCCACGGCGGATGGCCCGCGTTGGTTCGAGGTGGTGGACACCGGCGGCATCGGCATCGTCGACCGGGACGACTTGGGGCCCCATGTGGAAGGTCAGGTGGCGGCGGCTCTGTCCGGCGCGCAGCTGATCCTGTTCCTGGTGGATGTGCGCGAGGGCATCACGCCGCTGGACCAAGAGGTGGCGGCGCGCCTGCGGGGGACCGAGATCCCCGTGCTCTTGGTGGTGAATAAGTGCGAGGGCACTGATCTCGAATGGGATGTGGATTCGTTCCGCCGCCTGGGATTCCACGACGGTCCCTTTGCCCTCAGTGCCCAAAACGGTGGCGGCCTCAGCGATTTGTACGACCGCATCGGCGAACTGCTACCGGAAGCTCCGGAGGAACGGCCGGGGCGCACACCAGCTCTGAAATTGGCGGTGGTGGGGCGGCGCAATGCGGGCAAGTCGACGCTCATCAACCGCCTGGCCCAGGAGGAGCGCATGATCGTCTCCGAGGTGCCGGGAACTACCCGTGACGCGGTCGATGTGCTCTTCGAACGCGACGGCGAAACCCTGGTGGCCATCGACACCGCCGGTGTGCGCAAGAAGAGCCGCATCGCCGACGCCATCGAGTTCTACTCCGAGGCGCGCAGTCGCAAGTCGATCCGACGCGCCGATGTGGTCATTTTGCTTTTCGATGCCACGCGCCCGGTCAGTGTCCTGGAGAAGAATCTGGCGCGCTACGCCATCGACCATCACAAGCCCCTGGTGCTGGCCGCCAACAAATTCGACCTGGCCGGCGACTTGGTGCCCGAGGACTACCGCGAGTACTTGGAAGCGGAGTTCCCGGGCCTGGCCTTCTCGCCCATGGCCTTCCTCTCGGCCCAAGAGGGCTTCGGCGTGGAGGAGACGCTGGAGGTGGCCCGGTCCCTGGGCGCCCAGGCCAGCCTGCGCGTGGGCACCGGGGAGCTGAACCGCGTTTTGAAGCGCGCCCTGGAAGCCCGCGTCCCCGGCTCCTCCGGCTACCGCGTGCGCGTGCGCTACGCCACCCAAACCGATGTCTGTCCGCCCACCTTCATGCTCTTTGTCAACGACAAGAAGCTGATCGGTAAGGACTACCTGCGTTACCTGAACAACCGCCTGCGCGAAGAGCTACCCTTTCCGGATGTGCCCCTGCGCATCGTCCTGCGCGACAGCCCGCGCGTGGAACTCGACTGATCAAAGCCCATGAAATACCTCGCCTGTCTGGCTCTCCTGTTCTGTGCCCCGCTCCTCAGCGGTTGTAAATCAAGCCCGGAGGTGGAGCCCGCCTACTCCAGCGGCGAGGTGGAATCGCCGAGCATCCACCTGCTCTGGCAAGTCTCCCTGGTGGCCTTGCAGAAGGCCGGTTATCCGGTGGGGGCCGAGGTCGATCCCACGGCCCTGCGCGCGGTCTCCGGCTGGAAACAATCCCTGGCCCCCTTCCGCGGCCAGGGCACCCGGGAGCAGGCGGAGGTGGAGTTCACCCCCCTCGATCCCAGGCACGAGGGACGCTACACGGTGCGCGTGCGCGTGCGGCGCGAACGCAACATGGACATCATCCATCCCCTCGACGCCACCTACGCCGACTGGCAAGTGCAGGCGGACAACAAGAACGCGGCCCGGCGCATTCTGCAGTTGATGCTCTCCCTGCTCGACGAGGGCCTGTAAATCCCCGCGGGCAGCGGCTGCTGTCCAGCGCCTTGAGTTAGTCCCCGGCCGCCGCCGCGTCTAGCGGAGGTAGCAAGGAAAAAAAGGCCAGGACGGTGGAGAGCCTGGCCAGGGCGTGTTTCAGGGGTTGCGGGCTGCTTTCTGGGCTTCAGAAAGGGCGTGCGTGGAGCCGAAAAGGGTCCTAACGCGGTCCGCTCCCCGGCCGCGGTCTCCATGCGCCCCCACCAGCCTCACCCCTCTGACGGGGCAGGGAAGTCCCTGTCCCGGCATCTGAGCAATCTCCGCCCGCGGCGCGCGGAGGCCCGTGTGGCTGTGCTGCGGCCTGGGGCGGAGAGGGGCGGCGAAGACGGTTGGGTGGGGCCGCCCCGGCGCGGTGGAATGTGGGGCTCGCTCTCCGCTTGGCCGGGTGTGCTGCTCGGTTATCGTGATCTGATTCGCACCTGCGTCTGGCGCGACCTGCGCCAGCGCTTCCAGGGCAGCGCCCTGGGCGTCCTGTGGCCCCTGGTGCACCCGCTGTTTTTATTCGGCATCTATTACTTCGTCTTCGCGGAGCTGCTCGGTTTGCGCATGCCCGGCGCGCTGCCGGGGGCGGGGGCGGCCCTGGGCCTGTGGATGTTCACGGGCACGCTGGTCTGGACCAGTTTCGCCGACAGTGTGCAGCGCTCCACCAGTTGCCTGGTGGACCAGCGCAACCTGCTGGGGAAGCTGGCCTTCCCGAGCCAGCTCCTGCCCCTCAACATCGTGCTGGCGAACCTCGCCACCCTGTGCGTGGCGGCCCTCTCATTGCTCTTCGTCACGGCCCTCACGGGGGTCTGGGTGACGCCCCGCTGGGAGCTGCTCTACCTGCCGGCCATCATCCTGGCCCAGGCCCTCTTCACCAGCGGCCTGGGGCTGTTGCTGGCGGCCCTCCATGTCTTCCTGCGGGACACCCAACAACTCGTGGCCATCACCCTGGGCCTGGCCATGTTTCTGACGCCGGTTTTCTGGGTGCCGAGCGCCGCGGCCATTCCCGGCATCGAACGCTGGCTGCATTTGGTGGAACTAAACCCCATGCATCATTTGCTCCAGGCCTGGCGCGGGGTCTTGATGGCCGGGGAACCCCAGTTCTGTTTCACCGCCTCCCTGTCCTCCTCCCTGGCCACCTTCTCCCTCTGGGGGGTCTGTCTGTTCATCCTGGGCCACGGCATCTTCCGTTCCCTGCAACACCGTTTCGCGGACGAGATCTGAGATGCGCCGAGATCCTCAACTGCTGGTGGAGGTCGAGCACCTGGGCAAATCCTACGCCCTGGGCGGCGGACCCATCGTGCGGGCCCTGGAGGTCCTGTGGCCGAGTTTGGCGGAGCTCCTGCCCGCCGCGCGCCGTTCCTCCCGCCGTTGGGCCCTGCGCCACGCCGGCTTCACCCTAAAGCGCGGCGAGGCCCTGGGTCTGGTGGGCGTCAACGGGGCGGGCAAATCGACCCTGTTGAAGATGCTGGCCGGGGCGGCTACTCCGGACGAGGGCCGCTATCGCGTGAACGGTACGGTCACCAGTCTGCTGGAGCTGGGCACCGGTTTTCATCCCGACTTCACCGGTCGGGAGAATGTGCTCCTGAACGGCGTGCTCCTGGGGCGCAGCGTGCGGGAGATGGAGCGACTCTGCGCCGAGGTCCATGAGTTCTCGGAACTGGGCGCGGCCTTTGACGAACCGGTGCGCACCTACTCCACGGGCATGGGGATGCGCCTCGGTTTCGCCGTGGCCACCGCGCAAGAGCCCGAGCTTCTGATTCTCGACGAGGTCTTCGCCGTGGGAGATCTGGCCTTCCAGAAAAAGTGCATCGACCGCCTGCTGGCCTTCCGCGCCGGAGGCGGTTCCTTGATCCTCTGTAGCCACAGCCTCTACGACATTCGCCAGATGTGTGAGCGCGCCCTGTGGTTGCACGAGGGCGAGGTGGTTCAAGCGGGCAGCTCCGCGGCCGTGACCAACGCCTATGCGGCGGCCCACGGAGCGCACCCGGAGAGCAGTTCCCCGGCTCGTCCGATTCTGGAGCCGCCGGTTGGGCCGCGCATCCTGGCCGCGCGTATCTTTGATGGAGGCGCCGGGGGCGCCGGGGGCGCCGGAGGCGACGGAGCCACGGGCCAAGAGGTGCGCGGTTGTGCGCCGGGTGCGGATCTGGAAGTGCGCATCTGGTGGGAAAACCCCACGCCGCAAAAGACGCCGGTGCAACTGGGCATCACGCTCACCAGGCGCGGCGGTGAACTGTGCGCGGGGTTGGGCACGCACCTCGACGGTGTGCGCCTCGTGGGAGAGCGCGGCTGTTGCGTGTTGCGCCTACCGGCCCTGGCCTTGCTCTCGGGGACCTTCACCGTCACGGCCATCCTGTTCGACGAACAGGGTATTCACCGCTATCAGGAACGGCCCACACCCACCGATCTGGTCATTACCGGAGAAGGCCGGGAGGTGGGACTGGTGCGCCTCGACCACAGTTGGGAACAGCGCACTGATGGTGTCCCGCCCCTGGCCGAGCCCGCCCCCGAGTTGGAGGGGGACGGGAACAAGGAGTCCGCGGCATGAGCGGAACAACCGATGGAAACCGTCCCATGCCCGTGCGCCTCTCAGCCCTGATCGTCAACTACGAGAGCGGTGCTTTGGCCCGGGCCTGCGTCGACTCCCTGCGTGGGGAATGGCAGCGGGAAGGCCTGGCCCCCGAGCGCCTGGAAATCATCTTGGTGGACAACGCTTCGCCCACGGACCAGGCAGAGCACCTGGCGGCCCTGGAGGCTGACGGTGTGCGCGTCCTGCAGGAAAGCGCCAACCACGGCTACGGCGGCGGCATGAACCGGGCCCTGGCGGTTTCCACCGGCGGCCCACTGGATGTGGTGGCGGTCCTCAACCCCGATACGGTTTTTCTGCCCGGTTCCCTGGCACCCCTGCTGCGCACCCTGGCACTGCACCCCGATTGTGGCGCCGTGGGCCCGCGTACCAGCGTGGACCCCGCCGGGCTGCTGGAGTTGCCGCCCCTGCCCCGGCCCACGGCCGCTGAAGAGGCCGGCGCGGCCCTGGCCCATCTGTTTCCCGCCTGGGCTCGGCGCCGAAGTCGCAGGCGGACGGAAACGGCCCGCAGGCGTTGGACAAGCCAGCATCCTGAAGATGTGGAGATGCTGTCTGGTTGTTGTTTGTTCCTGCGCAGGGATACGCTTTTGCAACTGGAACGGGAAACCGGCCACGAACTCTTCGATCCGAGCTATCCGCTCTACTACGAAGATGCGGATTTGTGCGCGCGCCTGCGTTCCCTGGGCCTGCGCCTGGTGCTGCAGGGCAACGCGCGTATCGTGCACCATTGGTCGCGCTCCGCCGGACACGCGCAGCGTTTCGCCGAGGTGGCCGGGCCGCGTCTCGCACGCTCCCGCGCCCGCTGGCAGGCACGCCACTTCAAAGCCCACGCCCGGCGCCTCACGGCCTACCTGGAAAAGCTGGCCGCCAGGCGCGCGGCCAGTGGCGGCTCGCCCGCGGCCCACGCCCTGACGGAGCTGGGCAGCCTGACCGCCGCCCCGCGGCTCTCCTGGCGCGGCGCCCGTCCCCATGTATTCGAAATCAGCCTGTCGCCAGCCTTCACCCTGGCTGCGGGCAGCGTGGGCCTCGGCTCCTCCATGACGCTGCCGCCACAGGCCTGGGAGTGGCTCTTCCCGGCCCGCTATTTCGTGCGGGTCACGGAGCGGGGAACCTCGCGCCTGCTGGGGGCCTGGTCCTTCATCAAACTGGACGAGGCCCGCGAGCGGCCCCTCTCGCCCGCCGAGTACGACGCGCCCAAAACCTCGCCAGCCAGCGCCCATCCCACGCCTTCGGAGCCGCTGGCCGCCACGCCAGATACGCGCTCCGCTCTGCCCGCGGACCATGAGCCGCCCTCGCCCGCCCTGCCCGGGCGCCTGGCCCCAGTCTGAAAACCGCGCCCGTCCATTCGCCGCCAGCCCCCGTCCCGCCCCCGTCAGTCCCCGTCAGTCCCCGTCAGTCCCCGTAATAGTGGGGCAAATCACCATGACCCACCACCACCACCAGGACCGACTACCGAAACACGCACCGCCCCCGGGCACGGTGCTGGCCTTCGCGCCCCACGGCGACGACGAAATCCTCGGCTGCGGAGGAGCGCTTTGGATGCACGCCGAGCGCGGCGACGCGGTACATGTGGTGGTCATCTTCGACGGCGCCCTGGGCCATCGCCTGGGGGCAAAGGCCAGTGCGGACGCCACCCTGGTGGCCCTGCGCAGGGCGGAAACCCGGGCGGCGGGCCGCTCTCTGGGGCCGCTCAGCTACGAGTTCCTCGGCCTGCCGGAAGGGCACCATCCGCCGCGGCAGATTCTGGCCCGCGGGGCCGGGCGCCTGGCGGAACGGCTGCGGGCCCTGGACCCGGCGACGGTCTATGCCCCCTGGCGCAGAGACGGCCACCGGGACCATCGCACCACCAGCCGTGGTGTGCGCCTGGCATTGGAAGCGGTGAACTTCCGTGGCGAGGCCCACGGCTACGCGGTCTGGACACCGTTGCCGGCGGAGACGCGCCTGGACATCAGCGCCGCCATGGATGCCCGGCGGGCGGCCTTGGACAAACACCGGAGCCAGGGCGGTTCCGGTGCCCTGGGCGAACACATGGAGGCCCTGGCCTTGGCCAGCGGCATCGACCAAGACGGCGGCCCCTTCGGCGAGGTCTTCTGCGCCCTGGGAGCGGCGGATCCGGAGGATCGCGAGGAGCTCTACGCGCCGGGCGCCGTGGTTCCGCCACTGGGCGGGGAGGAGCGGGCATGAAGCTCACGCTGGTGGCGGCCCATTTTCCGCCCCACTTCCTCGGCGGCACGGAACAGGTCGTTCTGGCCCAGGCCCGGGAGCTCCAACGGCGCGGGGTCAAGTTGCGCGTGGTGGCGGGTACGGATCGCCCGGCGGAGTCCGGCGAGGATTGCCTGCGGGAGACCGTGGCGGGCATCCCGGTCACTTTCCTGCCGCGGCGCGGAGATGAGAGCATGCCGCGTGAGGGCGGCCGCGAGCGGTTGCGCCCGCTGTTGGAACGGGAGCTGGCCGGGGCGGACATCGTCCATGTCCACGGCACTTCAACCCTGACGCAGACCCTGGTGCGCGATGCGACCCGGGACGGGGAGCGGCCCGTGGTCTATTCGATTCACGATCATTTCCCCACCTGCCCGCGGTCTTTTCGCCTGCGCGTCGACGGGGAGTCCTGTCCGGAACTGCCGGCGGAGGACGAATGCGCCCGCTGTCTGGCGCCGGAACTGGGATTGGAGGGCGCCGCTGGCCGGGACCCGGCGGAAAAGGCGAGCAAAGCACAAAACGAATCCCTGGCGGAGCTGGCGGCGGCCCTCGGGCGCCGGCGACGAGCCGGCCAGCAGGAGGTGGACGCGGCGCACTTGGTAACCGTGCCCTCCTTCGCCCATCGCCTCTCCCTGGGGCGGCAACTCGACCTGCGACGGGCCGCGGTGCGCGTCATTCCTCCGGGCCTGTGCCTGGCCCTGCCGGGCCGCGCACACCGGCCCCGGCCCTTCGCCCCCGATTCCGGCCAGCCCCTGCGAGTCCTGCACTTTGGCAACCTCTGCGAGGCCAAGGGCACACTGGATTTGGCCCGCGCCCTAGGGGAGTTGCCGGCGGAATGCGTACACCTGGTTTTGGCTGGCCACGGGCTGGATTTGGATCTCAATCGGCGCCTGCGTGAGTTGGCGCCGCACTTGTCGGTGGACATCCACGGCGCCTATGACGGAGCCCGGCTGGAGCAGATCGCCGCCAGCTGCCACCTGGCGGCCTTTCCCTCGCGCCTGGAGGAGAGTTTCGGCCTGGTGGTGGACGAGGCCCTGGCCCTGGGACTGCCGGCTTGGATCAGCGACCGCGGCGCCCCGCAAGATCGCCTCGGCTGCGCCGGGCGTGTCCTGCCGGCGGCGGATCCAGCTGCCTGGAGCGCCGCCTTCAAGGGCGTCCTCAAGCAGGACTCCGCCGTTCAAATGGCCACGGAATGGGCCGCCGTGCCGAAGGAGTCATTCGACGCCTCCGATGCGGCGGAGGAGTGGCTCGGGCTTTACCGGGAGCTTCTCGCCGCGGCCCCCGCCGCCCGCCGAACGGGCTGAGGGGCGTCCCAGCCAGATCACTTATCGCCCGTGCACGACACCTTTCCCCCTCTGCTCGATCCCGCCTCCCTGCCCCGGCGCGTGCTGTGCCTGGCGCCCCATCCGGATGACGAGGTGCTCGGTTGTGGCGGAGCCCTGGCCCTGCACGCCGGGCGCGGCGACCAGCTGCGGGTCGTGGTTCTGACGGACGGTTCGCCGGCGGGGGACCCCGAGTTGGCGGCGGCGCGCGAGGCGGAATCCCGGGCCGCCGGCAAGCAGCTCGGGATCGACGACTACACCTTCCTCGGCTACCGGGACGGTCGCCTGGGGGCGGCCTGGGATTTGGTGGAGCGCCTGGCGGGTTTGCTGGACGAATACGACCCAGAGCTGGTCTACGGGCCCTCGCCCTTTGAACACCACGCGGATCACCGCTCGGCTAGCCGGGCGCTCTTGGCGGCCCTGGCTGGTGGACGCTCCCGGCGCGCCTTTCTCTACGGCGTCAACGGGCCCGTGCCCGGCGGGGTCCTGTTGGACACCAGTGCCCAATGGCACGCCAAGGAGCGGGCCCTGGCCTGTTTTACCAGTCAGGACGCCAAGCTCCTGGAGAAGTGCCGGGCCGTGGATCGCGGTCGCACGGTCAATGTGGATCTGCCCCAGGTGGAAATGGCGGAGGGCTTCGCGGACCTTTGCAGCGAGCATGTTTTGGAATACGAGCGCCGGGCCGGGCGCCTGTTGGAGTGGGGGCGGGCTCCGGGCGGGGCAGGGGACGGGAAAACCGGAGGGCAGACGGGGGGGCAGACGGCGGGGCAAGCGGGAGGCCTGACCCTGCCCGGCACCACGGCGGTCATCTCCACCTGGAACCGGGTGGATGAGGTCTGTGCCAACCTGGACGCCCTGCGCGCCCAGACCCTGGCCTTCGAGGACATCGTGGTGGTGGACAACGCTTCCACCGATGGTACGGCGGAGGCCATCGCCGCACGCTTTCCGGAGGTGCGCCTGTTGCGCATGAAGGACTCGAGCAAGGGTGCCTGCGAAACCTTCAACATCGGCTTCGCCGCCTGTAAGACGCCGCTCTTGGCGATTCTCGACGACGATGTACTCCTGCCGCCGGAATGGTTGGAGAAGACCACCCTGCGCTTGATGTCCGAGCCCGATTCCACGGCGGTGGTCTCCACCAAGATCGTGGAGCCGGAGATGCCGGCGACCTATCGGGAGAGCGCGGCGCTCAACCGCGAGCGCTACATGAGCACCTTCCGGGGCTGTGCCAGCTTGGCCCGCCTGGCCGCCCTGCGGGAGGCGGGCTTCTATGACGAGCGCCTCTTTATCTACGGCAACGAGCGGGACCTGACCTGCCGTCTGTTGAATCGGGGCTACCGCGTGCTGCAGTACCCGGGCGTGGAGACCTTCCACCGCCAACCCTTCGGCGTGCAGTTGGGCAAACGCAGCCTCTACTACCACGCCCGCAACGCCTGGCTGACCCAGTTGAAGTACGCCCCCCTGGGCGCTCTCTTGCGCTTGCCCTACTTGGTGCTGACGCGCGTGCTCTTGCCCGGCGCCAAGGGCGCGGACCCGGAGCGGGTCGCGGCGACCGATGCCACGGGAACCATCGGCATCGGCCGCGCCCTGCGGGAGGTGCGGGGGTCCAGCTGGATCCTGCTGCGGGCGGCCCTCTCGGTCCTCTGGCACTTGCCCTATTGCCTGCGCAACCGCGAAGTGGTGCGTTCTGCGGACTTCGAGCTGCCCATCGGATAACCTGCGGCCCATGTCCGCCAGCCCGGCTCCCATCTGCGTTGTGGTCATCAACCACAACGGCCGTGACCACCTCAGCCACTGTCTCGACTCGGTCTTGGCCTTGGAAGGTCCCGTGGAGCGCGTGTTGGTCGTGGACAACGCTTCGGACGACGGCAGTCTGGAGCTGATCGCCCAGCGCTATCCGGGCGTGGAGGTCCTGGCCCGGGACAAGAACGACGGTCCGGCCGGTGCGCGCAACGCCGGTCTTGAGCGCGTCAACAGTGAATGGGTGTTGCTGCTCGACAACGATGTGATTCTGGAGCAGGACTGCCTCCTGCGCTTGGCGGCCGCCGCCACTTCCCGGCCAGATGTGGCCTTGGTCCAACCGCGCTCGGTCTTCGACACGGAGCGCGAGCGCGTGCACTACGACGGCGGCGCGCCCCACTTCCTGGGCCTGGTGGCCCTGCGCAACTTCTATTCTCCCCTGGACAAGGCCGCCGCCGGGAGCCTGGTGGAAGTGGGCACGGTGATCTCCCTGGCGCTCTTGGTTCACCGCCGGAGCGTCCTGGCCTGTGGCGGTTTCGATCCGGACTACTTCATCCTCTTCGAGGATCTCGACCTCTCCTACCGCCTGCGCCTGGAGGGCAAGAGTCTGCTCCTGGACGAGACCACACTCGTGCGCCACCGGGGCGGAACCCCCCAGCTGTCGTTCCGTGGCGGAGCCGACTATCCGGCCCAGCGCATCTTCCTCCACAGCAGAAACCGTTGGCTTTTCCTGGCCCGCAATCTGCGCGCGCGCACGCTCCTGGTTTCCCTGCCGGGCCTGCTTGTCTATGAGCTCGTCTACTTCCTCTTCGCCCTCGGCCAGGGCGCCGCCGCCCCCTGGTGGCGCGGCAAGCGCGACTTCCTGCGCCTCTTGCCAGGCACCCGCATCCGCCGCCGTCAAACCGCCGCCCGGCGTCTCTTGCCCGATCGCTGGCTCCTGGTGGGAGGTCCCCTGGTGGTCACGCCGGATCTGGCCCGCGGCCCCCGGGCCCTGCTGCAGCGCGCCCTCGATCTCACCCTGCGCGCCTGGTGGCTCCTGGCCCGCCCCCTGGCGGGCTAGGCGCTAAACGCGGCAACAAGATGCGCTTTGCTCCCGCAGTCGGGGCGCGGGTCGTTTACGGGCCTGGTTTTTCCTAGATTCGCGGCGTGCGCATTCTCCTCGTCAGCCATGGCTACCCGCCGCGCCGCAATGGCGGGACTGAGAACTACACCTGTGATCTCGCCCGCCGCCTCACAAAGCGCGGCCACCAGGTGCGGGTCTTCGCCGCGGCCAAGGACATCGCCCGTCCCCACCTTTCGACGGAGGAGCGCGAGGAGCAGGGCATTTCCGTGGTCGAGGTCTTCAACAATCTGCACCACGACTCCTTCCGGGAGACCTGGGACTTGCCCGCCGTGGAAGAGCTCTTCGCGGCGGAGCTGGACGCCCACGAAGTGGATCTGGTGCATATCCAACACCTGCTCTACCTCTCCTGTGGCCTGCCGCGCCTAGCCCGCCGGCGCGGGCTGCCGGTCTTTTTCACTTTGCACGACTTCTACTTGCAGTGTCCGCGTCTCGGCCAGCGCGTCCACGGCGACGGCAGCCGCTGCGATGAAGTCAGCCCCGGGCGCTGCGGGGGTTGCCTGGCGGATTACAAGTTCGCCCAAAGTGCGCCCGAACGCATTATAGGCACGGCGGCGGGCACGCTCTGGTCCGGCCTGGGCTTGGACCTGGGACCGTTTTTGCGGGGCCTCGGCGAGGGAGCCCGCCGTCGCGAAACCCGCCCCTGGTGCGCCCCGGTGCCGGAGTTGGCGGCGGAGTACGGCGCCGAAGTCCAACTGCGAAGCGAGGCCCTCTTGCGGGACTTGGTGCCCGCCGTGGAGCACTTTCTCTCACCCAGCCGCTTCTTGCGTCAGGAGCTCGTCGCCTGGGGGATTCCAGCCGAGCGCATCACACACCTCCCGGCGGGTATCGACCGCGGCCTGTTCCCCGGCCCGCTGGACGGCGCGGCCGCAGGCGCTGACCGGCACGGGAAGGCCGCGGGAGAGCGGCTGCGTGTCGGCTTCCTGGGGACCATGGTGCCGCTCAAGGGCGCGCACCTGTTGTTGGAGGCCTGGGCCCTGTTGCCGCCGGAAGTCCGCGGCGGCGCCGAGCTCGAGTTGCGCGGTCCGCGGGACCATGAACCGGCCTATCAGGCGGAGCTCGACAGCCTGGCCAGAACAGCTGGGGCGCAGCTGGGCGCTCCCCTGCCGCGCGAGGAGGTCGGCGCTTGGATCGCCGGCTGTGACCTCCTGGTGCTCCCGAGCATCTGGTTCGAAAACGCCCCGTTGGTCATCCAGGAGGCCCGCGCCATGGGTACGCCGATCCTGGTCTCGGACCTCGGCGGCATGGCGGAACTCGTTTCAGATCCGGCCTGGCGCTTCCCGGTGGGTGACAGCCGCGCCCTGGCCCGGCGTCTGGAGGAGTTGCTCAAGGGCTGGCCCTCTGTCGCGCCGTTTGATGGTCCCCCGATTGATGGGCCCCCCGCGGATCCGCGTGAGCAAGTGGATCAGGATGAACATGTGGAGCGCCTAGAGCAGCTCTATCGCACTGCCCTGGAGCGCACCGGGCAGTGAAGGTCCTGGTGGTGGCCCACGGCTGGCCCGCGGGAAACATGGAGTCGGGTGGCGGGCGAGGGGACGCATCGGTCTCGGACGCGGCCCCTGAGGCTGGTGGTAGCGGGACCGGCGGCACGGAGCAGCTCGCCCGACGCAGCGCCCTGGCCCTGGTCGCCGCCGGAGCAGAGGTCAGTGTGCTTGCGGGATCCCTCGTGCGGGCGCCGGCGACAGCAGACGGTGGAGCGCGGCTGACGAGCGGGACGCAGGGCCCTTTGCGAGTCTTGCGTCTCCAGCGCGGGGATCTCTTCTTCGACCACTGGCAGAAGAGCCGCTCGGTGCCCGCGACCCGCCTTTTCCGGCAGGTGCTCGCACAGGAATGTCCGGATGTGGTTTTGATCCACCACTGGATTCGCCTCAGCCGAGATCTTGTCTTCCAAGCCGCCGCGGCGGGCATTCCGGCTCTCGTGTATCTGCACGATCACTATTCGAGTTGTCTGCGGGTTTTTCGCTTGGCGCCATTTGGAAATGGGCCAGCTGGAAAGGCGCCCATAGGAGAGGCGCCAATTGGAAAGGGACCAGCTGGAGAGGGGCCAGCGGAGCGGGCGGGCGGGACAGTCACCTGTGCCGAGCCCTTCGGCAGCGGCTGTATCTCCTGCGCCGCCGACCTTTTCCCGCGCACCCCCTGGGTCAGCCTGGAGAACCTGCACCTCGCCTTCGCCAGCCACGGGCGCGAGCTGGCCAGGGAGTTGCGCCTGGCCCGGGCCGTCATCACACCTTCCCGCTCCCACCGGGACCTGCTCCTGGCGGGCTACGGCCCTGAGTTGGCCGCGGACATCGGGCGGTCGGACGAGGCCCCGGGGCGTTGGCATGTCCTGGCGCCACCGGTGCTTCCTTTTGACGCGCCGGGCGGCGTAATGGAGAACGCGCCGGCGGCCGCGCCGGGATATGAGACGGCGGACGAGGCGGGAGATGCGGCGGCGGCCGCGGCCGGGCCGCGTCGGATTGCGCTTCCGGTGCCCGGGACGCCGTCCGCTGGGGAGGCCGCGGGCGCTCAAGCGGTTCCCCTGGTCCTCGGCTGCTGGGGACAACTGGCTCCCCACAAGGGAACCGACCTCTTGCTGGCGGCCCTTGACCTGGTGGCGGAATCCAGGCCGGTGGAACTGCACCTCGCCGGTGGCTGCGAGGCGCAGTACCTGGATGAACTCAAGTTGGCCGCCAGCGGTTTGATGGTGCATTTCCACGGTCCCTTCGAGCGCGCTGATTTGCCGCTCCATCCGGTGAGCGCCGTGCACGCCTTCGTTTGCCCCAGCCGCGCACCGGAATCCCACGGTCTGGTGTTCGACGAGGCCCTGGCCCTGGGCTTGCCGGCGGTGCTGCCGCGGAGTGGGGCTTTTCCGGAGCGGGCCGCCGCCGGAGTACCCGGTGACGGGCCGCTTGCGACGGACGCTGAAGTGGGTGGCGTGCTCTTCTATTCACCCGGCGACGCTCGGGACCTGGCCCGCGTGCTGGAGCGGTTGGCCGGGGAGGACGGGTTGCTGTTGCGCCTGCGGGACGCCGCCGCGGAGCGGGCCCGGGCCCTGGCGGAGGTATCCGTCGACGGCTCTGGCGACGGGATTGGCGGCGGCTCTGGTGGCGAGCGCGAATGGGGCCGACGATTATTGGACCTCTGCGAGGCGGCCGTGGCCGAGGGCGCGCCCCAGAGCCCGGCGGCCGACTGGTTCGAGGAGCCCATGGCCCTGGAGTTGGAACGCCAGTGGGACGCGGCCCTGGCCCGCACTCCGCCGGATGAGCTGGGGGCGTGAGGGCGCCGCTTGCTATTCTGGTGGCCATGGATCAAGCCCGTGACCGCCGCCCGACCGTGCCGCCCATGACCTCGCTCCAAGCCGGAGTTGCGACCCTGATCTGCCTGTGCCTCGCGGCGGCCTGTGCCTCCTCCGGCGGCGCGGGGCAGGGGGCGAGGGGCCAGAAGACCGCCGACAGCGGCGCCGGCGTCGTCAGCTTGACGGACCTGCCGGAGACGCACCGGGACCTGTGGAATGCCTACCTGGCCGCGGGCAACTCTTCCCAGGACCGCGCCGCCTGGGAACGGGCCCGGAGCGAGGCCCTGGAGGATCCGCGCCTCTGCGCCTTTCTGGTGGACAACCTCCTGCGCCAGTTGGTGCGCGCCTGGGATCGTTCCCAGTTGGCCGCCACGGGCCACCTGCCCGGTCCCTTCGAGCGTGCCCGCCGCGAGCTGGCGCGTCTCGGCCCGCTGGCCGTGCCAACCCTGGTGGAACTAATGGCAATGGCGGACGGCAGCGTGGCGCTCCTGGCGGCGGATGTTTTGGCGGAGATCGGAGCGCCGGCCCTGGGCCCGACGGCGGCCTTGCTGGAGCGCGAGGCGGCCGCTGCCCGGCGGCGCGGCGCTGAGTTGTTGGGACGGCTGCCGCGCGGCGAAGCTGCTCCCCGCAGAGGCACCGGGGCCGCCGAGGCGTCCGCCGAATCATGTAGTGAAGTGGCCTTGGTGGCGGCCCTCGGTCGCCGCCTGTTGCAGGACACCGAATGGGTCGTGCGGGCCCAGGCGGCCCGGGCCCTCGGCCTGCGGGGCGGGAACGGCGGGCAGACCGGAGCGGCGCGTTCGGTGCTGGGCCGGGGCTTGCGGGACGAGGAGACCAATGTGCGCCGCGAATCCGCCCGGGCGCTTGCGGCCCTCCGTGATCCGCGCTCCATCCCAATCCTGATCGACGCCTTGGAACGCTCCGTCATCGACGGCCAGGTCGGGGAACTGCCATCCCTGCGGGCAGCCCTCAAGAGCCTCAGCGGCGGTCGGGACTACACCAGCATGGCTCAGTGGCGACAATGGTGGAGCACATCCGGTGCCGAGTGCGTGCGGAACGCTGGCTACTGAGCCCGTTATTGCGGGGTATTGCGGGATTAGGGGGGGCGCGGGCCCCCGGTGATCTGGTTCAATCAGCAACATGGCAACAATCTGGCGCATCGGCGGGCGCACGGGAGTGTGTATTCGCTGTGAACGGGAGTTCGACGAAGGGGAAAGGCACGTCTCCAGTTTGGTGGTGGAGGCCGACGCCTTTCGGCGCGAAGACCATTGCGTGTCCTGTTGGGGGACCGTGGCGGCAAGCGCGTCCCCGGAGCTAGCTGGGCAGGAGTTGGCCGGGGCCGAGGGTGCTCTGGCCGAGGGTGCTCTGGATGAGGGAGCTCCGGAGGGGGCATTTTTCTGGTGGTTCACGCGTCGCCGGGCCGGGAAGAAGCAGGGCCTGCAACTCGACCTCTCTTCCCTGGAACATCTGTTCCTGCAACTGGAAGGGCGCGGCGAAGTGCAGGTGCGCGAACTGCGTTATCTCCTGTGCCTGCTCTTGATGCGCAAGCGCCGTTTGAAGGTGGTCAAGGTCAAGCGGACGGCTGAGGGCGAGTTCTTCCTCGTGCGCCGGCCGCGGCGCAAGGAGAGCCTGGTGGTGCAGGTCTACGACTTCAGCGCGGAGCGCATGGCGGAACTGCGGGGACAACTGCAGGTCGTGTTCGAGGGCTTGGATCCGGAGGGCGGCGTGCTGCCGAAGGGTGAGGGTGAAGAATCCGATGTCCCCTTCTGGGCCGATTCTGACGGCGGGGCCGCTGCTGACGGCGGGGCCGAATCTGGCGACGAGGACAATGCCAGGGACAGGCCTGCTGACAGTGATGAGGCCGATGACAATGTGATGGTGGGGGAAGAGCCCACGGCGGGGGAACAGGCTGTGGAGATGGAGCGGGACTAGACCCCTTCGGGGGCCCAGGGCCGGGCGGTGGATTGGTCGAGGCCTGAGCCCTCCGGGGACCTCGATTTCGGCGTAAAACCCGTGGGCCGCGATCTAGTGGATGGCCACCACATGTAGTGGCCATGTGTCATCCAGGTGCCGGGACATACAGGATGATGGGGCTAGCTTGGGCTGGTGGTCTGTGGTTGTGGTGGGGACTGTCAGCTGCTGGACGAGAAATGGCCGCTTTTTGTCCTAGGAACCGTTGCCCTGGGAGGGGTGGCACGGAAGAATACCTATGTGGCGCAAAGTGGTGGAATGTGGAGCTTCGGGCTCCGGGTCGTGATGCAGGTGAACTGATCCATGTTCTTCGGCGAATCGACCCATTCAATGGACGCTAAGAACCGCGTCTTCGTGCCCAAGCGCTTCCAGAATCAGCTGCCCCTGGATGGCGACGGGGTGCGGGCCGTTGTCCTCACCCGCGGACTCGACGGCTGCCTGTTTCTGTTCTCCGAAGATGGTTTCACAGCGGCCCTGGCACGGCTGGAAACCGAGTCCTTCAGCAGTCGCGGAGCGCGCAACAAACAGCGCCTGTTCTTCTCGAACAGCACGCGCCTCAACTTGGACGCCTCCGGTCGCATGCTGGTCCCCGAGAAGCTCAAGGCCCTGGCGGGGTTGGCTGGCGAGGTGGTCATGGTCGGCGCCGGGGAGCGCGCTGAGTTGTGGAGCGTGGCCGCCTGGGAACAACTGGTGGCGGAGCAAGACGGGGACTTCGAGGACTTGGACGATGTGCTTGGGAAAGAGTCCCCGGGGAAGGAGTCCAACGGGGGCTAGGCCTCCGGAGGAGCAGGAGGTGCGCACCATGGAACGGGACAACAAGGCACTGGAAGGCGGCGGCGCGCGCCCCTCCAGTTCAGGAGCGAGTGTGCACCAGCCCGTGATGCCGGCGGAGGTGTTGGCGGGCTTGCTCGGGGACGGAGCGGCAACCGAGGGTTTGATCATCGACGGCACCGTCGGTGGTGGCGGGCACGCGCGGCTGATCTTGGAAGCGGCGCCGAAGGTGGAGTTGTTGGGGCTCGACCAGGACCCGCAGATCCTGGAGTTGGCGGAGAAGAACCTGGCGCCGCAGATTGCCGCCGGCCGCGCGCGCATGCTGCACGGACGCCTGACGGAGCTTGGGGAGATACTGGAACGCGAGGAGCTGCCCCGGCCCGTGGGCCTGTTGCTCGACCTGGGGGCGAGTTCGTTGCAACTGGATCGGCCCGAGCGGGGTTTCTCATTCCAGGCGGACGGCCCCTTGGACATGCGCATGGACCCGCGTCGGGGGCGCACGGCGGCGCAAATCGTGAACACCTGGGACGAGGCCGATTTGGCTGATCTCATTTTCTACGAGGGCGACGAGCGCCGGGCCCGGCCCATCGCCCGGGCCATTGTGGAGGGCCGCCGGCGAGCCACTTTCCAGCGCACCGCGGCCCTGGCGGACCTGATCAGTCGGGTGCTGGGCGGGGGCGGGCGCATTCACCCGGCGACGCGCACTTTTCAGGCCCTGCGCAGGGGCGTGAACGAAGAGGGCGAGGAGCTCTCTGCTGGCCTGGCCGCGGCCCAAAAGTGGCTGGCTCCCGCTGGACGCCTGGCGGTGATTTCCTTCCACTCCGGTGAGGATCGGGTGGTCAAGCGCTTTCTGGCCGAGGCCGAACGCGACGGCAGCTTTGAGAACCTGGGCAAGAAGCCCCAACGGCCGTCCCGGACTGAGGAAAGGGAAAACCGTCGGTCGCGCTCCGCGCGCCTGCGTTTGGCCGTGCGCCAGCAGCCGCCGGTGCAAGGCGACGGCGAGCTTGAAACGACACCGGGCAATGTTCCGGGGAGCGAGGTCTCGTGAGACGGCGCCTGTGGTCAGCGATCGCCTGCGGGCTGGCCCTGGCCACGGGACTCTTCACCTGCCTGGCCCAGTCGATGAACTTTCACAACGCCACGGGCCTCGACCGTGACGGGGAGGAGATCGATCGCCTGCGGGCGGTGAATGCGGAGTTGACCGAACGCGTCCTGCGCCGTCGCACGCGGGCCCTGTTGGAGGACCTGCGTGAGGCCGACAATGAGCGGGACGGCGCGGATCTGGCCCTGCGAGGTGTGCAATGAAGCGCCCGCGCCTGGAGTTGCGTTCCGCCTCGCCCCTGCGTCCCACCGGGGCCTTCATCCTCCTGTCGGCGGTGGTGGTTTTGATCGCCGTCCAGACTCTGCGCATCGCCCTGGTGCGCGAGGGAGAACAGCCGGATTTCGTCCACCGCGAGCAACGCCCCTGGCCCGAGTTTGAGATCGCCGACCGCCGCGGACGCCCCCTGGCGGTTTCCGTGGAAAGCGCGGATCTGGTGGTTTCGCCCCATTCCATGTGGCAGGGGCACACGCCGGACTACATGGCCGAGGCCCTGACGGCGGTGCTCGGCGAGGGGCTGCGCGCGGAGCAAATCTTGGAGCGCATGTTGCCGACCCAAGCTCGAGCCGGCGTGATCCCCGTGGGAGCCGAGAGCAAGAACGGACCCCAGACCCTGCGTTTCAACGAGGTCCAGGCCCAGCGCGTGGCCAACTGGATCGCCACGGGCAGTTGTAATCCGGAAGCGGCGTCTGCGGGCCGGCCCCTGGACGGCATCTGGCTTGTGGCCCTGGGACAGGGCGGTGACTACACCCTGGATTGGGAGCCGCGGGTGCTGCTCTCCAGGGAGATGCGCGGGCGCCACCTGAGCGTCAATCGCCGCAGCCCAACTCAATGGACCGGGCGCTTGGTGCGCGACTTGGCCGCCTGCATCCTGGGCCAACCAGAGCTCACCCTGCGTCCCAAAACCGCGGAGGACATCGATCTGCGCCGGGCAATCTGGAGCGAGTTGATGCCCTCCCGCCATCGCGTGGTGGCCCGCGACCTGGCACCGACGGTGGCCTATCACATCCAACGCCTCTTGGAGAGCGAAGGCGTTTCCGTTTATCAGATGAGCCTGGAGCGCGGGCAGACGCGCCACTATCCCCTGCGCCTGGGGGCGGGGGGCGAGGGGACCGGCACGGGTCTGGATCTGCTCGGTTCCTGGGGCGTTTTGGGTCCGCAGGAGGCGGAACGCCGAGCGCGCCGCGACCTGGGCCTGGGCCACGCCGCCGTGGCTGATGTGGCGGCGAATGTGACGGCCTTGGCGGCGCCTCTGGATGAGCTGCGACGGGATTACATGACGCGCTCGGCGCCGCGTTCCGGCCTGGAATTACTCTGCGCCCGTGAGTTGGAGGATGAGCGCTGGTCCGGCCTGGCCCGGCGCCCGGCGACCCGGGCCAGTTTTCCCCGAGCCATTCCGCGGGACCGACGCCAACGCGGGCAGCGCACGGACAACTACTTCCTGGGTTCGGTGTTGGCGGCCGAGGCTCCCCTGGTCATGAGCACCATCGACAGTCACCTCCAGGTCCATGTGCGCTCGGTCCTGGAGCAACTCTCCATAGAGCACGACCCGGCTCTGGCCATGGCCATCGTGATCGAAGTGGAGAGTGGCAATGTGCTGGCCATGGAAGCCAGTTCACCCTATCCCCTGGGAGGCTTCGCGCCCCTACAGCACACCTTCACCCCGGGTTCCACGGCCAAGGTGTTGGTGATGGCCGCGGCCCTCGACGAGGGCGTGGTGTTGCCGGAGACACGCTTCGCGACCTTCGCCGGGAAGGGCTACCGGGTGCCTAACTCCACGCGCGTCATTCGCGAAGCCGAAGGGGCGCCGCGGGAAGCTTCCATCAGCGCCAGCGCGGGCCTGGCGCGCTCGGTAAACGCCGTGCTGGTTCAAATCGGCCTATCCCTGGAGGACGCCGCCCTCCACGGGCGCTTGGAATCCCTGGGCTACGGGCGGCGGCCGGGCGCGGGCATCGGGCCGGAGAGCGCGGGGTTGTTGCCCGCCCTGCCCTGGTCCAGGGCCTACACCCAGGCCTCGATTTCCTTCGGTCATGAGTTCACGGCCAGCCTCTGGCAGCACGCGGCGGCCCTCTCCACCGTGCTGCGCGGCGGACACCACCGCCCCCTGCGCTTGATCGAGGCCGTGGAACAGGACGGCAGGCGCTTTGATCTGCCGGGCGGCGAGACGCGCCGCGTCTTCAGCGGCGCCACCTGCGCCAACGTGCGGAAGATGATGGAGGAGGGGGCCGCCGAGGGCACGGGGCGTCATGTGGCTCGGCCGGAGTTGGTGCCGGATCTGGTCTCGGTGGGCACCAAGACAGGCACTACTCAGAAAGTGCCGAGCGAGGCCTGTCTGCATGTGGAGCTGGCCCACAACGCCAGCCTGCACGCCGACGGTAGTTCATGCTCGCGCTCCTGCCGTGGGAGCTTCGCCGGGGAACGCGATCACCTGACGCGACGCCAGAGTTGCTACACCGCTTCCATGGTGGCCTGCGGTCGCCGCGCTCCCGGGGCGCTGGCCGACGCCGGCGTACCCGATCGAGAAATCATGGTGCTGGTGGTGGCCGATGATCCCCGCGGCAAAAAGAAGTTCGGCTCAGAGGTGACCGGGCCCGCCACGATCGCCATTCTACGGGAAGCCCTGGGCGTCACCCGTTTTGGCGAGGCCCTGACCGAGGCCTCCGCCGCTGGCGTGCGCCTTTCCGCCAGCCGCCAGTTCAACGGCCTCGACCATCCCTGGGCGGGCGCTGGCCAAGACACGACAACTGCTACCTACCTACACGAACAGACCCTTGAGCCTGATGGCGCGCTGCTGCACGGAGACACTCGATGATGCAACTGAATGAACTGGTCAAGGAGTTCGGCGGAATCTGCACCTTCGGCAACGGTCTGATCGGTTGCGGAGAGGCCTCCTCGGCGGCGCCGCAGGTGGGTGCCGCCCTGTCCGTCTCAGCCGTGCAGTTCGACAGCCGCGAGGTGCGTAACGGGGATTTGTTTGTGGCCGTGCCCGGCACTCTGGAAAGCGGAGCTGACTACCTGGCGGACGCGGCCGGCAGGGGCGCGGTGGCGGTTCTGACCCCCGCTGGCCTCGACCTCTCAAGCGTGCATCGGGAAATGCCCGGCCTGCACCTGGCGCAGTGGATCCACCCGGCCGCGCGGCGCTTGGGCGGCGAAGTCGCCGCGCGCCTGCTCGGCAACCCGACCCGGGAAATGCAGTTGGCGGCCATCACGGGCACCAATGGCAAGACCAGCACGGCCCACATCCTAGGCCACCTGTTGCAGGCGGCCGGGCGTTCCCCGGCCGTGCTCGGAACCGCTGGACACCGCTTGGCCGGAGGCGCGCAGTTTGAGGCTTCCCACACGACGCCGGATGCTCCGCGAATCCAGGGCCTGCTCGCGGCCCACCGAGAGCGCGGCGGCGACGCGGCGGTGCTCGAAGTCAGCAGCCATGCCCTCAGCCAGGAACGCACGGCTGGGCTTGATTTTTCGGTGGCGGTCTTCACCAACCTGTCGGTGGACCACCTCGACTACCACGGGAGCATGGAGGAGTACGCGGCCACCAAGGCCCTGCTCTTCGGCTCCCTCAGCGAAGGCTCCTGCGCCGTCATCAACGCGGACGATTCCTTCGCTGACATGATGATTCACGCCGCGCGCGCTTGTGGCGCGCGCGTCGTCACTTACAGCACGCGGCGGGCGGCCGATTTGACGGCAGTCCTACAGCGTACCGACCTCGAAGGCAGCTCGCTCACCATCAACGGGATGGGGATCTCAACGGTTGAGCTGCGCATGCCCTTAGCGGGCCGGTACAACGTGGACAACGCCTTGGCGGCCGCCGCCGCGGCGCTGGTGTTGGGGGCGAGCCCTTCTCAAGTTGTGGAAGGGCTCGCAACCACCCCCGGCGCGCCGGGCAGGTTAGAACGCATTCCCAGCGGCCAACGGGGCTGTTCAGTCTTTGTGGACTACGCCCACAGCGAGGATGCCCTGGGAGAAGTCCTCGGTCTGTTGCACGAAGAGGTGCCGGCCGGGGCACGCCTCTTGACGGTCTTCGGTTGCGGTGGGGACCGCGACCCGAGCAAGCGCGCGCCCATGGGGCGCGTGGCCGCGGGCTTTTCGGACAGGCTCTTCATCACCAGCGACAACCCGCGCGGTGAAGACCCGCTGTGCATCATCGATGACATCTTGATGGGCGTGCGCCAGGAAGAGCAGGATGACCTAACGGTGGAGGTCGAGCCCGACCGGCGACGCGCCATCCAGCGCGCCTTGGAATGCGCGCGGGAGGGGGATGTAGTTCTGATCGCCGGCAAGGGACACGAGACACGCCAGGTGATCGGCGACGAAGTGCGCTGCTTCAGTGACCGGGCCGTGGTCATGGAAACCCTCGCTCCGGGGCGCGGCTCGGACGGCGGCTTCCTCTTTCGGGATCTACTCGAAGCCTGTCCAGAGGCGCGTTCGGTGGGAGCGGACCAGCCGGACCGTCACTTGGCGGGCGTGGCTACGGATACGCGTGAACTGCGAGCGGGAGAACTTTTCTGCGCCCTCTCTGGCCCGAACTTCGACGGCAATGACTTCGCCGCCGCGGCCGGGGCAGCGGGTGCGGGTGCTTTGCTGTTGCGCGGCAACTCCCAGGACCTCGATGCGCGGCAGGTTTTCGCTGAGCTGTCCAAGAACGGCCATGGGGAGCTGGCCGTGGCCCTGCACCCCGATCCCCAGGCGGCCCTGGGCCAACTCGCCGCTTGGCATCGTCAACGCTTGAACTGCCCCGTGGTGGCGGTCACCGGTTCCTGCGGCAAGACAACCACCAAGGACATCCTGGCCACCCTGTTGGCGACGCCCCGGCGCGTCAGCGTTTCGCCGCGCAGTTTCAACAACGCCATTGGCGTGCCGCGCACCCTGCTCGCGGCCCCGACTGATACCGAGACCTTGGTAGTGGAGATGGGCACCAGCGGGCCCGGGGAAATCGATGCCCTGTGCGGGTTGGCCGCGCCCACCGGCGGCGTCATCACCAACATCGGGGCCTCGCACCTGGCGGGTTTGGGATCTCTTGAAGGGGTGGCCCGGGAAAAGGGAGCCCTGGCGGAGAGTCTGCCGGCAGACGGCTTTCTGGTTCTCAATGCCCACTGCCCCTGGACACCATCCATCGCCGCGCGCACCGCAGCCCGGGTGATCACCTTCAGCGTCGATGGTTGCGGGGAGCTAAACGCCACGGACCTCCACAGTGAAAACGGTTGCTCCCTGTTCAAGCTGGGAGAACTGGAAATCGCCCTGCCGATGCTCGGCATGCACAATGTGCAGAACCTGTTGGCGGCCCTCGGCGTGTGTCTGGGCTTGGGCCTGGAACTCTGTGAGGTGCTGCCCGCGGTGGCCGAACTCAAGGGTAGTCACCGTCGTCTACAGGCCGTGCCCGTGCGCGGCCTGGCCCTCTACGACGACACCTACAACGCCAATCCCCAGAGCGTGGGAGCGGGCCTGCGTTTCCTCTGTGGACAGCACGGCCATGCGCGGCGCGTTCTGGTACTCGGCGATATGCTGGAGCTGGGGCGCGTCTCCGGCGAGGAACACCACGCCCTGGGCCTGGAGATCGCCCGGCGCGACTTGGATTTGGTGCTATTGGTGGGGGAGCACACTCTGGCCACAGCCGCCGGCGCCCTGGCGGGCGGCCTGCAGGCCGAGCGCGTGGTGCACTTCCAATCCACCGCTGACGCCTGGAACATCATCCCCGGCCTGTTGCGGGACGGCGATGTGTGTCTAGTGAAAGGCAGCCGGGCCCTGGGCCTGGAGCGTGTGATCAGACGGCTGGTCGAGGTTCGGGGCTGAGCGGTGCTACCGGACCTGTTGGCGGACCTGTTGGGCGTCCAGCTCTTCGGCTACATCTCGTTTAGGATGGCCGCGGCGGGCCTCTGCGCCTTCGTCTTCGCGCTCATCGGTGGGCGTTACATGATCCCTTGGTTGCGCGCTCGCGGCGTGGGCGAGGATGTTTCCAAGTCGGACTCCGCGGATCTCGCCGCCCACGCGGCGGAGATGGGCAAGGCGGGCACGCCCACCATGGGCGGGAGCTTCATGGTGGGAGCCCTGCTCTTGGCGGTCCTGCTCTGGGCGCGCCTGGACAATGTCCATGTGATCTTGGCCATCGCCTTGACCGCCGGTTTGGCCGCGGTTGGTTTCGTGGACGACTTCCGCAAGCTGACCGACAGCGCATCCGCGGGCCTTTCGGAACGCGGCAAGCTAATCGGCCAAAGCCTGATCATCCTGGCGGTCCTGGCGGCCTTCATTCAATACGCGCGCACCACCGGACGCGCGGACTTGCTCTCCCTCTATCCACCATTCTTCAAGGATCATGTGCTGGAGCTCGGCGCCCTGGGCCTGGGCGGCTTGGTGTTGTGGGCCGCCTTTGAGTGGGTCGTGATCTTCGCCACTTCAAACGCGGCGAATATGACCGACGGACTGGACGGCCTGGCGGCGGGCTGCATGCTGATCTCGGGTTTGGCCCTCTCCATTTTTTGCTATGTCACCGGCCGCCCGGACTGGACCCATTATCTCAACCTGCCCCATGTGGCAGCGGCTTCCGAGATGGCCGTGGTCGGCGGTGCCCTGACCGGTGCCTGCATGGGCTTTCTGTGGTTCAACGCCCATCCGGCCCAGGTCTTTATGGGCGACTCTGGCTCCCTACCCATCGGGGGGCTCTTGGCCTGGATGGCCGTGGTCTCGAAACAGGAACTGGTGCTGCCCCTGATCGCCGCCGTCTTCGTCCTCGATGCCGGTAGCAGCCTCGCCCAACGCCTGTACTTCAAGGGCACCGGTGGCCGGCGCCTGTTCACCATGGCGCCTATCCACCACGGCCTCGAAATCCACGGCGGCATTTTCCAGCGCGGTGGCCGGCCCTGGGCGGAGTCCATAATTGTCATCCGTTGCTGGATCGTGGCCGCCATCTGCGCCATGGCCAGCCTGGCCCTCATGAAGGTGCGCTGAGATGGCCCGCTTCTGGCGCAAACCGGACCCGGCCCTGGGCCAAGCCGTCCCCGCGGAACACCAGGGTTCCATCTTCGATGTGCCGCTCGGCGCCGTGGCGCGCACGGCGGAAGTGGAGGACGCCCGGCGGCCAGCCGCCAAGGTCTTCTACATTGTCTTGGCCCTCTTGGGCCTGGGCTTCCTTGTCCAAGCCAGCCACGCCGCCACCACCCTGTCCGTCCCGGCCTTCCGCTCCGAGTTGCTGGAGCTCTTGATCATGCGCATGGCGGGCATCGCCATCATGCTGGGGGCCATGCGCCTCGGGCCTCGCGGCGTGCGCCGTTTCATCCCCGCCCTTTTCCTGCTCTCAGTCCTGGCTCTGGTGGCGGTCTACCTGCCGCTCCTTTCCCATCCGGTGAACGGTTCGCGCCGTTGGATCATGGTGCCGGGCTTGGGTCTTACCCTGCAGCCCTCCGAGTTCGCCCGAGTGGCGGCGGTCCTGTGGGTGGCGGATCGTTGCAGACGCCTGGGGCCGCGCATTCGCGAGATGCGCAATGGCTACCTGCCGTTGCTCCTCGTGGGCCTCGGTCTGTTCCTGTTGGTGGGCCTCGAAACTGATCTAGGCGGCGCCTTCCTGCTCTTCGTCTGCTTCCTGGCCACCATGTGGGTGGGAGGCGCCGATCGCGCCCACCTGGGCTGGTCCATGGCCACCATCGGCGGCGGCGGCTTCATCCTCGGCTACAGCGCCATCGCCTATGTGCGCGATCGCGTGGCTGTTTGGATGGGCGAAGTGGGTAACTCCCAGGTCATACACACGGGCTTTGCCATGGCCAGCGGCGATTGGTTCGGCACCGGATTAGGCCAGGGCCTGTGGCGCAACCGCGCCGTGCCATACCTGCAGACGGACTACGTCTTCGCCCTGGTGGGCGAGGAACTGGGCCTGGTGGGGATGTTCGTGGCCCTGGGTTTGATCGGCGCCCTGGCCTGGTTCAGCCTGCGCCTGGTGCTTTCCGTCCGCGACGAGTTCAGCGCCCTGGTGGCTTTTGGACTCCTCACATCCGTGCTCTTCCAGACCCTCATCCACCTTTCGGTGGTCACCGGCCTGGCCCCGCCCAAGGGAATGACTCTGCCCTTCGTTTCAGATGGAGGTACGGCGCTGCTCGCCTCTTGCTTCGCCATGGGCGTGGCTCTCGGCGCAGCCAGGGAGCCGGCAACCGCCAGCTCAGCAGGCCGCAACAGTGCCGCGCTCTCGTCCTCCCAATAACCAAACCAACTCTCCTGTCCTCCTCTCACTTTCCTCGTCACCCCGCCCAGAGATCCTCGTCATGCATCGAATCGAACGCTACGGAGTCATTGCCCTCGTCCTGCTTCTCGTCACCACCGCCGCCGTAGCCCTGTGGGGCTCGGGCGATAATCAGACCCCGGGACTCTCCACGAAACGAGAGGTCCTGGCGGCGGAACGCTCGCAAGCGCCGGCGCTCACCG
>NYXZ01000063.1 GCA_002686595.1 Planctomycetota bacterium | reverse complement strand
GCATGGACAAAGTGTCCCCCATTCCGGGAGAACACGTCAACCACCCCCCCAGCCATCAATGCGCTGCCAGCAGGGGGCCGTGAACGGTTACGTTCCATGCAGTCCACCATACAAAAAACGTGAATCCGCTATGCTCAGGCTATCCGTGGATGGATGTAACTCAACATGACGGTGGCAACCCCAACCGCGCCCCGCCTCAGCCCTAATCGGCTGGTACGCTGCCCCCACGGGCACCCACACCGCGCCTACTTTGCCCTATGCCCCGTCTGTGAGCAGCTGCAACGGCGTTGGCAACAGGCCAGCGACCTCGCGGTGCTCTCCATTCCCGGCCGCAAAGACCGCAGGCGCGTGCGCGGCGACCGGCGGAAGGGTGATGTTGGGCGGTCGGTCCGGGAGGCCATGGGCCGCAGTCAGGAGGCCGTGAGGGGGAGGGTGCTTGGGGACTCTAATGGGGAATTATGTGTCGTGAGCGCTGGTGGACTCTGGTGCTCCCGGCTCCTCCAGGCTGATCGCCAGTGCAGGGCCGGCGGCGAGGTCTGAGGCGGGAGTCGCTGGCTTGGCGTATCGGGAGGGGAGTACAATGGTGCTGTCCTCACCAACAGGAAGGGAGGGGTGAGGGGCCATGCGCCTGCTGCTCGCCGGGCGCACCTCACTGGGCGAGCCATACCTCCCCGCGGGAAAGACCGCAGCGGGAGTAAAGTAACAGGAGGAGAGTGATGGAAGTCCGAGTACCACGACGGTTCACGCGACGGACCTCGATGTTCACGCTGGCGGCGGCCTCGGCCGCGGTGCTGGCGGCCTGTGGCGAGGTGGAGATCCGCTACGTGCAGGGACCCACCGGAGCCGCCGGACCCGCCGGACCCGCCGGACCCGCGGGGCAGAAGGGCACGGCCGGTGCTGCCGGCACGGTGGGTGAAGCCGGCAAGACCATTGTGGTGGAGAAGCCAGTCGTCGTCGAGAAGCAGGTTATCGTCGAAGTGCCGGTGAAGCCGACGCAGCCGAAACATGCGCCGGCCAAGGCCGCTGGCCCAGCACCAGCGGCTGGCCAGGCGACGGGCACCATCCGGTTCATGTTCCGCGCCGGGGCGGAGGAAAAGGGGTTCGAAGCCATCACCAAGGTGTTCCGTGAGCGCAACCCGAACGTGGAGGTGGTCACCGAGCCTTCCGCCGGCGGCCACGAGTCAAAGATGCTGATCCAAACCGCCGCAGGCACGGAGCCCGACCTGATGTGGACGGCGAGCATCGGCAACCTGTACGACTTTGTGGCCTATGACGCCTGGCTGTCGCTTGACGACTACGTGAAGCGGGATAAGCTGGATCTGGGCCAGTGGTACCCGGCGGCGGTCGAGACGATGCGCGAGGACGGCATGCTCTGGGCGTTGCCTCTGTGGTCGCATCCCTCGATCACCGGCCTCTACTACAACAAGGATAAGTTTGACCTTGCCGGCCTTGAGTACCCCAACGAGAACTGGACCCAGGAGCAGCTCCTCGATATGGCCCAAAAGCTGACGAAGCGGGGCGCGACTGCCGAGGCAAAGGACCAGCAGTGGGGCTTCCGGCCCCTGACCGGGTACTACAATGGGTTCCTGCAGGATATCTGGGCCGCCGGCGGCAGCGCTCTCAACAAGGACCGTACACAGAGCCAGTTTGACAGCGCGGTCGCACGCAACGCCATCCAGCGCGTCTACGACTGGTTCCACCGATACCGCACAGCACCGCCGCCGGAATGGTCCTGGGGCGGCAGTCCCGAGAGTAAGCTGCCGCAGATCACACTGGCCATGTGGACGAATGGCTACTGGGGCTGGTGGGGCTCCAAGAACTGGGATTTCAACTGGGGCGTGACCCAAGTCCCGAAGGGTCAAGGGGGTACCAACGGGGGGATGCTGCAGACCGACGCTATCCCCATTACCAGGCGCAGCAAGTTCCCCGAGGCGGCCTGGGAGCTCCACAAGTTGCACTCTTCGAAGGAAGGCGGCTTGATTCTCAACGAGCACCGGCTGATCCCCAGCTCGCGGCCCGATGTGTGGACCGACCCGAAGCTGACGGCGGCGGAGGCGCACCGTTCGTGGCACAAGACGCTGCTAACGGCCCACCCGCTCGAGTACCCTGCCAATCTCTGGGTGTCGCAGTTCGAGAAGCAGTTAACCGGGGCCGCCCACCCGATATGGAAGGGCGAGCTCTCGGTGGATCAAGGGATCCAGCAACTGACGCGAGTAGCCGCTAACGTCCTCAACCGGCCACGGCCGCGTCTGTAAGCACAGGTAGGAGCGGCTCGAAGAGGGGGTGTTCTCCCCCGGGCTAAGGAGAAGGGGAGAACACCCCCTTCTCCTGTCGTGAATGGGGAAGGCCGGGCAGGAGGAAAGAGCAGGCGATCCCCTCTTGCCCTGGCGGCACAGTACCCTGGGGGTATGCGGCAAAGACGAGGCGGGAGACACAATGCAGCTCACAGCAGCCGGGAATCGCCGTGTGGTGTTCATCGCGCCTGGTGAAGTGCGGCTCGTCGAGGAACCGGTGGCCGCACCTGGCCCTGGGAAGTTCCTCGTGGAGACGCACCGCACCCTGGTAGGCCCTGGTACTGAGCCAGCCTATCTGGCAGGTCCGCCCTGGACCAACCCTGGACAATCCTGATGATGAGCAGGCTGGAGCAGCGGCCCTATGGGGGTACCGGTGAGCAGGTGACCGTCGTCGGGTTGGGTGGAGTTGGTCTGCCGCGGGTATCCTTCGCAGATGGTGTGGCGACGGTACATCGCGCGTTGGAGCTAGGCATCACCTACCTTGATACAGCCCCGCTCTACGGTCACGGGGTCGCGCAGGCCATTCTCGGTGAGGCCTTGGTGGGACGCCGCGAGCCGTACCTGCTGGCCACCAAGCTGGGCCATCTGGCGCAGCCGCGCCGCTTTCGCTCGCCGCAGGCCCTGTGCACCCAGTTTGAGGAGAATCTGCGGCTGTTGCGCCGCGATAGCGTAGACGTGCTCAAGGTTCATGAAGCTGATCTTCACTGCTGGTGGTCCGACGACCCGAGCGATAGCCGGCTTCTTGACCCGGCGACCGAGTACGATTTTGCGAACGCGCCAATTATCCAGGTGCTCCAGGAAGAGAAAGCCCAAGGCCGGTGCCGCTTCGTCGGCATCACCGGCAACACTCCTGATCGGCTGGCTCGCATCCTGCCAGCGGTGGAGGTGGATACCTGCTTAACCGCTTTCAACTACGGCGTAATCCACCGCGGCGCCCGCCGCCAGCTCCTGCCCGTTGCCCGAGAGCGAGGCGTCGCTGTGATCCTGGGAGGAGTCTTCCAACAGGGCCGGCTCGTGGTGGTGCGCCCGGAGTGGCTGCACACCCCACCGAGCTGGATGACCCCTGAGGTGCAGAGCCGCGTCGCGCGCCTCTCTGCGCTCCAGCAGCAGAGCCAGCTCTCGTTAGTAGCGCTGACCCTCCGGTATCTGGTGGCCGACCCGGGAATTGCCACCATTCTGGTCGGGGCTGCAACCCCAGCCGAGATCGAGGCAAGCGTGGCAGCCGTCCAGGCGGGACCGCTGCCGTCCGATCTACACCAGGCAGTGGAGGCGTTGGGCCTACCCTGATGGCGCAGGATGGCAGTGGTGCATTGAGACCAGCGGAGAGCAGCCACGAGAACCGGTGATCGCGGTAGGCCAATGGTCTGCTCCATATGGACCTGAGGATGAGCTGATGGTCATGGTGCCTCGCTCGGCGGTGGCCGTTTGTTGCCTAGATGGTGGTGCGTGATGACGGTATCAACGGTATCAATGGAGAGGGCTACGGCTACGCAGGTGAAACCGAAGATCGGCTGCCAGCTGATTGTGTTCGCCCAGCGCGAGGAGGAAGACCTGCGCGGGGTGTTGGCCGCCGTGCGGGAGGCGGGGTTTGATGGGGTCGAGACGCACATCCTCCAGGAGGGCAACGCGGCGGCCGTTCGCACGGCGCTAGACGAGTTTGGGCTGGTGCAATGGAGTCTCGCCATCGGCTATCACCAATGTGTGGATGGCATAAACCAGGTGATTGACTACGCGAAAGGGTTAGGCAGCAAGTTCATCATGGTATCGGGTGTCGGCGACCACCAGACCAGGAGCCTGCGCGCCTACGAGACAGCAGCGGACCTCTTTAATCGTCTGGGAGCGCGCTGTCGCACCGCCGGGGTAACCTTCTGCTACCACAACCATTCCTGGGAATTTCAGGAGTATGACGGCGTGACCGGGCTGGAGCGGCTGTATGAACTCACTGATCCGGACCTAGTCAAGGCCTGCGTTGACGTTTTCTGGGTACAGCATAGCGGCCGTGACCCCGTGCAGTTCCTCCAGCAATACCATGACCGGATCGGCTACGTGCACCTCAAGGACCTCAGGTACGTCGGACCAGAGCCACGGCGTAAGGGCATCCTGGCGGGAGGGCTGGACCTCGGTCCGAGGAGATATGCAACCATCATGACAGAGGCAGAGTTCAGGGAGTTGGGCACCGGGGAAGTCAACTTCCCCGGTATTTGGGAGGTGCTCCGCCCGCTCAATTCGCCGTGGGTGGTCTACGAGCAGGACCGCGCAACGCTGCCGCCGGCTGAGGCGGCGGCAATCAGCCGGCGCTATCTCCAGAACACGTTGGGGATCTAGCACCCGGCTCTCTACGCCAACACTGGGCATTGCCGGGGACAGACTCGCATAAAAAGGGAACTGGACGATGCAGACCGGACAGGATACGTCGCTCCGTAGCTACCTCGAGGGGTTGATGCCCGATGTCCTGCTCGCCGCGCTGGCGGAGGGACCTGGCTGGCTCGTTCACACGGACGGCGCGGCGCTGACCTGGGAGCCAGACGGTGAACCGGAGGTCGTGGGCGAGGAAGTCGTCCTGCGCTGGCGGCACGAGTCTGGCCTGCGAGCCGCCCAGCGCATCGTGCGGATGCCCGCCCACCGGACGGCTACCGTCCAGGTGACCTTGGCCCAGCAGGGCACCACCGTCTCGCTACCGCTGAGCGCCATCCAACCGTTGGTGCTGTTGTGGTCAGACTTGGAACTCCTATCCATGCGGCTGCGGGTGCTGGGCGGTGGGGTCACGCATGGGTCGTACCCGCCCGCGGCCTACCGTGAGCGTGAGGTGGTGATACGGTCCCACATCGGTGAGCCGATCATCATCGAGTCGGCCCCCGATGGGCGGTCGTCGAACCGCGATCTACCGCTCTTGCAACTGCACGCCAATGGCAGCGGGCTGATTAGCGCGTTGGAATGGTCCGGCCCCTGGTACCAGGAGGTTCGACCCCATCCCACTGGAGCAGCGCTCTGGGCCGGCGTGCCGGGGGATGGACTGGTGCTGGCGCCGGGGGAGACACTCGCGCTGCCAGTGGTGCACCTGATTGGCTACGAAGGCGATCTGACCGATGGGGGGAATGCGTGTCGCCGCTACGTCTACGATGTCGTGTGTCCTGGCATTGGCGGTCAGCCATCGGTGCCGACGCTATCTTACGACTCCTTCTTCGGCGTGGCGACTGACTTTGACGAGGCCTTTCTCCATCGCCAGGTAGATCGGGCGGCCGAGTTGGGCCTCGAATACTTTGTGGTGGATGCCGGGTGGTACGATGGCTGTGGTCCTGATGGACGCGGCCCGTTCCGCCTGGGGGTGGGGAACTGGGAGCATATCGATACCCGGAAATTCCCGCATGGGCTGGAATCGTTGGCTACCTATGTGGCAGCAAAAGGACTCGCGCTCGGCCTCTGGTTCGACATCGAGCGAGCGCATGTCACCAGCCGGTGGGCCACCGAGCATCCGGACTGGTACCTGAGCGTGGATGAGGACTTCATCCACCGGCAACACGTTACCGGGGCGGTGATCGAGCCAGGGAGGACCCCTGTTTCGTCGCCGGGCGGAACGCCGGTCGGGGGACCCGGCCCCGACTTCAAGCACCTCAATCTCGGTGTGCCGGCAGCCCAGGAGGGGGTCATTGCGGTCATTGGCGGGTGGGTTGAGCGATTGCACCTGAAGTGGATCCGGTGGGATTACAACTTTGGCCCCACGCCGTACTGGACTGCTGCCGATCCAACGGGCAAGGTGACCTTCCACCACATGGAGGGGCTGTACCGGGTGCTGGATACGCTGGTGGCCCGGTACCCCGACCTGGTGATCGAGGCCTGCGCTGGCGGTGGGCGCCGGGTGGATCTGGGGACGCTGCGGCGTGCCCAGGCCGTCTGGTTCTCCGATCATACCGTTGACCGGCATATCTGCCGCGCCATGCAGGCCGGTTTTGCCCGTCTGCTCCCCGGCCACCTACCCAACAGCGCCGTGCCGGTGGGAAGGGGCGAAGGGGATGGCAATGTCAGCGATCGCGACGTGCTGAGCCGCATGGTCGGTGCCCTGAGCTTCGATGGCGATATTGCCTCCTGGTCGCCACGCTTGACCCGGCGGGTCGCCGAACTGGTCGGGGTCTACAAGCAGTTTCGCCATCTGTTGACCCAGGACTT
The DNA here is from genome assembly GCA_002686595.1 of Planctomycetota bacterium. Taxonomy (GTDB): domain Bacteria; phylum Planctomycetota; class UBA1135; order UBA1135. The sequence goes on along the minus strand of NYXZ01000063.1, from coordinate 12,486 downwards.
CTATCCGCTCACGCCATCGCCACAGCGGCCAGAGGATGGTGAAGCGGTAGCATTCGTTGCCCGTGACGGCAGCGAGGCCGTGGTGCTGGCCTACCGGGTGCCCGATGGACCACCCCTACCGCCCCTGCAGCTGCGTGGCCTGCGGCCGGGCGCGACGTTCGAGCTACGCGATCCGGTGGCCGGGAATCCAGGGTCACGCCTGAACACTGGGGCGCTGGCAGACCCGGGGGTATCGCTGGAGGTTCCCGCGGACGGCGCGATGCTCCGGCATCTGCGCCTCGTGGATCAGGCATCGTGATCGAGGGGAAAGTCGCGCTCGTGACCGGGGGTGGTCGGGCCATTGGCGCCGGTATCGCGCTCTCGCTCGCCCAGGCCGGAGCCGATGTTGCCGTCTGCTCCCGCACGGCGGAGGAGGTGGAGCAGGTCGCCGCCGACATCGAAGCTACGGGCCGCCAAGCGCTGGCTCTGACCGTGGATGTGCGGGACCAGGATGCGGTCACGGCGATGGTCGCGCGGGTAACCCAGGAGCTAGGCCAGCTCGACATCCTCGTCAACAACGCCGGCATCATCCGGGTGCGCCCCTTCCTGGAAGCGGACTTGGCCCACTGGGAGGAGGTGCTGGCAGTGAACCTGACCGGGGCCTTCATCTGTAGCCAGGCAGCAGCGCGGGCGATGGTCGCACGGGGGCAAGGCGGCCGGATCATCAACATTTCCTCGTTCTGGGCCAACGAGGCCCATGAAGGCAATGCGGCGTACTGCACGTCCAAGGCGGGACTAGAGAGTTTGACGAGCACCCTTGCCCTGGAACTGGCAGCGCATCGGATCACGGTCAATAGTCTCCGCGTTGGCCCCGTACCCAGCCAGCTCTTTGGGGAACCAGAGACCCAGAAGGCAAGTCAAGCGATTCGGGCCGCCCTGGACACGGCTGGGATACCCCGTCCAGGTCCAGCCCCACTGGGTACGGGCCAGCCCGCGGAGGTCGGCGCCGCAGTGGTGTTCTTGGCGAGCGACGCAGCGACCTGGATCACCGGGGCCAGCCTCCACGTTGATGGGGGCGCTCACCTCCGCTAAGGACGAACGCAACGAGACCAGCGACTTCGGGGTCGGGATCTACGCGAGGCGCTGTCGGGATCACGATGAAGGTCACGGTGACCGGCGCGGCCGGAGTGCTCGGGTCTGGCATCGTCCGAGAAGTTGCCGCCGCCGGCCACACGGTGCAAGCAGTTGATCTTCTGCCCCTGCCAGCGGAGGTAGCCGAGACACCCGGGGTGGAGGCAAGGCAGGCCCACCTGGCGGACGCGGCCCAAGCTCGGGCCGCGGTGGCGGACTCGGAGGTCGTGATCCACTGCGCTGCGGTCCATCCCTGGAAGCCCTACACCGACAGCCAGTATTGGGACCTCAACGTCAAGAGTACCCACCACGTGCTGGCTGGCTGCGTCGCCGCTGGAGTGCAGCGGGTCGTGTTCACGAGTAGTGTTGGGCCATGGGCGCCATTTGGCCGGGAAACCCTGGACTTACCCCTTCGGGAAGATGTGCCGCCGCAGCCGCGCGACCTCTATGCCCTCACCAAGTGGGTAGGGGAGGAGATCGCGCAGTGGTTCTGGCGGGTGCATCGGCTGCGCACACTCGTGCTGCGACCGGTCGCCTGTATGCCCTTGGGTGACACCTGGCGCGAGGGAGTAGCCCTGCTCAGCGGCGCTTGGATGCATCGTGCTGATGTGATCCGTGCCCACGCCCTCGCGATGGAGGTGGATGTCCCTCTCGAGGGTGTCGAAGCGTGCTTTTTGGGACCAGCCGTGCCCTACACGCCCGATGAGGTGATCGGTGCCCGCCGCAGCCTCGACGCGGCACTGGCGGTGTACGAGCAGCACTTTCCGGGGGTGGCGGCGTTGCTCCAAAAGCGAGGCGTCGCGCCGCCACGGCTGGCTGTGGTGTACTCCATCGAGCGGGCACACCACCTGCTCAACTGGCAGCCCCATCATACCTTCGCGGCGTGGTACGCCGCACACTGCGACGAGCCGGTGCCAGGAACCGCTTGAGGATGCGACTCAGCAAGAGGAGGATGTAGGTCATGCGTGCCGTGTATTTCCCCGGCGATGGTCTCGGCACAGGGACCGTGAACGATTACTTCGAAGGGAGTGCGAACGTAGTGAAAGCCACCTCCGCTGCCCATCGTACGCCAGTTCACGACGCCGACAGATGGTTTTGTGAACTTGATAGTATGGGTGACAGCATTCGTGAGTGGTGCTACCATGGCTCTCGTCGAAGATGGTGAGGTGTTTAGGTCCAGGCAGCTTGATATGGGGAATTCCGGCTGAGCGGCCTCTGTAGCGAGATGGCGAAAGGTGAGCGGATAATGGTGCTCGATTTCGAAGAGAGGGTCCGTGAATGTGTTCCCAGCGAAGCCAACTACGTCGAAATAGACACCCAAGCCAGAAGCATGATCGAGCTTGGCGACGGCAGCCTCTTTGGGGTCTCCGGGGCGAGCAGGTCAACCTCGTTGGACGGAGGGAAGACCTGGTCGGAGCCCATGCCGCTCACACAGACCGGCGAGTCTGAAATGGACGGCTCACTACGCCACCTCGCTAGGCTCAAGTCGGGCCGCATCGGCGCCTTCTGGAGCAAGCCCGGCCGCGAGTCGGGACCGGAGCAGCAGTACGAACAGAGTGAGTGGTTCCGCGTGTCTGAAGACGAGGGAAAGACCTGGTCGAGACCGATCAGGGTCTCCGAACCATACAACAATGTTTGTATCCACAACGAGGCCGCCATTACGGGCACCGGCCGCATCGTCGCAGCCGCCTACACCCTGGTAGGCAGGGCATTGCCACCGCGGAAGGGAATAGGCCCCTATACCCGTGCCCTGTTTGGCGATCAGGTCGCCCGGGTCGGCGCCCACGGCCACGAGCACTTCTTCACCTACTGCTGGGCCTACTACTCGGACGACGAGGGCCAGACCTGGCACGCCAACGAGGGCAAGGGCAAATGGGGTGCCGGAGGCGAGCTCTTTGTGACTCTCGACTATAGCGCTGGCGGACACTGGCGTTGCAACGAGCCCGCCATCGCCGAGGTCAGCCCTGGCCATCTGCTGATGCTCATGCGGACCCCCCTGGGTCGCTTCTTCCAGTCGTGGTCCGCCGACAACGGCACCACCTGGTCACACCCCGAGCCGAGCGCCCTGGCTACGGCGCTGGCACCAGCGGCGATGACGCGGCTTCCGGAGACCGGCGACTTGCTGGTCATCTGGAACCAGGCGTCTCCTGAGGAGATCGAGAAGGGGTTGCAGCGGCACCGCCTGTCGGCCGCCATGAGCCAGGACGGCGGCACCACCTGGCTCCGTGCCAGGAACGTGTTCTCCGTATACGGTGAGAACGACCGCCCCTACGTCGAGCCCCCGCCTATCCAGAACTACCGGGCGATGGAGCTGTCGCCCAGGCTGCCTACCAACGATATTCAGGGCACCTATCCGTTCATCACGCTCTGGAAGGACCAGGTGATCGTCCGGTTTGGCAGTCGCGACCGCGCTTACAGCGTCGTCGACCCCATGGGGATCAGGAACGAGGACCGGCCCCCGGAAGCACGGCAGGGACACAACGTCAGCGTACAGATTGCGCTGCCGCTCTCGTGGTTCTACGAAAGGCTCACGAGGTTCGGCTAGGCACCGCGATGCGATGGTGAGCGTCGCGCTGGCCGGCACCCGGAAGCCCGAAGAGCTAGAGAGGAGCACCTGAGCACGGCCGACTGGGAGATGACCGAGCAGGAGCGAACGGAGATTACCGTGATCGCAGCTTCGTAGGTGGTAGCCTGCCCGGCTCCACCCTGATCAAGCGTTGGCGTATGAGAATCCTGGAGGTGCAACATGCCAGGCCGTACCAACAAGGCCATTGAGCTCCTGGAGCAGGACCAGCCAATCTACTACGTGGGCAGCCACTCCGGCGCAGACCTAAGCTACGAGGCCGGAAAGCGCATGGCCAAGACCTATGCCGACTACATCAATGTGGGCATGGAGCACGGCTCCTTCGACATGGCGGGACTAGACCAGTTCCTGCTGGGACTCGTGGCTGGCGGACCTACGAACAGCGGACACCGCACGCCGGCCGTGATCGTGGAGTTGCCCGTAGACGGTGGGAGCGAGGAGATTATCAGAGCGAACGCATGGCAGATCAGGCAGATACTCGCCAGAGGAGTCCACGGGCTGCTGCTCTGCCACGCTGAGACCCCCGGGGCCGTCAAAGCTTTTGTAGAGTCGTGTCGCTATCCGTTCAAGACCATCGGCGTTGGGAACAATCTCGGCGTTGGACGCCGGGGCTCGGGCGGCCAGGGGTCCGCAGCCGAGATATGGGGCGTATCGCCGGACGAATATCTCGACAAGGCCGACCCTTGGCCGCTCGAGCCAAACGGGGAGCTACTGCTAGGCCTCAAGATCGAAAACAGAAGAGCGGTGGAGAATGTGGAGCTTACGACCAGCATACCCGGCATAGCGTTTGCGGAGTGGGGCCAGAGCGACATGCATATGTCGTTCGGCTACGGGAAGGCGCGCCCGGAGCCTCGCCCGCCTGAGGTCCAGGCGGCCCGCGACCGGGTGTTCGCCGCCTGCAAGGGCGTGGGCCTCAGGTTCCTCGAGGGGTTCACCGCCGAGACCGCTGCCGAGAAAATCGACGAGGGCAACCGCATATGTGGAGTGGGCGGCCCGGAAGGCGCAGCGACCGCCGCTGCCGGGAGGGCCTATACGAAACGGACGATGCCCGTTTAGGTGCAGCACTTTCCGGGTGTGGCGGCGTTGCTCCAAAAGCGAGGCGTCGCGCCGCCACGGCTGGCTGTGGTGTGCTCCACCGAGCGGGCACACCACCTCCTCGGCTGGCAGCCCCATCATACCTTCGCGGCGTGGTACGCCGCCTACTGCGACGAGTCGGGGTCAGGACCCGCGGGAGGATGCGACTCAGCAAGAGGAGGATGTCGATGATGCGTGCCGTGTATTTCCCCGGCGACGGGCAGGTGGATGTGCGGGAGGTGCCAGAGCCGCCGGCACCTGGACCGGGGCAGATCCTGGTAGCCATGCGGGCCTCGGCGTTGTGTGGCACGGACGTACACACCTACCACCTCCCAGCCGATCACCTCCCAGCGTACCCAGTCATCCGGGGGCACGCGCCGGCGGGGGTGGTAGCAGCGGTCGGTCCCAACGTGTCGAACGTCGCCGAAGGCAACCGCGTGAGCATCTACCAGTACCTCGGCTGCGGCACCTGCCGCCACTGTCATACCGGCTATGTGATGTGGTGCTCGCAGATGCAGTGCCACGGTGCCACCACCGATGGTGGCTTTGCCGACCTGTTGCTGACCGACGACCGCAACTGTCTGCCACTGCCGCCAGCGTTGAGTCTGGAAGTCGGGGCACTGCTGGCCTGCACGCTCTGCACCGCTTACCAGGGACTCACGCGCATTGCGCCGCATGGTCCCGAACGGCTGGTCGTGTTTGGAGTAGGACCGGTGGGGCTAGCGACAGTGCTCCTCGCCCGCGCGATGGGAGCAGATGTGATTGCCGTGGACCTGTCCGCGCCACGGCTGGCGATGGCGATGGAGTTCGGGGCCATCGCTACTATCAATGCGGCGGAAGAGGACGTCCTAGCACGCGTGCTGGCGCTGACCGATGGCGAGGGTGCTGATGCCGGGGTAGAGGCCTCGGGAGCCGTGGTGGCCCAGCAGCAACTGATCGGCGCACTGCGACGCGGGGGACGCGGCTGCATCATCGGCATGGGCATCAGCGCGCCCAGCGTGAATCTGACCCAACTCATTAGCAAGCAGCTGACCATCCATGCCTCCAACGTGGCGCCCGTCACCGCTTATGCGCCGATGGTGGACCTGATTCAGCGCAAACACCTTCCTGTAGACCGCCTGGTCACTCACCGCTTCCAATCGGTCGAGCAAGCCCCGGAAGCACTACGGCTCCTCGAGACGGCCTCGACTGGCGCCGCAACATTCGTGTGGGCGTAGGATCCGTCCCAGCCGCGACCCGAACGTGCCGCCAGCAGAGGAGGGCCAGCCAATGAACTTGGTCGTGATGGTGCTCGATACGCTGCGCTACGACGTGGTGCACCATCGCGGCATCACCCATGTGCACGTACCCAACCTCGACGCGCTGCGTCGCGACAGCGTGAGCTTCAGCGCAGCCTTTGGCGAGGGCGAACCGACGGTGCCCGTGCGCCGCGCGCTCATGACCGGCGTGCGCTCTTTCCCCTGGCGTTATCCCTTCGACACGAAGGGCCTCTACACCGGCAACCGGGGGTGGCACAAGATTCCCCCGGAGCAGGCCACGCTAGCAGAGATTCTGCTGGTGCACGGCTACAAGACGGCGTTGATTACCGACGTCTTCCACCTCTTCAAGGCGACAATGAACTTCACCCGTGGCTGGCTCAACTGGGAGTTCATTCGCGGCCAGGAGAACGACAACTGGCAGAGTGGCAATCTTAATCTCATCCGAGACGAGATCGGCCGCTACGTGCGGGGACCGCTCGATCTGCGGGCGCATGCCACCCTCATTCAGTACTTGTTAAACAAGCGTGCCTTTGCCCAGGTAGATCCACTCACCTCTGGGACGGTCTTTCGCCGGGGGATCGAGTGGCTTCAGGCCAATCACGACGACGGTCCGTTCTTGCTGTGGTTGGAGGCCTTTGATCCTCATGAGCCTTGGGACCCACCTCGTGCCTACGCCGACCGCTACTGTCCAGACTTCGTGGGCACAGAGTTCATCATGCCCCACGTGGCACCCCAAGTAGCCTCCGATCGCGAAAAAGAGCGGGTCAAAGCCCTCTACTACGGCGAGATTACCTATCTGGACGAATGGATAGGGCGATTACTCAATACAATAGCTGATCTTGGCCGCCTCAAAGATACTACGATTATGTTCACCTCAGACCATGGGACTGAACTCCTCGACCATGGACGGTTTGGCAAGAACGCGGCGGCGCTCCACCCCTACAACACGCAACTCAACTGGCTCGTGCGCCATCCGAGCGGTGTCGGTGCCGGACGCGAGGTCGGCGCGTTCGTCCAGGGCCACGATCTCTTTCCGACCACGCTCGACATCCTCGGTGTACCCAAACCGGAGCGCACGGAAGCGGATGCCGTGCGGGGGGGGCGCAGTGTGTGGCCACTCATTCGGGCTGCCGCGGGCGAGCGCGTGCCGGCGGCGACGCTCGCCGCTGCCCGTGCCAACCGGGACTTTGCCATCACCGGCTGGGGGAGCTACGCCAGCGTACGGGATAGGCGATGGAATTATATTGTCAACTTTGAGCGCCCGGAGGCCGATACCAGGCTGTACGACATCGGTGCCGATCCCGACGAAAGTCGTAACGTGGCAGCACACCATCCCGACGTCGTGCGGGCGTATCGCCATCGGCTTGAAGGCTTCCTCAGCCAGGAGTTACCGGCCTCGCTGCCGGATTGTTTCACGCCAGACAATAACCGTAATCCGGCCCAGCTGTACTACAAGCGACGTGCCTAAGCCGGACTTTGTACAACTCAGGCAGCGTAGCACAAGAGGTCGACCAGATGACGGTGCAGGTGCCGAGGGATGTTGCTCGGGTCGGGGCGGCTGCGGATGCACCCGCAGCGGGTAGCGGGGGACAAGGGCGACAGCAGCCGGGCACTCCGCGGGCACGGTCGGCGCCGGGCCAGCCGGCACACCATCCCACGGCGGCGCACCGAGCATTGCCGATGGTGGCTTGCTTGCCCAGCTTCCCCCTAACCCCCAGCAGTCACGCACAGCGTGAGGGAGACACACTAGGCGTTCATGCACTATAAAGCGTGTTAGCTTTCCTGAACTGCTGCCCGGGACCATGCAAGTGCCTCTAACTGGTGTTATTAATATTGCTTTAGATGTCTTGAGACGCGCTTCTGAGGGTACCTTGTGCATGGCGCGCATAGGAGGCTGACCGACGAGCGTCAGGGGCGCGCATCCGCCGGCAGTCGGGCGAGGACGAAGGACATGACCTCGTGGGCCAGGCGCAGGGCCTCCCTCGCCTCCCCGACCGTTGGTTCGGCCACCAGCGGCGGATAGCGGGCGACAACGGCATAAGGGGTCAGGGTCTGGGCGGCCTCGGTGAGCGCGCGGAACTCCGGGACGATGGCGCCGCACTGCTCGAGCAGTTCTGCCAGCTGGTGACTCCGGCGGAACGGGCGGTCATGCCAGGTGAGATAGGCCTTGAGGGCCTTCTCGGCCGCCTGTTGGCAATGAAAGGCGGTCACATCGGGGAGCGGCGGTGGGGTGGCCGCACGCTCCGCGGCGACCAGATCGTGCTCGGCCTTCGTGAGCCATTCCCTGGTGAGCTCCGCCTTGGGATCGTCAGGCGCCATAGAGCAAGCGTCCCTCGCGCTCAACAGTGGCCGGCAGCGAAGCGACCACGCCGCGCTGCCGCTCGAACCGGGCGCGGCTCACCACCAGCACATCCACCGGCGCTCCCAGCCCCCCCAACGCCCCGTAGGCCTGCTGGTGGAGCGGATACGGCGACCCGACGACTTCGGGCACGACGATGAGCAGGTCAAAGTCGCTGTCCGGCTCGGCATCCCCGCGAGCGCGCGAGCCAAATAGGTAGATCCGTTCCGGTTGGAGTGCGGCGACCAAGCGCTGCACCGCCTCGGCTAGCAACTCCGCACGCTGCGGGCTATTCGCGCTTACCACTGCTTGCGGACCTCTTGTGAGCAGTCTCGCCCCTCAGGTGAGCGGGCATTGACCGTGACCTGGTTGCAGCCGCTCCCCCGAGTCGTCTCCCGCATGTCCCTGGCAGACCCAGGGCACCGTGGGGCTGACCCCAGCTCGGACCATAGCAGGAAACCTCGTGGTTGTCCCGACCGGCATCAGGACGAGCGCGCCAACAAGGCCCGGTGGTAGGGAAGGTGTCACCAGACGCAAAGTGGACGGCCTGCCATCGCTCGTTGGCTGCTCTCTCTGACCCTGCTTGCACCGGTCTCCCGCCCCTCTCTCGCCGGCGCCTCTCCCCCCCAATGAAGTGCCGGTTCGGCTTTTGGCAGCGGCACTTTGGCCACGTCGGCCACGCGCCAACGACGGGTGTGGGCGTACAACTCCCTGGGGCGCCGCCGCGTTGCTGCCAGTAAGTACCGACTCTGGTCGTTCTCGGCACTTTCCCACTGTACCCGCCGCCCCGTGTACGCCGCGGCGGGGTGCTAGGCATCCCGTCATGAAGCGGCAATGGACCCCAGCTGAACTGGCTGAGCGCTGGACGCTGGCACCTGACGAGCCGGCACTGCTGGCCAACAACGCCGGGGCGCAACAGGAGTACAATCAGGTCATGAGGCGGTTCCCGGTGTAGGGCCGCGAGCCTCCTCATCGGGCTACTTTGCGTCTGGTGACACCTTCCCTACCACCGGGCCAAGTAGAAGATCCGCTGCTGCCGGCCGCTCTTGAGGGTCACGACCTTGGAGTGCAGGTAGTAGGTCTGGCCTTTGCTATTGACATGGATATAGGCCATGATCCCACTCCTCTCTCCTGGGACGCTGAAGCACGGACACGCCCAGGATAGCAAGGCCATCACCCGGCTGTCGGCAGCGGTTCACCGGCCACGTGCCACCCCTCTCGAGGCGGCGTACCCGCAGGTGGCCCGCTGGGTGCAGACGCACGGCTGGATTGAGCGGGGGATCGATTACACCGGTCACCCCACCGTCAAGGCGCTGGACGAAGGGGGGAATGGTCTGGGAGGCAGTCGCTCTCGGCGCTCGTCGCTGTCCAGGCGGGCGCTGTTCGCGGGACTGAATCTGTGCCCCCGATGGCGGTGGCCATCGGGGCGTCTATGATCGTGTCCCATCCGCAACTCTACTCGCTTCTCACTACGGCCCGGGGCCCAGCTTGAGCGCCACACCCAGCCCATCACCAACAGGCAGGATGGTAGCCAGCACCTGTGGATCGGTTGCAGCAGTCTCGTTGTAGCGGCGGATCGCCTCGAGCGACGAGGAGACCAAGCCGCCTTCGGCAGTCGCGACGCGACCGTGTGAGAGCACATTATCGGCGAGGATCAGCCCGCCTGAGCGGACGAGGCGGACACCCTCTTGGTAGTAACGGGGATATGGCTCCTTGTCAGCGTCTATGAACACGGCGTCGAAGCTCCCGTCCGCTCGCTGAGACAGGATGTCGCGGGCATCGCCAATAGTCACCGTCACCTGGTCGGCGACGCCAGCCTGCCGGAAGTGCTCGCGGGCCATCGCCGCGCGTCGGGAATCGAACTCCACAGTCTCTAGCTGGCCATCGGGCGGCAAACCGCGCGCTATCCAGATGCCCGAGTAGCCCGTACACGTCCCCAACTCCAGGACACGCCGGGCGCCAACAGCTCGGCACAGCAGCTGGAGCGCCAGCCCCGCCTCCGGGGCGATGGCCGGCACACCTAGCTCCCTAGCTCGCCGGCGCACCGCCCGCTGTACGTCGTCTTCGTGCCGCACCAGCCCCCGAGTGTACTCGGCTACCGCCTCGTCAAGAATAGGCATACAAACTCCACCGTCAGTCGCTCGTGCTCCCTGTCTTCCAGCCGAGATTTCCCATAGCAAACCCGATTGGCGATCGGCGGGATTCTAGCAGCACCTCCCAGGGCAGTCCAACACTCAAAGTCCCGTTCACCCCCACTATCGTCGTGGTCTGGTAGCACCAGATCGCCTGAAATGCACAATGCCACCACTTGTCTCTGTCTTTGGCGCCTCAAGGCACGCACTTCTCCCTTGGTTACCCCTTATCACCTCTGCTGACCCCAGGGATATTCGCTGCCCTGGGGCTGGATGGAGCCCGTCGGTACGCTCCAGCACTTGCCGAAAGGCCCTGGGCACCACCCCCACATGCTCGTGAAGCAACGACGCTGAAGCATACGAACAGGCCAGCCGTGGCGAAAACTGGGGCCGCGAACCCCTGCGCCGGTCCCTCATATGGCACCCTGGCACACAGCATCTCAGAAAAGTCCTCCCCAATAGGGGCCTATTGCCCCTTATTGAAAACCACTCCACTCGACAGTTCCAGGGTAAACCGGGGGCAGGTGGTTTCCCGAATGGGGGTTCTGGAACCCTGCCGTAGGAGGGAGTTCTCGGAAGAATTTCCCCTGCCACTGCACGCTCGCGGCTGCTGAGGGAGGCGAACGAGCGCTCGCTTGCCTCATCGGTGCTGCGGCGCTCTGCCGTGGCTCCATCGCGCCGGGCGCATCCTGGTTGACACCCGCTCTTGCCTCTCCGTAGGCTATTCCTGGAAGAGGGAGAGATCGAACCCCCAGGGTGCGTGGGTGTGAGGCCGAATGGATGGAGGATGCTATGCAATGTCCAAATTGCCAGCAGGAGCATCCGCCGTCGGCGAAGTTCTGTAGCGAATGCGGCAGTCCTCTGTCGCTGCGTTGTCGCTCCTGTGGGACGGACAATCTACCGGGCGCCAAATTCTGCAACGAGTGTGGTGCGCCTCTCACCGGGCAGTCGCCGGTGGCTCATCCCTCTCAGGGGCTAGACACACCAGAACAGCAGACCACGCCGGGCACATCGTCCGCGGCCAGACGGGATGTGCCCGATGCTGAGCGCCGTGCGATGACGGTGATGTTCTGTGATCTAGTCGGTTCGACCCCGCTCTCGGAACAGCTCGATCCGGAAGAGTTCCGCGAGGTGGTGCGTGCTTACCAGGAGGTGTGTGCCGAGGTCATCGGCCGGTTTGAGGGCTACCTGGCGAAGTATCTCGGCGATGGGCTGCTGGTCTACTTTGGCTATCCCCAGGCCCATGATGACGATCCCCAGCGGGCCGTGCACGCAGGCCTGGGGCTGATGGACGCCATCGCGCGGCTGAATCCCCGTCTGGAACAGGAGCACGGCGTGCGCCTCGCGGTGCGGGTGGGGGTGCACACCGGCTTGGTGGTGGCCGGGGAGATGGGGAGTGGCGACACACGCGAAGCGCTTGCCATCGTGGGCGACACCCCGAATATTGCCGCCCGGTTGCAGGAGGGGGCTGCGCCCAACGCGGTAGTGATCAGCACCGCTACCTATCGGCTGGTCGCGGGCTATTTTGCCTGCCGCGACCTGGGAGCACAATCGCTCAAAGGTATCTCCCAGCCGGTAGCGGCGTATCAGGTGCGCCACGCGAGTACCGCCCGCAGCCGGCTGGATGTCGCGATGCGTCGGGGCCTGACCCCGCTGGTCGGCCGCGAGCAGGAGGTACAGCTGCTGCTGGACTGCTGGGAGCAGGCCCGACAGGGACAGGGACAGCTGGTGGTGGTGTCTGGGGAGGCGGGCATCGGCAAGTCGCGTCTGCTCCTGGAGTTCCAGCGGACCATTGCCGACGCCGGCACCACTTGGTTGGAAGGGCACTGCAGCGCCTCCGGCCAGCACAGCGCCTACCTGCCGATCATAGACGTGCTCAAGCGCGCCTTTGAGCCCGGATTTCCCAGATACGCTTGAAGTGAGATTGGCGTTCCTGTAAGGAATCTGAATTGTCTGCCTAGAACTAGAGCGATATCGGCTGGTGAGCAT
>NYXZ01000062.1 GCA_002686595.1 Planctomycetota bacterium | reverse complement strand
CCCTGCCAGGTTCCGAGGGCCAACTCGCCGCTGGTGATTGGTATTGAAATGGAGGAGGAGGTCAGGACGGTCTGCAAGTGAGCGGCCATGTCATCGGGGCCCTCCGCGCGATGGGTGTAGAGCGGATCGCCATCTGGGGCCAAGCGCTGCAACCATGCTTCGAGATCCAGCCTTGCACTGGGGTCGGCGTTTTCCTGGAGCACCAAGCCCGCCGAGGTGTGGCGCAGGAAGACCGTGCAAAAGCCGGTGATTACATGGGCGCGCGCAACGCAAACAACGATCGAGGTTGTGATCTCAAGCAGGCCGCGGCCGGAAGTGTGGATCGCCAGGGACTCTTGGTGGATGGGCATGCCGCTAGGCTAATGGCCGCTACAACCCTCGACCAGTTCCTTGGCGCGGGAAGGCCCTGACCTCTGGCGCCAGGGCGTGGAGTTGAACGAGAGGCGCAATACTCCCTTGGGACAGGCGTCAACACAGGCGCCGCAGCGCGTACAGAGTTCGTCGTCAATCCAGGGTCGGCGTTCCTGTGCGAAGCGCTCCATGACGGGAATGCCAGCTGGGCAATGGGTGGTGCACAGCCCACATAGAGTGCGCCCCGCGGTTTGTGGATCAAGGTGGACCCGCAGGGGGGCCCGCCGGCCGAGTGGGCCGTACACGGCGCCCATGGGGCAGAGGTGCTTGCACCAAAGATGTGGGCGGATGAACTCAGCTACCAGCACGCAACCTGTGATGGTGATGGTGATGGTGATGTCGAGGCCGGCGGCGATGGAGCGCGATAGGCAGTGCACCGGGGAGAGGGCGGCATGGAGCGGCAGTACCCCGACGAGGGCAATGGCGAGGAAGCAGAGCAGGATGGCTCGCCGGGTAACTGGGTTGGAGCTCGCTTGTCGGGAGGGGGGCGTGCGGCGGCGCAGGGAGCGGACCCCTTCCAGGAGTTGCGACAGTGGGCAAACCCAACCACAGAAGACGGGTCCCAGTGCAAGGGTGGCCAGGGCCACCAATCCGGCTCCGAGCCACAGAGTCTTGGGCCAACTGTCCGAGGCGAGGCTTACTTCGAGAGCCGTGGCCGGATCAGCCAGGGGCAGTCTGCCGAAGAGCAGGCTGTTGGCCGTGGTGCCCTGAAAGATGCCCATTAGGCCGCTGCGCCCCAGGACCAAGAGGCAGACAAAAGCCAGGGCGCTGGAGCGCCGGGCGAGGGTCCATGGAACTCTCATCCGCGCTCCACTTCCCTCGCCCGGCCAACCTCTGCTGTCCGACGCCCGAAGGGGAGCATGGTGATGGCACTGGGCTCCACCAGGCAGGCGTGGTCGCAGAGGCCACAGCCGATGCAGGCTTCCTCCACGATTGTCGGACGCCCCCGCTCATCCAGGACGATGGCCTCATCGATCAGGGGGCAGGCGTGCCAACAGGCGCGACAAATGGTGCCCAGGTGAGCCAGACAGGTGGCCTGGTCGATGAGCGCAGTGCCCATGGTCAAGGCGCGGTGCTCGGCCACCGGAGCTAGGGCGTCGGTGGGGCAAGCCGCGATACAGAGCAGCTGCTCCTCGCCGCGGCACAGGTGGCAGGGCGTTTGCCGGGGAATCAGGTGTGGAGTGGCGGCGGCCAGCAGCCCAGAACCCAGATCAACGGGCAGCAGGCAGTTGTCGGGGCAGACCTCGATGCACTGGGCGCAGCGCGTGCAGGCGGCGAGGAAGGCGGATTCGGAGCGGGCCCCCGGTGGCCGCAATACGACGCCTTGGCCAGGTGCCAGGGCGCTCTGGCCTCGTCGCCACCAGCGTAGGCCAGAGCCCAGGCCGAGGCCCGCGACGAGGCCTGCCAGGGGCAGGATTTCCCTGCGGGTGATGGCATTGTTGAGTCCGTCAGTCATGTGACAACAGCAGGAAGAAGAACCGACAATGTACCCAAGAAAGCGCCGCGCCACCGTTGGACGGAGGCGCGGCTTCCCATGCCTGGAGTGGTGGTGGAGCCCGGCGGTTCCTGGGACCGCCGGGCCCCGGACGACTCTCTGTCAGTTCCCGCCGCTCAGCCCCCCTCTGGGATCATGCTGCGGGGAACGCTACCCGGGATTAGCACGTGGCATGAGCGGCACTTGGCCGTCAGCAGCACACTGGGCATCCCTTCGTGCGTCACAACCGGAGCGTCCTGGATGCCTGTCTCATGACAATTAAGGCAATCGGTGCGTGTCCAGGAGTCGCGGTGGGAGTCGTCGTCAGGCAGGGTGGGAGGGAAAGCGAAGGCGGCGAAGTCGGTGAAGGCGGCCTCGACCGTGTCGGATTCGAGGGGCGCCATCTCCGCTTCACCAGATCCGTGTGTCTGGCAGGCCAGGCCCAGGATCAGGATTGCGGCGGCAGTGGGGCCGATCAGGTAGATAGGTTTCATTAGAGGATCTCCGGTTGAAGGTCAGGCCTTGGCCAGGCGCACGGCACAGATCTTGAACTCGGGCTGCTTGGACCCGGGGTCGTAGGCATCGAGGGTTACACGGTTGATGAGGCTGTCGTCGTCCTCCCAGTGGAAGGGCACGAAGACCATGCCGGGTCGTGGCATGGGAATAACCTTGGCGCGCATCTTGGCTTCGCCGCGGCGGGAGACGATGCGCACCATGTCACCATTGTTCACGCCGAGGCCCTGGGCGTCATCTGGGTGGATTTCCACATAGGCCTCTGGCTGAGCGCGCCGCAGTTCCGGAGCGGCGCGCGTCATGGTCCCGGTGTGCCAGTGTTCGAGTACGCGACCCGTGGAGAGCACGAAAGGGAAGTCCTCATCCGGCGGTTCAGCCGGCGGTTTGATGGGGCGCAACCAAACGGTAGCGCGTTTGTCTGGTGCGGCGTAGAACTCCAGTTCACCGGGCTTGAGGTCCGGATTGGCGTAGGGCCCAGAATCCAGCAGCGGATCCTCGCCCTTGACGAAGCGCCGCGCCGTGCCCGGGTGGTCCTCAGTCGGCGTCGGCCAGCGCAGACCGCGCTCTTGCTTGAGGCGCTCGCGGGTCATGCCAGTGAAATCGTAGGCCGTATCGCGGGAGGCCTCGCACATCTCCTCCCAAACATCATCGGCATTCTTGAACTTGGCGGAGATAAACCCAGCGGGCACGACGCCCTTACCTTCGAGTCGGCCAGCGAAATCCAACAGGAAGTCGAAGTCGGATCTTGATTCGCCCGGGGGATCGATAACATCCGGCTGGTACTGGTAGCGTCGTTCGCTCATACCGAAGACACCGGCCTTTTCGGCCCACACGGCTGCCGGCAGTAGCACATCAGCCAGCTCGGTCGTACGGGTTGGATAGGCATCGATGACGCACATGAAAGGCTTGTTCTTGCGCGGCTTGCCCATGGCTTCTCGATGGACAGTTGCATTTGGCAGTGAATGGCCCGGATTGGTGGTCAAGACCAACATGGCTTGCACTTCGTCCCGACCGAGGGCCCGGAACATTTCTATTGTGTGCAGACCAGGCTTGGCTTGGATCGTGCCGGGCTTGCAGCCCCACAGTTTCTCGATTTGCTCGCGATGCTCTGCCTTTTTGACTACCCGGCCGTAGGGCAGGATGTGGCACAGGGAGCCGGTATCGCGCACTCCGCCACAGGCATTGGGTTGGCCCGTCAAGGAGAAGGGCGTGGCCCCGGGCTTGCCGATCTGGCCCGTCAATAGGTGCAGGTTGTGCACCAGGTTGTTGGCCCAGACGCCAGTGATGCGCTGGTTGAGGCCCATGGTCCAGAAGGACATGGTCGGGCCCTGCACGAACATGCGCGCGGCGCGCACGATGTCCTGGGCGGGGACGCCGCAGATCTTGGCGGCCTTCTCCGGCGTGAAATCCTGCATGAACTCGCGATAGCCATCGAAGCCGACCTTCTTGGGCGTGCCGTCGACGACTGCCTTGAACTGCACATTCTTCTTGACGAAGGCTTCGTCGTACTTGCGCTCGGCGATGATCACCTGGGCCATGCCGTGCAAGAGCGCCAGGTCGAAGCCGGGGATGGGTTGCAGGTAGATGTCGCTGATGGTGCCGACGGGGCTGCGGCGCGGATCGACTACGATCACATTGGCGCGGTCACCGACGCGGCGGCGGGCCATGATCTGGTCGAAGATGACCGGGTGGCATTCCGCGGTGTTGGATCCGATCAGGAAGAAGGTCTTGGCGTGCTCTATGTCGTCGTAGCAGCCCATGGGCTCGTCCTTGCCATAGGTCGACACGTATCCGCCGACAGCACTGGCCATGCACAGGCGCGGGTTGCCCTCGACATTGTTGGTGCCAATGCCACCCTTGAAGAGGCGGTTGGCGAGGTAGCTCTCTTCGGAGAGGGCCTGGCCGGAGCCGTAATAGGCAACGGAGTTCGGACCGTGTTCACGGATAGCCGAGGCGAACCGCTCGGCGGTCAACTCCATGGCCTCGTCCCAGGTGGCGCGCACCAACTTGCCGCGGCTACGAATGCGCGGATAGCGCAGGCGTTCCGGAGCCTGGATGATCTTTGGCAGGAAGAGGGCCTTGGCGCATACCAGGCCCTTGGTTGTGGGGTGTTCCGGATCGCCACGGAGGGCCACCAGGTGTCTGCCGGAAACGCCGAGTTGGACACCGCAACCGGTGCCACAGAATCGACATACCGACTTGGCCCAACGGATATCGTCTTTCGACTCCGTTTTTGGCCTGGCGGAGAGGGCGGAGCCGGAGGCGACGGCTGCCGCTGTGGTGGCGGCGGATAGCTTCACGAAGTCTCGGCGGTGTATCTGCATGGTTGTTAGGGGGACTGACCTTCAGGAGGTGACAGGGAAAGCGGCACCCTCGGGGCGGCCCGTGCTGAAGTGGGCGTGCATGGGCCAGGCGACGAGCACCCCGGGGATCGTGCGCACTTCCCGCCTGAGGCGGGTGTGGGCCGTGTCCAGGTCGGGGACGGTCAGCACCAGGCCGAGGGTGCCGGGACCTTCCAAATCGACTACTCCGCTGTCGGGCAGGGCCGCCAAGCGCTCGCGCGCCACGGGGGCCAGAATTGGATCCAGACGGATGAAGATGCCGACGGTATTCATGGAAGATCGCGGCCCCAAAGAGCAACGACCGTTCCGTTGCGCCCGAACAGTCGCACGGATTGGCTGGGCCTAGACCTCCAACGGCCCGCGCCCGTATCCTCTGTGATCGCAGTGACTTGGAGTCCTGATCTGCCCCGGTCGTGGATAGCGGCCTGGCGACAGACCAGGGATGCATACCGCGGCCCTTCGCAGCGAGAGGAAGATCTCGCACTCGCGGGGGAAAGCCCCCGCCGAGCTCCTAGGCGAGGCCCGCCGAGATCAGCTGGCGGGCGATCAACAGATCGTCCTCGGGCACGGGCGAGGCTGACTGCCGGATCTGGATGTCGGCCACGCCGTCCATGTCGCGGGCCACTTCCCGGATACGCAGGAGGTCGAGGACACGGTCTTCGAGGCGGCGGCCCGCGGGGCTCTGCAGGACAACATCCGCAGTTCCTGTGGCAATCAGCTCCTGGTCGACGCAGAGCTCAGCAGCGGGGCCGCTGAGCCGCACGCGGGCGGCGTAGCCCGTGCGATGGAAGGTCGATCTGCCAGCCAAACCGTATAGGGGGACCTCATCGTGGCCTTTAATGCGGAATTCGAGGACATCTACCCCTGTCTCCGACAGATCCGGGCGGGGTATGAGTAGCAGCGCTGGCCTGACCACCCCCATGGCGCTAATGCGCCTCGCCCACCACCCGTGGTCGAGTAGGAGTGGATGCAGGGAGCGGCGGGGAGAGGGAGGCATAACGGGCAGAAGCCGGAAGAAACGCCATTCCGAACGCCGCTCCTGCTAGGAAGCCCCAAATGTGCGTGGCGTGCCCGAGGATCCCCGGGAGCGCCCATAGGTTCGCCGCGGCCTTCCCTGATTGGGCAGCCGATTCTGGCCTGCGATGTAATGCGTTGGTAAGTCCATTCCTCTCAAGGGGTTGAGAGCCGGAGAGCCCCTGGCGGGATTGTGCTGGGCTTCCCTATCATGCGATGCTCAATCTCCGGGGCCTCTGTGCCTCAACTCGTCCACCCATGACGCCCGAAGCCGCCGGTGGCTTCCGGGCGCCACGACCAAAGAGCACCCATGTCCAGGCGATCCACCTTTAATAGAGTTGCCCCTAATAGAGTTGCCCTGGCCGCGCTAGCCGCGCTCTCCATCATTGCGGCCCCAGCCGGGGCGGAACCCGCCACCAGGACAGCTCCGGACGATGGCGATCCCGCCGCAGAAAGTTCCGAGCAGTATCTAATCAACGCCGGCCGGGTGATCGTGCGGCCAGGCGAAGTGCTGGAGAATGTGAGAATCTTGGTGCGCGGTGGCTCAATCGCCGCTTTGGGCCGGGATGTCGAGGCTCCCGAGGGGATCGAGGAAATCAGCGGTGCTGTGGTTTGCGCCGGGTTCATCGATCCCTGGTCTGCTTTGGGCGTGGACGCCGGGTCCCTGCGGGATCAGCGCACAGAGCCAGCCACGCGCACCGCGGACGCCATCGATGTCCACGGTCAGCGGCATCTGCGCCGCGAGGCCCTGCGCGCAGGAGTCGTCGCGGCTCGCGTGCAAGCCGGAGGGCTGGCCCGGGTCGGCGGGGTCGGCGCGGTCGTGCGCTTGAACCCGGATCTTTCCGCTGCGGAGGCCCTGGTACTTCCCGACGCGGTGCTGGCCATGAGTGTGGGGCTCTCCCGAGGTGGTGGGGCCATGGATGTCTTCGATCGGCAGGGCGAGGTTGACCGCGTGCGCGGCGCCTTGGATTCAGGGCTGGCCTACCGGCAAAACGAAGTTGAGTACCGTTACGATTTGGAGGAGTGGGAGAAGGCCATGGCAGAGAAGGAGGCAGACCTCGAAAAGGATTTCAAGAAGGCCAAGAAGGACCGCGATAAGGGCCTCGCCAAGGCGGAGGAGGACGACAAGGAGTTCAAGGAGAAGAAATACAAGGAGGACAAAAAGCCCCGCAAGCCGTCCTTCGATTCCAACAAGGCGGCCCTGGCTCGGGCGGCCCACGGCGAACTGCCGTTGGTGGTGCAGGTGCATCGAGCGGCGGAGTTGCGCGAGCTCTTGAAAGCAACCGCCGGGGTCGATCGCCTGCGTCTGGTGCTGGCCGGTGCCACGGAAGCGGAGTCCGTTGCCGAGACTCTGGTCGAACGCCGTGTGTCCGTGCTGGTCGCCCCGTCCCTGGCCCGCTCTGACGCCCGTGATGAATGGGCGGGAGCAGATCTGGGATTGGCCGGACGACTGGAGCAGGCCGGTGTCGAAGTGCTCTTGGGCAGCGGCGGCGAGACTCCTGATTTGACCCGCGACCTGCCCCTTTTGGCGGCTTCCGCTGTGGGCCACGGGCTCGAACGCGAGGCGGCTTTTGAGGCCCTGACCATCGGCGCTGCGCGCAGCCTGGATGTGGCCGATCAACTCGGCACAGTTGAAGTCGGCAAGAGCGCCGACATCCTGGTGCTCGACGGCGCTCCCCTGCTGGGCACGACCAGCGTTCAGTATGTTTTTTCCGCCGGCCGCCTGGTCGTCACCCCGCAGAACTGATCCATGCTAATCCTCTCCCTTGCCCTGGCGTCCCTGGCGCCGGCTTCCAAGCCCCTCGCCCCCGTGTCCGAGGTCTTCGCCATCCGCGCCGAGCAGTTGCATCTCGCCGATGGCACCGTACTTGAAAATGGCCTCGTCCTGGTGGACGGAGACACCATCGCCGCCGTGGGCAGTGGCGTAAGCGTGCCCGCAGGGGCGGCGCTTGTTGAACACGCCGGGCACCTAACCACGGGCCTGATCGCTCTCGGGGAACATGCGGGAGGTTCCGGCGAGTTGCGTGACTCGACGCGCACCGTCTTGGCTGGTGGCCGCCTGGCCCACGCCTTTGCTCCGGGCCACAGTCAGCTCGAAGCTCTGCTGGCAGAAGGCATCACGAGTTTGGTCCTGGCACCGAGCGCCGGCTCCCTGTCCGCTGGTTGTACTGCCGTGGTGAAGTCCGCCGGCGACACAGTCGTGTCGGAACGCGCCCAATTACACATCGGCCTCTCCTCCGCTTCCTTGCTGAGCAACCGGCGTCCCACCAGCTACTCCGGCGCCCTGCGTGACCTGGAAGCGCTGCTCAGCTCTGCGCACGGAGACTTCGGCGCCGCCGCCCGGGGCGAACTGCCGGTCTTGATCGAGGCCCGTTCGCGCCATGAAGTGCAACGGGCTGTGGCCTTCGTCGCCGAGCACAAGTTGCGCGGAGCCATCTCCGGCGCGCCCCTGGCCGGGGAACTGGCGGCCGACATCGCTGCCGCCGGCCTGTCGGTCATCAGCGACCCCCGTTCACCCGGGGCCAGCCAGCGCTCCATCGACGCCCTGCTGTCCCTGGCGGAAGCCGGAGTTCCCTTTGGCTTCAAACTGGCCTCACCGGCGCGCCATGCCAACACCCTGCGCATGGGTGTCGCCCTCTGCGTACGCCGCGGCCTCAGCCCCGCGACGGCTTTGCGTTCCCTGACGGTGGACGCGGCGCGCATCGCCGGTGTGGACGAGCGCATTGGCGCACTGGCAACTGGCCGCGATGCGGACCTTGTTCTATGGAGCGGCCACCCCACGGACCTCACCAGTTCGGTCAAGGCGGTTCTGATCGACGGGCAACTCGTTTACGGAGAACTCTAGATGATACCCACTCTGTTACTCACGCTGGCGACGGCAGCCAACCTGGCTCCGGTCACGGGCACGCAGGACGACGAGCGCACGCGCTGGTCTATTCACGCTGAAAAAATCTATGCTGCGCCGGGCGAGCTGATTGAGAACGGCTCGGTGCGTGTAGACGCCGGCAAGATTACGCGCTTGGGCTCGGGCGGAGGTGGCGACATTTCCGTCTATGCCATCACCGCTGGTCTGGTGGATGCCAGTGTGCGCATTCATGAAGACCGCCTCTCGGTGGAGGAGTCATCTGAAATCCAGCCTGCCCTGCGGGTGGCGGATACGCTCGATCCCTTCAGCCACCTGTGGCAGCGCCAACTGCGGAGTGGAGTTACCACCGTCATGGTCTCGCCCCTGGACCGCAATGTGGTGGGAGGCCTCTCCGTTGTGCTGAAGACCGGCGGCCCCGAGAACATCGCGGCCCGTACCGTGGCGGTGGACGCGGCCCTGTGCGGCGCCATCGGTTCAAGCCCTTCACGCGGCAACCACGCAGTTTATGGGCTGCCCACGGACTTTTTCTCGCGGCGCCCCACGACACGCATGGGCGTCGAGTGGGAATGGCGGCGCGCCTTTTACGACGCCGCCCTGGCCCAGCGCCATGGCGCCGAACTGGATGAAGATGCCCGCGGCCTGCTGCAGGTTCTCGCCGGCGTGCGCCCGCTTTTCATCCAAGCCTGGGCCACTCAGGACATTCGCACGGCCGCCTTCTTCGTGGAGGAGATGGCGCGCGAGGACTTCGGCCAGATTCGTCTGATCGTAGATGCGGCGGCCGAGGCCTGGAAGGAACCGGCCTTCCTGGTGCGCACTGGCGCTGGAGTCGTCCTGCCGCCCTTCCCCCACAACGGCCGCAGCGGCCCTGACCGGGCCTTTACGGCCTGGAGCTCCGCCGCCCAGCTGCACGCAGCGGGCATTCCCCTGGCCCTTTCAAGCCACGGCGCGCAGTCGCCGGCCGATCGGCTCGATCGCCAAGCGGGCTATGCCATGCGCGGCGGCCTGCCATTTGACGCGGCCCTGGCCGCCGTAACCCTGACACCCGCCCGCATGTTGGGCGTGGACGAAAGCGTCGGGAGCATTGCAGTTGGCAAGGATGCCGACCTGGTGCTCTGGAACGGAGAACCCTTTGCAGCCACCTCGCGGGCAGTTGGCGTGCTGCTCGAAGGACGCCTGATTGTTGACCCCCGCGAGGAGAACTAGAGCAACCGCTGACCTGATCATGAAGACCCAACGACAAACGCAAACCATGCGCAGTACGATTCAATCCGCCCTAGCCCTGACCCTGTTAGCCGCACCTCTCTTGGCGGGCGATGGTCGCCTGGCCATCCGTGCCGGCAAAATCATCACCCAGGCTGGGGAAGCCATCATTGATGGCACCATTGTCATTGAAAACGGCCGCATCACCGCCGTGGGCGCCGAAGTGGAAGTGCCCTGGGATGTGGAGGTGCTCGACGCCACACACCTAACGGCTTTTCCGGGCTTTGTGGAAGCCCACGGCAACCGCGGCATGGACCGCCCAAACGAGAACATCGATGTGGCGCCGTTCCTCAACATCCGCGACTCGATCGACCCGGTGAACTTCTACTTTGAGGATTCGCTGCGTTGGGGCGTCACCACCATCAATGTCCAACAGGGCGCAAGTTGCGTGATCGGTGGCCAGGGCATGGTGGTCAAGCCCTTCGGCATGACCGTTGAAGAGATGTTGGTGCGCCCCGCGTCCGGCATCAAACTCTCGGCCAGCCCGAAGAGTGGCAAGTCCCGCGCGACCCAGGCCCAGGCACTGCGCAAGGCCTTCACGGAGTTGGAGCATTACCTGGCGGGTCTGGTGCAGAAGCAAAAGGAC
Organism: Planctomycetota bacterium; assembly: GCA_002686595.1. Taxonomy (GTDB): domain Bacteria; phylum Planctomycetota; class UBA1135; order UBA1135. The sequence continues at coordinate 48,683 of NYXZ01000062.1, read as the reverse complement.
GGCGATGACTCCGCGCGGCGCGAGGCGCTCTACCAGGGGCGTGACCTGGACAGCGAAGAGGCCCGCGAAGGACGAGCCCAGGCGGGCAGCGCCGCTTGGACCGTGGCAGACCTGGAACTCATACCCCGGGGGGAAATCGACGAGAAACAGGCGCCACTCCTGGATCTGGTTGAGGGGCGTATCCCCGCCTGGTTCTATTGCGGCGCGCCGATGGATGTGCGCGTGGCCTTGGAAGTGGCGCGAAAAAACGGATTCCTGGCCCAGACAACGCTGGTGTTGGCGAGCTCGTGTTGGAAAGCCGCAGATGAAATCGCCGAGGCCGGCGTTCCCGTTGTGTTGTCGGCGGCCTTGATGCACATCGAGCGCGACCCGGTAACCGGAGAGGAGATCGAGACATTCGTCCCCAAGGTGTTCAAGGAGAAGGGCGTGCGCTATGCGCTGGCCAGTTCCAACCAGTCGACCCAGTCGCTCTGGTTTCAGGCGGCCAGCTGTGTGGCCCAGGGCATGAGCCGCGCGGAAGCTCTGGCGGCGGTGACCACCGTGCCGGCTGATATCTTGGGTTTGGGCAAGCGCGTCGGCTCGCTTGAAAAGGGCAAGGACGGAAACGTGTTGTTGCTCTCCGGCGACCCCCTCAGCGTGACCTCCTTTGTGGAGTATGTCGTACTCGAGGGCAGCACGGTTTATGACCGCTCCAAGGATGTGCGCATGCGCCACTTGCTGGAAGGCGAAACGCCGGAAGGCACTGCGCCCGCCGGGTCCGAGGAGCCGAAGGTTCACGAGCACGAAGATGAAGTGGTCACTGAGGAAGAACCGGTCGACGCCGGTGAGGATAAGGAGTAAGAGTGAAGCGCATCCTTTCTACTTGTCTGGCCCTCTTGTGGGCCGCAGCGCCAGCCGCCCTTGGAGGCGAGACCGTTGCAGTTCAGGCCGGCACGCTGCACCTGGTTGAAAACGGTCAGGTCGTCCGCGATGGCGGAACGGTGCTCATTGTGGACGGGCGCATCGCGGCCGTCGGCGCTGATGTGACCGTGCCCACGGGCGCGCGCGTCGTGGATTACGGTCCCGATGCGGTGCTCGTACCCGGATTCGTGGCCGCGGATTCCGCTCTCGGCAGCACCCGGGCCGCGCGCCGGGCGGCGGATCCGTCCTTGAGCGCCATCGACAACTTCGACACCTTCGCCAGCTTCGCCAGCACTGTGGCCAGCGGCGTAACAACGGCCTATGTCGCCCCGGGACGGGGACGCATCATCGCGGGTCAGGGCGGAGTTGTGAAACTGGCGGGCGAGGGACGGCGTGAGCGCGTTCTTTCCGCCAGCGCCGCCATTCATGGAGCCATCAGCGCCGAGGCGCGCAACACACCGGGCTACTGGGACCCCCCGATCCCAGCCACCGTTGACCAGGGCATGGGCGTCACGTTGCGCCAGCTGCCGCGCACAACCATGGGCGCAGTGGTCGCCCTGGGCGAGCTGCTTTCCCTGGCCAGCGGCGCACAGGATGGGGAGCTGTTGGCCCAGTGGGGCGCCGCGGCCGGACCTGACTTGGCGCCGCTCATGGAAGCAGGGGTGCCCTTCCGCATGGCGGGGCGCACCGCTGGTGAGATCCGCGCCCTGGTCGATTTTTTCGCCGCGGCGAAACTGCCTTTGGTGCTGGACGAGGCCGTGGCCGCCGGGGAATTGGCGGAACAGTTGGCGGCGGCCGGCGCTGCCGTCATTGTGGATGTGCCCCAGGTGGTCAACCGCGGGGGACGGGACCGGGGCACTTCCCCGGACACCCTGTGGCCAACGGCGGACACGGCCTCGCGTTTGGCGGCGGCCGGCGTGCCCTTTGCCCTGGCGACCCCTGACAATACATCTGCGCGCTACCTGAGATTGGCGGCCTGTGTGGCCCGTCGCGGTGGCCTGTCAGCTGAAGACGCCCTGCGTGGTATCACGCTATCCGCCGCGGAGATTCTGGGCGTCGAGGATCGCGTCGGCAGTCTGGTCGCTGGCAAGGATGGCGATTTGGTTGTCCTGAATGGCCCGGTAACGGACCTGACAAGCAGCGTGCTTGGTGTTTGGGTGGGAGGCGAAGTGGCCTGGAAGGCGCACGAAACATCGGCGGTGGTGCTGGAGGTCGATGAACTTTATATCGGCGATGGCGAGGTACTAAGCCCCGGACAGCTCCTCATGGAGGATGGGCTAATTGTCGAGGTTGGGACGAGCGTCTCTCATCCCCTTGGCGCAACGGTTGTGCGCGGAGCGGCGGCCATGCCCGGCATGGTTGATGCTGTTGGTCGATTGGGCCTCGAAAAGTCGACCAAGGCTGTGCCTCCCCAAACCGAGTTGGCTCGCATTGTTGAACCCGGCGACGATGTTGATCACCGTGTGGCTCGGGCCGGGGTCACGACCATCGCCTTGACGCCCAGGGGCCAAAACAGCAGCGGCTCCCCGGTCATGGCCTACAAGCCAGGCGGGGCGAAGGTCGATCAGATGGTCCTGGACGATCCGGCTGCTCTGAGCTTTGTGTGGACTGCCCGTAACCGGATGACCTCGGGTGATTCCGTGCGCAAGGCCCTCGACAAGGCGAGCAGTTATGTGGAGCGTTGGGCCAAGTACGAGAAGGAGTTGGCCGAGTGGTCTCCCCCCGCGCCCGATGTGGAAAAGGAAGATGACGCTGACGAAGACGACGAAGACGACGAAGACGGCGAAGAGGAAGAAGAGGAAGAAGAGCCAATCGATGACGAGCTCTGGCCTCTGACAGGCATGTGGAAGGGCGGGCCGTCTGATGCCGACGAAGAGGCCGGCACGGATTCGGCGACCCTGCGGATGCGCCTGCTGGAAGACGACGGCGAACTCAGTGGAACCATGCGTGCAAGTGCCTTGGGGAACGAGTTGATCGAGCTGCGCGGGGCACGCGACGAGGAAGATCTGGAGTTGTCCGGTGCCGGATCGGCGGGCTCGGTCGAAATCGAAGCCGAGATCAAGAAGGGCCGGCTGGAAGTTGAACTCAAGGCCGGCGACCTGGAACTGGAGTTCACCCTAGACCAAGTAAGCACCGAGGAGCCCGTCGTGCGACGCCCGGAGCGTCGTAAACGGACTGAGCCCGAGCAGCCCAAGGGGATGCCCAAGAGCCCGGGCATCGACCGTTCCCTGGAGCCCTTGCGCCAGGCGATGCGAGGGGAGCGGGCCGTGCTGGTCTCGGTTTCGCGCGAGGACGAGATTCTGGTCTGCGTGGATACCTTCGAGGCCCATGACATTCGTCCGGTGTTGACCGGTGCCCGTGATGTGCTCAAGGTCCTCGACCGCATTGAGGGCCGCGTGTCTGGAGTTCTGTTGGGAACCCGTGTGGTGGAATCAAACGTCAAGACTGGTACCAAACTCGTCAATCGCTATGCCGCCTTGCAGGCTGCGGGCATTCCCGTGGCTTTTGCGAGCTACGCGGAAGTCGGGGCCCTGGAACTGCCGGAGATGGCCGTCTTCGCCGTTTCACAGGGCATGAGCCCCAGCGGTGCGCTGAGGGCTTTAACCAGTGATGCTGCTGATATGCTCTCCATTGGAGATCGGGTCGGACGCTTGGCTGCGGGCTTGGATGGCGATGTCCTGTTGCTCGACGGGCGGCCCCTCGCTGGAGCAACCAGCGTGCAGCGGGTGTGGGTCAACGGGCGGGAGGTGCGCGAGTAATCGTGAGCAGGAACAGGTTGCAACTCACTGTGCGGCGCGGCATGGCTGCGCTTTTCGGTCTCGGGGCCCTGTTGGCGGCGCAGGCCTGGGCCGCGCCCGCCTGGGCCGGCGAGCCTGGAGGAATGGTGGCCATCCGCTGTGCCAAGGCCCTGTGCGTGCCCTACTCGGGCCCCCAGGTCATCGATCACGCCGTCGTGATAATCGAGGATGGGCGCATCAAGGAGATTGGACCTGCGGCCAGCACACCGATACCCGCCGGAGCGCGGATGATCGATGTGGGCGACAGCTGGCTGATGCCCGGCATGGTGGGTCTCCACAGCCATGTGGCCGGCCCCTCTTTTTTCGCGGGTAACGACCTCAATGACAGCGTCTTCTTGACCAATCCCGGGTTGCGCGCCAGTTCCGTGGTGTTGCCGGGCAATCCGGCCCTGCGGCTGGCGGTTGCCGGTGGCGTGACGACGGTGCTCTTCATTCCGGGCTCAGGAACGAACATGGGCGGGCAGGGCGTTTTGGTGAAAACCGGCTTCGACACCTATGAGCAGATTGAGGTGCGCAACCCAGGGTCGCTGAAGTTGGCCCAGGCCGGGAACCCGGAGCGTTTCCTGGGCGGTGTGCGGCGTACCTACATGAACTGGAACACACGCAATACCTTCAAGCGCGGGATCGCCTATGCCAAGCGCTGGGAGGCATTCCGGGCAGGCAAGGGCGAGCGGCCGGATCGTGATCCCCAATGGGAGATCTTCCGTAGCCTCTATGAGGGCGAGGCCCAGGTGTCGACCCACACGCAGATCTACCAGGTTGTGCTGATGACCATCACCATGGTGCGTGAGGAACTCGGCCTGGATGTCTTTATCGACCACGGCACATTTGATGGTTTTCGGGCGGCGGCCCGGGCCTGGGAGAAGGGTGTGGGGGCGATCCTTGGCCCGCGCTCCATTCTGCCTCCCTATCCCGGATGGATTGACACGGACGGCAAGATCCAGGGCGTGGCCGCGGGCTATCAAGACGCGGGACACCAGGACATCGGTTTCAACACCGATGCGCCCATCGTGCCCCAGGAAGAACTCTCCGTGCAGGCCACCGTCGGGGCGCGTTTTGGTATGCACACCGACCATCTTGAATGCGTGCGCGGCCTGACAATCATCCCTGCCCGCACTGCTGGCATCGCCCATGATCTTGGCAGCCTGGAGGTTGGCAAGGTGGCGGACATCTTGGTCGTGACCGGCGATCCCGTCGACCCCCGCACCACCATTGAAGCCGTCTACATGGACGGCGAGGTGGTCTACGACATTGCGACGGAACGGCGGCGCTGGTAGGTGGACGGGGGCACTTCATGATTATCCGACACAGTCTGACGATTCTGTTGGCGGCTGCCCTTGGCGGGGCGGTCCTGGCGGCGGACCCTGGAGCGACTGGCGGCGGCGGACTGGCCCTGCGGGCGTCCAAGGTGTTGATCGCCGCCTACGATGGCCCGGCGGTTCTGAACCACGGCATCGTGCTCGTCAAGGACGGTTTGATTGAAGCCGTGGGCCCGGCGCGCAGTACACCCGTGCCAGCTGGCTATGTGTTGGTGGGCTTGGGAAAGCGCTGGTTGGCGCCGGGCATGATCGATCTCCACAGTCATGTGGGTGGTACTTGGGATATCAACGACATGGTATTCCTGACCAACCCGGGCCTGCGCGCCAACACGGCGGTCAGACCTGGGAACTCCAACCTCGACCGAGCTGTGGCTGGCGGCGTAACAACGATCCTGTTTATCCCGGGTTCCGGCAGCAACATGGGCGGCCAGGGTGTGCTGCTGCGTACCGGCGAAGAGACCTATGGAGGTGCCGAGCTGCGCGCCCCGGGCTCCCTCAAGGTGGCGCAGGCGGGCAATCCTGAGGGCTACATCTTCGGAGTGGGTCGTTCATTCATGAACTGGAACTTGCGCAACACCTTCAAGCGCGGCATCGCCTATGCCAAGCGCTGGGAGCAGGCGGAGGCAACAGCCGTAAAGCAACCGGACCGCAACCCCCAGTGGGAGATTTTCCGGCACTTGCGCAAGAACGAGGCTCAGGTCTCCACCCACACCCAGGTCTACCAAGTTGTCCTCGCCACCATCACCATCATCGCGCAGGAGCTGGAGATGCCGGTCTACATCGATCACGGAACTTTCGATGGCTATCGCGCGGCGGAACTCGCCGAGCAGGCGAATGTGCCGGCCATTTTGGGTCCGCGTTCCATAGACGCACCGGCAGGCTACTGGTTTCGCATGTGGTCTGGTTCCCAGGTTGAGCGGGTTCAGGGTGTGGCAGCTGGCTATCAGGAGCGGGGGCACCGCATGGTTGGTTTTAACACTGACGCCCCAGTTGTTCCCCAGGAAGAGCTCTCACTGCAGGCAGCCGTGGGAGTGCGCTATGGGTTCGACAACTCGGAAATGGACGCGTTGCGAGGTGTGACGAGCGTGCCTGCCAAGGCGGCGGGTATCGATCAACGCGCCGGCAGCATTGAAGTCGGCAAGGAAGCCAACCTCCTTATCTTGAATGGCGACCCCATCGACCCGCGCACAGGAGTGGAGGCAGTTTACTCCCGCGGACGCAAGGTCTACGACACGGCCCTGGATCGGAGGCGTTGGTAGTAGTGGTGCTGGCTAATCGTCGACAGCGGCTACGACTGGTCGCCTCCGCATTGTTTGCCATGTGTGCCAGTCCAGCTTGGGCCGCGGGTGCGGACCTCTGCGATCCCGGAGAGCTCGGCGGCCCCGGCATTGCACTGCGTGCCACTAAGGTGCTGACCGCGGCTGGAGATGATGGAGTCACCGAGGCGATCATCGACCACGGCCTGGTCCTGGTGCGCGATGGGCGCATCGAAGCTGTCGGGGCGGCCGACGAACTTCCTATCCCCGCCGGATATGAGGTCAAGGACCTGGGTGAGCGCTGGCTCATGCCCGGCCTGGTTGAACTTCACAGCCATGTGGCGGGGACCGGCTACAACGATGCCGTCTACCAGACGAACCCCGGCCTGCGGGCCTCGGCCACTGTCATTCCTGATCGACTGTACCTGCAACGGGCCACGGCCGGGGGTGTGACGACCCTGCTCTTCATTCCCGGCTCGGCCACGAACATGGGTGGCCAAGGCGTGCTGTTGAAGCCAGGCCTGGATACCTTCGACGAAATGCTGGTGCGGGCGCCCGGTTCGGTGAAGATTGCCCAAGGCGACAACCCCAAACGCTGGGGTTATGGCATGCAGCGTTCCCTGATGGCCTGGAATCTACGCCAGGAGTTACGCGCCGGATTGGCCTATGCTCGGCGCTGGGCTGACCATGAGCGGGGCGCAGCCGATCAACCCGAGCGAGTCGTGCGCTATGATGTTTTTCGCGACCTGCTCAGTGGCCATACCCAGGTGTCGACGCACACCCAGTATTACAAGTTGGTGTTGACGACGATTGAGATGTTGCGCGTGGAGTTCGGCCTAGATGTGTATATCGATCACGGCTCCTTCGATTCCTATAAGACCGCCAAACTGGCGGCGGACAACAGAGTGGCGGCGATTCTCGGGCCGCGCGAGATCATGTGGCCGAGCCCGACGCGCTACCGCACGGACGGACGGGTCGAGGGCAGCGCCTGGGGTTTTCAACGCGGCGGCCAGGAGGAGATTGGCTTCAATACCGACGCTCCGGTCGTGCCCCAGGAGGAGTTGTCCGTGCAGTCGGCCATGGGTGTGCGCTACGGCCTGGACAATTCGGCGGCAGCCGCTGTGCGGGGGCTGACCATTGTTCCGGCGCGCACGGCTGGTATCGACGACAGCGTCGGCAGCCTGGAGTCGGGCAAGGATGCGGACATACTGGTCCTGACGGGCGATCCGTCTGATCCACGCACGGCCATCGAGATGGTTTATGTGGAAGGCCGCTTGGTCTACAACGCCGAAGAGGGGGGGCGCCTGTGGTAGGCGGGATGAGATTGTTGCGGCTCCAGTTGCTTTTGGTTGTCGCCTGTGCAGCGCCTACGACAGAGCGCGCGCTAGCTCCCAGCAGCCACCTGCAGGGGCCGAGCGCCGGGCCAGGTCGGGCTGTGCTGGTTCAGAAGGTGCTGACCATGGATGGCGAAGACCGCATCTTCGTGCCCGGGATGATCCTCACCAGGGCCGGAGTGATTGAATACGTGGGCTCGCCGGTGGAGGTCCCGGCGGGCTATGAGCTGATCGAACGGCCGGATGCCTGGGCGCATCCGGGTATGGTTGACCTGCACACCCACATCCACGCCGGTGGCTGGGGCGACATTAATGACATGGTGCAGGCGGTGAACCCGGAACTGCGTTCCTCGCCGGTGTTGGTGCCCGGCAATCGCATGCTGTCGGTGGCCTGTGCCAGCGGAGTGACAACCCTCTTTGGCATTCCCGGCAGTGGTACGAACATCGGTGGCTTTGGCGTGCTGTACAAGTCGAAGCTGCGCACGGACTACAACTCAGCAGTCCTCGCCGGCACGGCTGGCATGAAGGTGGCCCAGGACTCAAACCCCCAGCGCCGTTCCGGCGACTTCGGCCTCACCCGCGCCGGCATGGGCTGGGTTCTGTCGGATGTAAACGACCGAGCTGTGGCGGCCCTCAAGGGAGAGCGCTTTGATCTACCCCTAGAGAACCTGAAGCGCATTCACTCTGGAGAGCTGCCTGTTTTGATTCACACCGCAGGCAGTGACGGAGTCGTGAACACTGCGCGCATGTGGCGCGTGACCTATGACACGCGCAGCATCCTTTCACACGGATCCTGGGACGGCTACAAGGCTGCTCCAGCCCTAGCCGAGATGGGCATCCCGGTGAATCACGGGCCGCGCACAACGGATGTTTACACGAGTCGCAACGGGCGTTGGAACGCCTCAAGCGCGGCATTTGTAGACGCAGGTGTTCCGCTCTTCTCTTTGAACACCGACTCGCCGGTCATTCCCCAAGAGGAGTTCTTCGTTCAGGGTGCCATGAGCGCCCGCTGGGGCGCGGACGGCTATGCCATGCTGCGCGCCCTCACTATTCACCCCGCCCAAGCCTTCGGCATCGAAGCACGGGTGGGCAGCCTTGAGCCGGGCAAGGACGCGGACATCGTGTTGCGCACCGGCGATCCCCTAGACCCCCGCTCTGCTGTCGATCTGGTCCTGATCGACGGCTCCATTGAGTACGACCGCGAACGCGACGGACAGTGGTTCTAATACACAAGCCATGATTATCCTGCCCACATTTCTAAGTTTGGCCGCCACGGCCACAGTCTTTCCTGAGCCGACTCTTATGCCGGCCGCCGCTGGCGACCTCCTCGCCATCCGGGCGCGCACGGTGGAGTCTGTCTCAGACGGCACTCTGACCCACGCAGTGATCCTGGTGGAGGAGGGCAAGTTTGCGACGGTGGGTGAAGACCTGACCGTCGAGCGCGGCATTCCAACGCTGGATCTGCCCGAGGATTGGGTGGTCGTTCCAGGCCTGGTCAACGCCTACAGCCGCCAAGGCATGGACAGCAGCGGAGGGAGCGGCGCCGATCCCGATGTGCTGGCATCAAGCGAACTGTATCCGGGGGCTGATGTTTACCAGCAACTGCTGGAGGCGGGGGTTACGACCCTGGGCCTTTATCCGGCGGGGAATGGCATTCCAGGTCAAGCCGTGGCCATCCGTCCGACGGGAGACACGCTGGAGGAAATGATCCTTGATGACGCTGTTTACCTGAAGATAATCCTGCGCTCCAACGCTAGCTCAAAGAAGATGTTGCGCAAGGGCTTTGAGGAGGCCGACGCCTATGAAGAAAAGGAGGCCAAGGCGCGCGCCAAGTGGGATAAGGACCAGGAGAAGAAAAAGAAGAAGAAGAAGGATGACGACGACGACGAGGACAAGGAGGATGAGGAAGAGGACGATGGCGTTTATACGCCGCCCACGCCAGATGATGATGTGCAGCCATTCCTTGACCTGCGCAACGGTGAACTCTCCGCGCTGATCAGCATCAGCAAGGCCGGTGATTACCTGCACCTGTTAGACGCCCTGGGCGAGGAGGAGTTCAGCTGGGACCTGCGCATTCCCCTCAGCAGCGAGGCTGATATATTCCATGTGGCTGACAAGATTGGCGAGCGCGGCTGCCGCGTACTTGTTGAACCGCGGGTCACCCGCCAGCCGAGCACCATGCGCCAGCGCAACTTGCCGGCGGAGCTGGTTGAGGCAGGAGCGACCCTGGCCTTTGTTCCCAACTCGGACAGCGTGAGCAACCAGAAGGTGTGGCTGCGAGATGTGGGCCATGTTGTCGCCGCGGGCCTGGACCGCCAAACGGCCCTACGAGCCATGACCCTGGAGCCCGCCGCAATCTTGGGCTTGGATGAACGCCTGGGGAGCATCTCCTCGGGCAAGGACGCCAATCTACTGATTTACTCTGGCGACCCATTTGAACCGACCTCCCGGCTAGTGGCGGTCATGTTTGAAGGCCGCTTCGTCACCGGCGAAAAGGACCTGCGATGATGATTACCCTCAAAGTGAAAGTGGGCCAGCTATCACTGGCAGCGTTGTTCTTGGTTTCCGGTCTGTCGGCTCCCGCTGCTGGACTGTTGGCCTTGGAAGACGAGGATAAGGAAGAACAGCCGGAGTGGCTGGCGGTAACCGGGGGCGATGTCTTTACGGGTACCGGTTCCTATTTGCGTGGCGCCACGGTGCTAGCCAAGGACGGCAAGATTGATTCCATCGGCTATGACCTGTTTATCCCTGAAGAAGCTGAACGCTTGGATGCCGGCGGTATGCGCGTCTACCCCGGCTTGGTGGCGATTTCTTCCTCCGGGCTGCTGGGCGGGAGCGGCGATCTGGCCGACACCATCGACCCCTTTAGCTCCAGGATGGTCCTGGGGTTGGCCGCCGGCATTACGACTACTAGCCAATCCAACCAGGTCGCCAAGCTAAAGCGCGGCGAACTGGAGGGCGCGGTGCTGTCAGAGAAGGCCTTTTCTGGCTTGACCTGGTCTGGAGCTGGCGGCAAGCGAGCCCTAAAGGAGAAGTTCGAGACCACCGCCACCTACCTGCGTGCTTATCGCGAGTGGGAAGAACTCGTCAAGAAGGACAAGGAACTCAAAGAGCCATCCAAGCGCGGCGTGGACTCCACGGTCCTGGCGGTGTTGGAGGGCAGAATCTTGGCCAAGTTCAGCGCCAACGGGCGCGATGACCTGCTGGGCATTGCGCGCCTGGCCCAGAAGTACGGCTTCCGTCCCGTGATAGAAGGCTGTGGCGAGGGCTGGGCCGTGGCCGACGAATTGGGCCGGGCCGGGGCCATGGCTATCGTCACGCCGCGCTACCGTCGCTCCAAGGAGGAGTCCCTGGTGCGCGATGGTGGCTCAAGCATTGAGAATGCAGCCATTCTCCATCTGGCCGGCGTGTCGGTGGCGGTTATCCCGTCCTCGAAATCTGTGAATCTCGGGGGCATCGCCGGGCGCGACATCATGCACCTGATCATCGAGGCGGGCTTCGCAGTGCGCGGAGGCTTGCCCGAGAAGAGCGCTATTGATGCGATCACGATACAGCCGGCGCGCATGTTGGGTGTCGGCCACCGGGTTGGAAGCCTGGAGGTGGGCAAGGACTGCGACCTGATCGTCACCGATGGCGATCTGCTGCATTACGAGACCTTCGTTCAATATGCCGTCGTTGACGGCAAACTGGTTTACGACAAGCAGGAGGAACTCTGGTTCTCGCACATTCGCCCACGGCCTGAAGCCCCCGCGCCGGAGGAGAGCCCGGTTGATGCAGGCGAACGGCCAGAGGACATTGAAGACGACGGCGAGGCCGGAGACGACGACGAGTCCGGCGACGAAGACGAAGAAGACGGCGACGAAGGAGACGAGGACGAAGAGGGCGACGACTAGTCGCCAGCTGGCAGCCCGATCGCCTTTATGAAGGAGCGCAGCAGGCTGCTGTGCTCCTTCTTCCATTGGAGGTCCCCGACCCACTCCAAGGAAAAGAGACTGCGCTCCCGTTGAAACAGCCAGAGTGTGTGACCGATCGAGGTGGGCCCCGATCCCACAGTCCAATCAACTTGCCAGGCGCTGCGGTCTGCGACTAGGGCGGGGGAGTAGGTGAAAGCTGTCACCGCCTTGTCCTGGTCGAGGGTGGCGAGCAGCGTCTGCATGTGGCTACGGGCGGTTACCCTGGGTGAAACGACTTTGCGCCTGAGTGTCAGGGCAGCGCGATCCCGTTCATCTTCGTCCACTGGCTCTAGGCGCAAGCCGGCGCCGTCAAGATCGGCGCTGGTTCCCGGGGCTCGCGCGAAACCCTGGGGATAGGACAGTAGGTAGAGGCCGCTCTTGGCGTCCAGCCAGATGGCCGGCGGCGGCCCAGGTGTTGCCTTGTCCGGTGCGCCCCGGGGGCCGGGCTTCGACTGTGGCGCTGGCGAAAAGCGACTGCCGTGGATGAAGTTCAGCGCGGCGGGCCAGGCCTTGCGCATGGGGGACTTGGGGGCCGTGAGCCAGAAAACATGCGCCGAACCATCAGGATTGGGGACATGGACAAAGCGCGCCAACAGGTCGCCATCATCCGCTGCGGCTTCGATAAAAAAGCCGGTCCGCCCCTCGGGCGCCTTGGACGCTTCCGCCAGCGGGCGCCTCTGGCCGGGCTTGAGTGTTCGCTCATCACCGCCGATTCGTCGAGCTATCAAGGAAAACAACTCAGCCGTGGTTGGTTGCTCCGGGCCGGCTGCCATGTAGAACGCTCGCAAGACCGGATGCCGTCGTTTCGTGCCGCGCAGGATCAGGTGTTCACTGGTGGAGAGCAGGTCGATGCGCCAGCCCGCTGGCGTGGTGGCTTCCAAGGACAACTGGGGGGTCTTGATGGGAATCTGTGCGGCGGCGGCGGGTGCCAGGGCCAGAAGTAGAGCGACGGCGCGCATCACTTGCCAAACCACTTTTTCCAGGCCGCTTCCACGCCGTCGATATCCAGCCCGTAGACGCGTCTGAAGATCACATCCCACATGGAGTCGGAAGTGCGCGTGGTGTCGCTACCAAAGCCGCGCCAATCGCGCACGGCAGCGAGCAAGGACCCGAACTTGTCTTTCCAGGGCCCTTCGGCCAGAAAGAAGATGATCGTGCCGGACTGCAGATAACGTTGGCCGGCGATGCTGCCTTTCTTGTTATCGCCCGAAGAGTGCAACAAGCTCTTCACTTCGAACAACTCTCGAAAGTGTGTGTAACGCTCCGATCCGATCATGCCGGGAGCCAAGCTCTCTACGTTTTCGCTGTGCTTGTACTTGTCCTCGAAGTAGACCGCCAATCCCTCCTGAAACCATGAGCCACCCCCGTGGATGTTCAGCCGGTTGCCCACCAGTTGGTGGGCGGCTTCGTGCCAGACCGTTGGGCTGGAGATGGCCGAACCGGTGAAATAGGTCGCGTAGTAATCCATGTAGGCATGGCCGGCCGAGGCGCGCGCCGCGGCGTAGTCCCACCCAGTCGGCCCCATGGACCAGCGCGCGTATTGTTCGTGGTCCTTGAGCAGGAAGACCGGCAGCAGGGGGGCGCTCTCCGGTTCCTCGAAGGGAAATGTGTCGGCGAAGGAGGAATAGATTTCCTCCATGTCACGGGCGATGAACTTGCGCGCTCCCTTGGCGCCGCCGGGGGCCAGGGAAAACAGGATGTAATGCTTGGAGCGCAGCAAGAGGACCTGGTCGCGGAACTCCTCGGTGAAGTCCCGTTCGAGGCGGGCGGCCACCTGTTCGTCAGACCAGTTGGGGTCAGCCCGATGCTCCGCGAGCGTGGGCAACTCCAACTCCAGCCGAGCGATATCCCGGTGGCGCAGGCGCCGGGGCCGTTTCTCGCCGCTTACCAGGAACTCGATCTTGTCCCCGGAATCCGAGACCAGACGGCCTTCGAGGGACTCGCCCTTGACCGTTTCCAGGCGGTCAAGGGGAGCCGTCTGGGCGCTGGGGAGGGCGATAAACGCCAGGGCGAGGAGCGCCGAAATGTATGAAAAAGGCCGCATGGTGGGGGTTTCCACGGGGCATCTTCGACGCCGAGTCGGCCCCTGGCAAGGCCACTGGAGGCGGCCCAGGTTAGGATTGCGTAGAACCCAGGGGGCGACAGGACCTAAGTGTTTTCTTAGACTGTCCTTATCGCGATTCCGGGGAAGTGCCCACAACCCGCGCACCGCCCCCAGAGCCGGTCCACCCAGTCCCTGCTGATATGGTCCTCCGAATGATGATGCGGATTCTGGATCCAGGATCCAGAAACGGCCGCAACCTGACCCAGGAAGAGGCCCGCCACGCCTTTGAGGCCATCCTCTCAGGAGGGGAGGACGAGATCGCCATCGCCGCCTTTTTGGTAGCGGTCAAGTGCAAGGGCATGAGCACGGAAGAGCTAACCGGGTTCGCCCTGGCGGCTCGGGACCAGGCGACCTTTCCCTGTGTGGACACGCCTGGGCTGGTCTGCGTCTCACCGCCCCATGACGGATACGAGGGCCTGCCGCCCATGGAAGTCGCTGCGGGTCTAGTGGCGGCCGCCGCTGGCTCACGGGTCTTGATTCTCGCCGGGCGTGGCGTACCGCCGCGTCGCGGCCTGACCGCCGCCAATGTCCTCGAGGCCCTCGACGCCCACATGACCTGGGATCCCCAGGAGGCGGAGTCCTGGGTTAACGAGCTCGGCTTCGCGGCCTGCGCTGTCGGCGGCATGTTGCCGGCCATTGTCAACCTCAGGCAGGTACGCGGTGGTGTTTCCGTGCGCACGCCGCTCTCCACCGTGGAGAAGCTGATGGCGCCGCCGGGTGCTTCGGTGTTACTCGGTGCCCAGGAGGGCCCGGTCCTCGGCGCCGCAGTTGAAGTTATCCAGGCCATTGGCCATCCGCGCGGCATCGCCCTGCAGGGCCCAGAGGGCAGCGTCATTCCGCGCCTGCGACGGCGTACGCGGGGCATCGAACTGGACGGCTCCCACCTCGCGCCACTGACCGTCGAGCCGGATGATTTTGGCCTGGGCGGCGATGTCGAGCCGGAGCTGCCCATGTTCGGGCCGCCAGAGATTGGCCAGGGCACTTCGGACAATCCGGCCCTGGTGCAGGCCTGCGGAGCGATCACCAAGGCCGTGCTCAGTGGCGAGACCGGCCCGGCGCGTAACGCGACGCTGCTGACGGCCGCCCTGATCCTAAAAGTGTCCGGGCGCTGCATGACCGTGGCGGAGGGCGTTGACGCGGCGGCGCGCGCCATGGACTCGGGCGCTGGCCTGGCCCTGCTCGACAAGCTCAGAAAAATTGGGGAGTAGAGTTTGGATTTCTCCTGGCGATTCGACCGTTGGTTCAAGAGCCTGCCGGAGTCACCGACGGATGTGGGCAAGGTCTGCGGCTTGGTCATCCGGCCCCGGGAGGGTGAACGGGAGACGCCGAATTCAATCGAGTTGAGCGTGGAGGGCGGCATAGCCGGCGATAGATGGATCAGCGATAAGCACTCCCGCCCCACGAATCAGATCAGCATGATCAACGTGCACCTCTTGCGCGCCGTTGTTGATGGCCAAGCGGAACGCATGCCTCTGTCGGGCGACAACCTACAGGTCGACCTCAATCTCACCGAGGAGAACTTGCCGCCGGGCACTCTGCTAAACATTGGTAGCGCTGTACTTGTCGTAACTGACGATCCCCACCGCCCCTGCAAACAGTTCATCGAGCGTTTTGGCTTGACGAACACGAAGCGCGTATCCCGGGCCGATCGCATCGGCCGCCGCGGGCGTGGTGTGCTCTGCCGCGTCTTGCAGGGCGGTTTGATAACCACTGAAGATGTCATCTTCGTCAAACGCACCAACGCCGTGGCGCTCATGTAGGCCGCCAGCCACACCCTAGTACCCCCCCTTTGCCATGAACGAAACCGATCATCCCGTACCCTCCAAGGATTCGTGCACCCTGGCCCTTGTGGTTCATCTGCTGGCCATTCTCACTGGTTTCCTCGGCCCGCTGGTGATCTATCTGATCAAGAAGGAGGAGGATGAGTTCGTACGCTTCCACTCCCTGCAGGCCACCTACTTTATGTTGATTGGCATCCTCTTCGCCATTGTCACCTGTGGCATTGGGGCGATCGTTCTGATCGTCTTCAATATCATCGCCATGATCCGGGCCATGAACGGCGAATGGTACCGCTACCCGCTGGCGGGAAACTGGGCGGCGCGCTAGTTGCCTAGCCCTTCGCTATTCGCGAGGGGCACGCGAATGTTGTAGGTGCGGGCCGCATCGCCGTCGGCGCCGGTCAAGAGGCCCGTGGCGAAATCTGGCTCGGGAATGCCGCGGTAAACCTCCTCTTCGTCGAGGTAGACAACCACTTCGCGGGTGATGTCCAGGAGTTCAGGGGAAAGGAGCACCGACAGTCCGGCCGGGCTGGCCTTGCGCAGGTCGATGAAAACCGCGTTTTGCGCGCGGTCCAGTTCCGCGATTACGAGGGCATCGGCCACGGGCGTCTCCCAAAACAACCAGTAGAACTGTCGTTTCCAGGGCAGCGTCGGCTCCCAGACAATCTTGTCAGGATGGGCCTGGCGGGCGAAGCCCGCGACCTTGCGCAGGTGGGCCAGAGTTCCTCCGGGGGGTAAGGCGTGGCCCCGTCCGGTCACTTCCCAGTACTCCTGGTTCTCAAAGCCACCCCAGCGGCGGCCCGAGCGCTGCAATTGCTTGACGGCGAAGCGATTCGGTTCCGGGCCGACTTTTGGGTCGTCCGCGCTCTGGTAGATGACCATGGGCACATTGCGCAGGCAGGGGATCACGCCCCGAGCCAGGGAGAGCACCCGGCCGGTGGGACCGTAGATCGGAGACGGGGCACCGGCCGAGGGCGTCAGGGCGGCGACGCGATCTGCATGGTGCGCGCCCAAGGTCCAGGAGCCGAAGCCGC
Organism: Planctomycetota bacterium; assembly: GCA_002686595.1. Taxonomy (GTDB): domain Bacteria; phylum Planctomycetota; class UBA1135; order UBA1135. The sequence continues at coordinate 32,207 of NYXZ01000062.1, read as the reverse complement.
CCATGGAATGCCCGCCGAGGTAAACGCGGTCGCGGTCAATGTCCCAGGTGCGCAGGGCTGCCTCGATCAAATCCATGACGAACTCTTCGGTGCCGGAAGTCGTCCAACCGAGTTCGGTCTTCTCCAACACCTCTGGGAAGACACCCACCCAGCCGAGTTCATCCATGGCCTCGGCATAGGAGGAATGGGAGGAGTGGGCATCGCCGGAGCCTACGCCGCCACCATGCATGCCAATGAACAGGGCCGCGGGGCGAGTGGTTTTACCGGCCACCAAATAGAGGCCCCGCTGTTCAGCCGGCCAGAACCAGTGATCGCCCTTGCCCTGCTCCAACTTCCGCCCCTGGTCCCGCAGCCGCTGGTAGAGTTTCTGCCAACGCTTGGTGGCGGATTTGCCGGGGACAGGCACTCCAGCCAGGGCCGCTAGCACCTGCTGTTGTTCTCGCCAGCCGCTGGGCGTGCGTCCATCTGCCGCATAAAAGCGTTCGACCAAGCGCTCCTGTTCCGCCCGCGAGGGACCTTCAGCGGTGCGCGCTGGCGGGCTCGTGCCAACGCATACGCTCAACAGGATTGCCAGTGCAATCTTCATGGTCACATTGTCTCCTGCCGGCGGCATAGTGGCAACGCGGCACTTGTCCGAAGAGGCCCCCGCAGGTCAACATGGCTGCGGGCAGATGAGCGACACATCCAAAAACAGCTCCAGGACGGAGCCTCGACCGGGCACTGGCCCGCTGAGGATCGCCACGCTCTGTGCGGCCCTGCCCACATTGTGCGGCCTGGGCTTGTTCGCCTTCTTGCGTGAAACGCGCTCATCCGACCTGGTCGAACCCGGAATGTGGCTCATCGGCCTGGGAGCCATGCTATCCATCGTCGGCGCCACCTGCCTGGCCACCCAGGCCCGCCAGCCACATCCAGTTGCCCCGCCGCATCGCGGTCGAGCCGCCCTGATCGCACTCTGGTTGGTAGCGAACTATCCATTGGCCGGAGTGCTGGTCTATCAGTCCATCGACCTACTAAGTGCAGTTGTGCTTCAGGTTGAAAACAGAAGCGGTGGCCCGCTGGAGTTCTTTCGTCTCTCGGGCCCCGGATTCCACATGGAGGAGGCACCCTTTCCGCGGGCGGGCCAGGTGACAGTCGAATTTCACCCAAGCCACGACGGAGTGCTGACCTACGACCTGCGCTTGCAGAGCGGTGAACTGCACTCTGGCACGGCCATCGGGTATGTCACCCCAGGCCTGGGCTTCCAAACGTCTTTTACCATCACTCCGGCGGGCGAAGTCATCTCCGGCGACTAGTCCTGGCCGCTGTGGGGCCAGGCGTGCTGTTTCGCGAACAGGCGCCCCTAAGATGCCGTTGAGATGCTCCCTACTACAGCATTGCCATCGCCGCCCTCGACGCCGACGGCTTCGCCTCGCGACGGGACTTTTTCAACGAACGCCTAGTAGTTCTTGGCGAAGAGCACTCGTTGGGCACTGGGCTGGCCCGAGTGTATGCAAACTCCCGGTTCGACCTCCGGGCCTTCACCGGCCAGGGGCACGCAGCGGATAGTGGCCTTGGTGGCTTCCTTGATGGCCAGTTCTGTTTCAGTCGTGCCATCCCAATGGGCGTAGACGAACTTCGAACCGCCATCGGCATAAACGGCTTGGAAATCATCCCAGGAGTCGATGGAAACGGTGTCGGCTTCGCGCCGCGCCAGGGCGCGCTCAAAGAGGTCGACTTGCAATTCATCGAGCACCTTGCCCACGGCCGCGCCGATGCCCTCCATGGGGATTTTCTCCTTCTTGGGGCGGCCGCGTTCGTCGAGATCGGCCACGCGACGCTTGGCCATGACGGCGCCCTCGGCAATATCCCGCGGACCAATCTCCAGCCGCAGGGGCACGCCCTTGCGCTCCCAGTGGTAGTACTTGGCCCCCGGCTTCAGGCCTTCCCGATCGTCGACTTCAACCACCAGGCCGTCGGCGCGCAGTTCATCGGCGATGCGACCAGCGGCCTCCAGCACGGCGGCTCGCTCCTCGTCCTTGCGGAAGATGGGCACGATGGCCACATGGATCGGCGCCATGCGCGGCGGCAACACCAGGCCATTGTCGTCTGAGTGGCTCATGATCAACGCCCCGACGAGGCGTGTCGACACACCCCAGGATGTCTGCCAGACATACTCGCGCTCCCCCGCGTCGTTTTGGAACATCACATTGAAGGCCTTGCCGAAGTTCTGACCCAGGTCGTGGCTGGTGCCTGATTGCAGAGCCTTGCCGTCCTGCATCCAAGCCTCGATGGTGCGTGTTTCCAGGGCACCGGCGAAACGCTCGTTGGCGGTCTTGACGCCACGCACGACTGGCATGGCCATCACCTCCCGGGCGAAATCAGCGTAGACATCGAGCATGCGCGCCACTTCTTCCCGCGCCTCAGCGTGCGTGCTGTGGGCTGTGTGACCTTCCTGCCACAAGAACTCGCCGGTGCGCAGGAACAGGCGCGTGCGCAGCTCCCAACGCATGACATTGGCCCACTGATTGATGAGCAGCGGCAAATCACGGTGCGAATCGATCCAGCGCGAGAAGAAGTGGCCGATGATCGTTTCGGATGTGGGTCGGATGCAGTACTTGTCCTCCAGCTCCTTGCCGCCGGCATGCGTGACAATGGCCAGCTCGGGCGCGAAGCCCTCCACATGCTCGGCTTCCTTTTCCAGGAAGCTCATGGGGATCAGCATGGGAAAACAGGCGTTCTGGTGGCCGGTTTCCTTGAAGCGCCGATCGAGGTCCGCCTGCATTTTCTCCCAGATCGCGAAGCCGTGGGGGCGGATAACCATGCAGCCTTTGACGACGCCGGCGGCCTCGGCGAGCTCCGCCTGGGCGATGACATCCTGATACCACTGGGCGTAGTTTTCGGCGCGGGGCGTGATGGGGGTGTTGGCCATGTTTGGTGTCGAGGAAGGGGGACGGCGGGCTGGGCCGCAGAGCCTATGCCAAGCTGGCGCGTGCGCCAAGCGGCGGCCCGGGGGAAGCTGGCGGGCTTCGCAAATCGGGCGTGCAGCATGGCATAATGCAGAGGATGCCCAGCCACGACGAAGACGATACGACCAATCCGGAAAGCCCCGCGAATCTGGAATGCAGTGTGGAGGAGGTCGCCGCCTGGCTCGCGGCAGGGACGGACTTCTCGTTCATCGATGTGCGTAGGGATGAGGAGTGGGCTCTGGCGCACATTGAGGGAGCCGAGTTGGCGAATGTCGAGGCCTGCCTCGCCCTGCCAAAGGAACGCTTAATTGTATTCACCTGTCACACGGGTGTGCGCAGCCTGCACGCGGCCAAGCATTTTCGCGACAACGGCTTTGTCCGGGCCTGCTCCATGGCCGGCGGCATCGAAGCCTGGAGCCTGCGCGTCGACTCCGCTGTTCCACTCTATTGACCACGAGGGGGCATTCCCGGGACCTTTGCTGGACAGACCCCCCTGGCCTTGGTATATAAATGTTTGTCGGTGGCGAGACGCCTCTCCCACCGGCCGGGCGTTCCCTCGAACGCCCAGCTCCGAACCCCTTCGGAGCAAACCGGGACCCTCACGGGTCCCCACAGCCGGGTGACACCACCCCTCAAACCACCCGGCCGTCGGCTGGCCTTCGGGCCAGATCGACCACCTGGAGCCATCTCCGCCCCCCCGGAGGTGGCTCCTCCTTTTTCATGGGGCCTGCACGCAACGGCGAGCCAGTTGGTTGTCTAATATGCTGCCGTCCATGCTCTAAGCCCTTCCATCCAGCAGTAAATGGCACCTCACCTCCACCTCTCGACACCTGACCAGGCCAAAGACCACCGCTTGGTCTGGTTGGATATCCCAGCTGATCTCCTGACACCGGTGCGCGGTTTCCTCGCCCTGCGCGCCGCCGGCCACCACCTGTGCCTCTTGGAATCGGCCGAAGGCCCGGACCGCATCGCGCGCTTTTCCTTCATCGGCGTCGACCCCTCTGCCCGCCTGCGCGCCGGAGCAACATGCGCGGTGTTGACCTCAGCTGACGGCGAGGAGCAACTACAGGGAACTCCCCAAGAGGTCATGGCGACCCTCGTCAAGCGCCACGCTGCTCCCGCCGCCCCCGCCTCTCTGCCGCCCTTTCGCGGCGGTTGGATCGGCTGGTTTGCGTACGAGTGGGCCAATCTGATCGAGCCCACCGTGCGCCGCGCCGCGACCGATCCTTGGCAACTGCCCCTGGCGGAGTTCCACCTCTACACAACGGTCGTGGCCTTTGACCACGCCACCCAACGCGTGGTGCTCTTGACGGACTGCCCGACGGGCGCAGCGGGCCACGAGGCAGCGGCGGCAAACCTGCAGAACCTAGCCACTGAACTCGGCGGCGAGCCCGCGGCTGACACCGGCTTCGCCCTCACGACCGAAGAGCCGCGCTGCTCCATGACTCGCGAGCAGTACCTGGCCGGCGTCTCCTCGCTCAAGGAGTCAATCGCCGCTGGAGACGCTTTCCAGGCGGTTTTGGCCCAGCGCTTCGAGCATGACTTCAGCGGGGACAGCTTCAGCCTCTACCGCGCGCTGCGATTGACAAACCCGTCGCCCCACATGTTCTTTTTCCAAGGCGACGACCTGACCTTGGTGGGCTCCTCCCCAGAGCGACTTGTTTCTGTCGACGGCCGGCGCGTGCAAAACCGGCCCATTGCGGGCACGCGGGCCCGCGCTGCGGACCCCGACGAGGATGACCGGCTGGCGGCGGAGTTGCTCAGTGACCGCAAGGAGCGCGCGGAACACGACATGTTGGTGGACCTCGCGCGCAATGACCTGGGGCGCGTGGCCCGTGCAGGCACGGTGGTGGTCAAGGAGCATGCGGCGCTGGAGAAGTTCGCCCGTGTCCAGCACTTGGTCAGCCGCGTTGAGTGTGAACTGGCAGTAAACCGCACGCCCCTCGATGTGTTGGTGGCCTCATTCCCAGCGGGAACAGTATCGGGCGCCCCCAAGGTCAAGGCCATGGACCTCGTGTCCCAACTCGAGCCGGACACCCGCGGACCCTATGCCGGTTGCTTCGGCTACCTGGACACCTCCGGCAACTTCGATATGGCGATTACGATTCGCACCTTCGCCATCAGCGGCCAAACGGTCAGCGTTCAGGCCGGTGCCGGCATCGTCTTCGACTCGGATCCCGAGCGCGAATACAGGGAGACGCTGGAAAAGGCCGAGGCCCTCTTCGCGGCGCTGCACTTGGCCGATTCAGGAGTCTTCTCCACCGGAGAGGGGAGCGGCTCATGATCCTGCTCATCGATAACTACGATTCGTTCACCTACAACCTCTACCAACCCCTGGCGACTGCTGGCGCCCAGGTCGATGTGCTGCGCAACGACTCGATCAGCGTTGAAGCTGCCTTGGCCGCCGCGCCCGCTGGAGTGGTCATCTCCCCAGGGCCGGGGAACCCGGACAGCGCGGGAATCTGTTTGGACCTGGTGCGCGCCCTGCCTGCGGAAACGCCGCTGCTCGGAGTGTGCCTCGGTCACCAGGTCCTGGTGCAAGCCCTGGGCGGCACCATTGACCGCGCCCCGGTTCCCGTACACGGTAAGTCGGCCATGGTTCACCACGATGGCACCTGCCCGCTATTCACGGGCTTGCCCAACCCCTTCCCGGCCGGGCGCTACCATTCCCTCTATGCCCGGCGCGAGGAACTGCCGAGCTCCTTGCGTCTGACCGCCTGGGTAGAGGACGGCACGGTGATGGCTGTGCGCCACCGAGAACGCCCCTGGGTCGGCCTGCAGTTTCACCCAGAGTCCATCCTGACGCCCCAGGGCGACCGCATGTTGACACGCTTTTTGGCGTCCACGGGAGAGGGCGTTTCGGCCCGATGAACCTGCGCCACGAGGCAGACCGTGTCAGGGCCGGTGCGCGGCTCTCACGCGCGGAGAGCCACGAACTGTTTGGCAGCACGCTTGTGGAAGGCGCCGACCAGGAAGCCTTGGCTGATCTGCTAGTGGCCTTGGCTGAACGCGGGGAAACCGTGGATGAGATCATCGGTGGCGCCCAAGCTCTGCGAGACGCCATGCTGCCCTTCGACCACGGCGTGCCGGAGGCCGTTGACACCTGTGGCACCGGTGGTGATGGCTTGGGCTCCTTCAACCTCTCCACGGCAGCTTCTCTGGTGGCCGCGGCCGCAGGGGCGCGTGTCGTCAAGCATGGTGCGCGCTCCGTATCATCGAAGTGCGGTTCCGCCGACCTGCTAGAGGCGGCGGGCGTGTGTTTGGAGCTCAGTCCAGAACAGGCGCGCCGAGTCTTCGACGAAGTCGGCCTGGTCTTCCTCTTCGCCCCGGCCTTTCACCCGGCCATGCGCTTTGTGGCGCCGGTCCGGCAGCGACTCGCCAGGCGCACGATCTTCAACTACCTCGGTCCCCTGTGTTCGCCGGGCCGCGTCAAGCGTCAGCTCCTCGGGGTCGGTGTCGAAGCGCAACTGGCTCCCTACGCCCAGGCCTTGAGCGCCCTGGGCGCCGAACGCGCCTATGTCGTCCACGGTGCGGGTGGCGCCGACGAACTGACCTTGGCGGGTCCCAATCAGGTCATCTCCGTGGGGAATGTGCCCGCGCCGGACTTTGACGCACAGGACCTGGGCTTGGCCGCTGCTTCAGTGGAGGCCCTGGCCGGTGGTGAGGCCGCCGATAACTTGGCGCTTTTGCACGCGGTTCTCTCCGGCCAGGCCGGGCCCCTGCGCGACGCGGTCTTATTGAATGCCAGCGCGACCCTGGTGGTGGCAGCGGTGTGCACCTCCGCTATTGAAGGCTTGGAACGCGCGCGCACCGCCATTGATTCAGGCGCTGCCCGCCGCGTGCTCGAAGACCTGGTGAGCGCCAGCCAATTGGCAGGCGGCGGCGCCCAATGAAGCCCGGAATCCTACGCACGGGCACGCGCCTGGATGGGATTCTCTCGTCGGTTGCTGAGCGGTTGGACGAGCGGCGCACCGGCCTCGCAGCGGCCGAGTTGAGGGCGCTTCTCTCGGATTGCCCAAGGGCGGAGCCCGGACGTTTTGTGCAAGCCCTGGGTGGAACGGAACTGGCCATCATTGCGGAGTGCAAACGGCGCTCGCCGTCAGTGGGGGAGATCGCCGAGGAACAGGACATGCTCGCCCGCGCCCGAGGCTACGCCGCCGCCGGTGCCGCGGCGGTCTCGGTGTTGACCGAAGAGGATCACTTCGGTGGCAGCCTGGCCGACTTTGCTCGCGTGGCCGAGGCCGGGCTCCCGCGCCTGCGCAAGGATTTCATCATCGACGAGTACATGCTGCACGAGTCCGCTGTAGCCGGCGCCGACGCCGTGCTGCTCCTGGCAATCTGTTTGGACGATGTCTTGCTCCGGGATTTGCGTCAACAGGCGCAGGAGCTGAACTTGGCCGTGCTGCTGGAGGTTCACGACGAGAGAGAGCTGGAGCGGGCGTTGCCCCTGGCTCCGGATTGTCTGGGTGTGAACGCCCGCGATCTGTGCAGCTTCGAGGTGGACCTCGCCACAGTTGAACGACTCCTGCCACAGGTGGGGGACGGCTGCCTCAAGGTCGCTGAATCGGGTATTCAGGGTTGGGATGAACTTGAGCGCGTTTGGCGGGCCGGCGCAGATGCGGCTCTGTGTGGGACCGCGCTGATGCGTGCGCCCGAACGCTTGGCCGCTTGGACAGAGCGCCTTGCAGCCCTGGCACGGGAGACCGAGGGAGGCAAGCGGTGAAGCGCCTACCCCGTGTCAAGGTCTGCGGGTTGACCAGGCAGGCGGACGCCCGAGCGGCTCTGGAGGTAGGAGCGCAGGGCCTCGGTTTTGTGGCCGCCGCCGAATCTCCCCGGGCTCTGAAGGCAACTCAAGTGGCGGCCATCTGCGCCGGCTTGCCAGGGGACATCGAACGCATCGGCGTCTTTGTTGACAGTAGCCCAGACGAAGTTGCCGACTTCGCCCGCGTGGCAGGCCTCAGCGCGATCCAACTGTGCGGAGCCGAGCAGCCGGGCGATTACTCCGAGTTTCACCTGCCGATTCTGCGCCGCCTGCCGGCGGACGAGCATGGTGCGGCGGAGCTAGAGCTTTGGCGCGGCTTGGCCTGGGGTTTTGTCATTGACCATCCGGGGAGTGCCGGCGGTAGTGGTCAGCGGGTTGACCTGGAGTTGGCGCGGTCCTTGGCGCAAGCCGCACCTTGCTTGTTGGCGGGTGGATTGGACGAGAGCAATGTGGCGGAGGCCATTCGGCGCGTGGAGCCCTCGGGAGTGGATGCTTCATCTCGGCTGGAGTTGAGCGCGGGCCATAAAGACAGGGAGCGTGTGCGGGACTTCGTTGCCCGGGCGCTTGCGGAATGGGAGATAAAATAATGACTGATGGCGCGCGCGGACCCTGGTTCGGTGAGTACGGCGGCGCCTTTGCCCCGGAGACTCTGATGGCTTCCCTGGCGGAGCTGGAGCAGGCCTGGTGCTCCGTGGGCCAATCGGCGGAGTTTGGAGCGGAGTTGGCGGGCCTCTTGCGGGATTACGCCGGGCGCCCGACGCCCATGACTCATGCACGGCGTCTCTCGCGGGAGGTCGGTTGCGAGGTATGGCTCAAGCGCGAGGACCTCTTGCACACGGGTGCTCACAAACTGAACAACGCCCTGGGCCAAGCTTTGCTCGCCAAGCAGATGGGCAAGACCAGAATCTTGGCGGAAACCGGAGCCGGACAGCACGGTGTGGCCACGGCCACTGCCTGCGCCTTGCTCGGCCTTGAGTGTGTGATTTACATGGGATCGGTGGACGCTGCCCGGCAGCGACCGAACCTTTTGCGAATGGAGTTGCTCGGGGCTCGCGTGGAGTTGGTCGAACACGGCCAGCAGACGCTCAAGGATGCCATCAACGAGGCTCTGCGCGCTTGGGTCAGCGACCCAGAGGCTCACTATCTGCTCGGGTCGGCCCTGGGCCCGCACCCCTTCCCAGCGCTGGTGGCCGGATTTCAGCAGGTGATCGGCCAGGAAGCACGACAACAGATCTTGGCCCAGGCCGGCGAACTGCCCGACACGGTCGTGGCCTGTGTGGGTGGTGGCTCGAATGCGATCGGCATCTTCAGGGGCTTTGTGGATGACGAAGGCGTGGAGTTGGTGGGCGTCGAGGCCGGAGGCGCGGGGATCGCAAGCGGGCAGCACGCCGCGCGCTTCCAGGGCGGTGTGCCCGGTGTGCTCCACGGTTGCCGCACTTGGCTGCTGCAGGATGGTGACGGCCAGATCCTGCCTACCCATTCGGTGAGCGCGGGCCTCGATTACCCGGCAGTGGGGCCAGAACACGCCGAGCTTTTGGCCCTAGGCCGGGCGAAGTACGACACTTGCGATGACGATGTGGCCCTCTCCGCATTTGATTCATTGGCGCGGTTGGAAGGCATCATCCCAGCCCTTGAGTCGAGCCACGCCTTGGGCTGGGTTATAGAGCATGGCGCGGAGTTGCAGGGGCGCCGCGTAGTGATCAACCTCTCCGGTCGCGGCGACAAGGATTTGGACAGCGTCTTCGCCCTGCGCGGGAAGGAAGGGCAGTGACTTCCCAGTCAGACAACAGTTTGGCTGACAACCGCCTGGTGTGCGCAACGCGTGTTCTCAGGGACCAGTGTGCACGGGGCATTGCGCCCTACATCACCGCCGGGGACGGCGGACTTGCTTGCACGCTTGAGGTGCTCCATGCCCTCGATCGTGGCGGCGCCCATTGTGTGGAGCTTGGCCTTCCATTCTCGGACCCCATCGCCGATGGCCCCGTTCTCCAGGCCGCCAGCACGCGAGCCCTGGCCGCTGGCACTTCCCTGACGGGCACCCTGGAGATGCTGCGCGCCTTCCGCCAGGCCGGTGGCCGCGTGCCGATTGCCTTGATGTCCTACGCCAACCCACTCATGCGTCACGGTTTGAGCGAGACAGCTCTGCGCGTGGCCCAGGCCGGGGCCGACGCCTTGATAGTGCCAGACATACCCCTGGAAGAGGGCGCGCTCCTGGAACAAGCCTGCGCCGAGGCCGCCCTGTGTCCGATCTTCTTCGCCGCCCCCACATCCAATGACGACCGCATCATCCAGGCGGGAGCCCGGTCGCGGGGCTTCCTCTATGTGGTCGGACGGGTGGGCGTCACCGGCGGCGGCACGACCTTCGATTCAGAAACCCAGACCTTCCTGGCCCGCGCCCGCGCCCTTTCCGCCGCGCCCATCGCCGTCGGCTTTGGCATCGCCACCGCCGCCGATGTGCGCGCGGCTGTCGAGCACGCCGACCTCGCCATTGTCGGTACTGCCTTGGTGCGGCACCTGCACGCCTGCGGCTCCAACCCGGGCGAGCGGGCCGCCGCCGCCTCAGCTTTCCTCGCCGAGTTGCAAACCGGCCTTTCCTGACAAACGACCATGCACCCCGCCCTGAGAAACCAACTGACCCACCTCGACAGCGCCCTGGTGAATATCCTGCAAGAGCGCGCTCGCCTATTGGCCGATGTCGAGGCAGACGACCCGGATCGCGCACCCCAGGTGGATGACCTCCTGCGCCGCACCCAGGGTTCGTTTGACCCTCTAGTTTTGGCGGAGATCCTCTCCGCTGCAGAGCGGGGGACTCGTCCGTGATTGTGCGCTTGGCCCCTGGCACCCCGGCGGAGGTGGTGCAAGCCCTCCGCAACACCCTGGAGAGTGAAGGTGTCCGCACGATCCTCTCACCGGAACCTGCGCGCCCCATTTTCGCCGCCGTCGACAAGGTCCCGCCGGCCTTAGCCGACGAACTGCACGCCCATCCGCGGGTGGAGGACACCGTCATGCCCCGCGGTGCCTGGCGTCTAGCGGACCGCGCCTTCCGCGACGGCCCCAGCGTGGCCGATGTAGGTGGAGTCAAGATCGGTGCGGGCGAGGTCAGTATCTGCGCCGGGCCCTGTTCCGTGGACCACTTGGTGCAGGAAGCCGCCATTCAGGTCAAGCGCGCCGGCGCCCATCTCCTGCGCGGCGGAGCCTACAAGCCCCGCACTTCGCCGTGGTCTTTCCAAGGCTTTGGCAAGGAGGGCCTGCGCCAACTCAAGGACGCCGGGGAATCAGTAGACTTGCCAGTGGTTTCAGAAATCATGGATGCCGCGCACCTGCCGGCCTTCCGTGACCACGCCATCGATTGCCTGCAGGTTGGCGCCCGCAACATGCAGAACTTCACACTGCTGAAGGCCATCGCGGAATCAGGCATTCCGGTGCTGCTCAAGCGCGGTCTCGCGGCCACGGTCGATGAATGGCTCTACAGCGCTGAATACCTGTTGGCCGGCGGTTGCCCGGGTGTCGTGCTTTGCGAGCGTGGTATTCGCACGTTTGAACGGGCCACGCGCAATACTCTGGACCTCACCATCCTGCCCCTGCTGCGCCAGTGGACGCACCTGCCGATCATCGTCGATCCGTCACATGCCTGCGGTATCGCCAGTTTGATAGCGCCCCTCGCACGGGCCTCGGTGGCAGTCGGCGCCGACGGGTTGGCCGTGGAAGTTCACCCGGACCCGGCCCAAGCCCGCTCCGATGCGGACCAAGCACTGCTGGAGGGTGAGTTGGCCGCCATCGTCGCCGAGGCAAGGGTCATGGCTGCCGTGACCGGACGATCCCTGCACGCCAGCACGCCAGAGCCAGCTGCTCGTTGATTAGGGAAGCGCCGCACCCACGGCGGGCGCACAGCCCGCAGGATGGCAGCTAGTCGCCCAGCTCGCTTACCTTGGCTCCGTTCAGGTAGACGCCGGTCTGTTGCTGATCCACCTGTCCAGTTTCATTCCACACGCGCCAGGGACCGGAGCGGGCCCCGTCGATGAGTTCTCCCTCAGAGAGCAGTACGCCCTCACGGTTCCACTGGCGCCAGGTTTCCGCGGGCCGACCAGCGGAGTAGCTGCCCTCGAGTTTTTTGATGCCAGATTCGAACCACTGGGTCCAGATGCCGGAGCGCTGCCCAGCGATCATTGTGCCCCGCGAGGCCAACACATTGGACGCAAACCAGGTGGACCAGATTCCGATTCTCTCGCCACGCGACCACTGGCCGGCTTCCACGAGGTGGCCGTCGGCATCGACGACGCGATAGGGCCCATGCTCCAGGCCGGCAACAAACTCCTGGGTCTCCAGCGCTCCGTCCTCACGATGACGCGTCCACAGGCCGACCTTCTGCCCCGCATCGAAGGCGCCGACCAACAGGGGACGACCGTCTTCGCCGTAGAAGCGCCAGGTTCCCGTCTGCTGGTCAGCTAGCCAAGCGCCCTCAGCCGAGCGTTCACCGTTTCCGTGATAACTAATCGAAGGACCGTGCTTGCGCTCACCTAGACGCTCAACCTCCATGTACACGCCGTCTTCGCCGTACTCCAGCCAGCTGCCCACGGCTCGCCCGGCCTGCATCTGTCCTTCTTCAGCAAGGGCTCCATCTTCCCCGAAACGCCGCCACTCGCCCTCCATGATGCCGTCTACATGCTGGGCCTCAACGCGATCTCCGTTCTCCTCCCAAATCGTCCAAAGCCCCTCTTTCTTGTCCAGCACGAACTCGCCGGCAGAAGCGGGCGAGCCGTCCTCGCGCCACGATCTAAACTGCCCGTGCATCATGCCGTCACCCTGCATCACGCCATAACCCAACTGCCCATTGGGATGCCACCAACGCCAGGGCCCATGCTTGCGGCCTTCAAACCACTTTCCCTCGCTTTCCAGCACACCGTCCTCGCGCCAAGTGCGCCAGATACCCTCGCGTCGTCCTGCGCGGTACTCGCCCTCACTTTGTTTCTGACCACTTGCGTAGAACTTGCGAAAGGTCCCCTCTTCGCGGCCCTCGACGAATGTCGCCTCCGAACGCATTCCGCCATCCAGCCATTCCTCCCAGGAACCCGTCCGCATATCGGCTCGATAGGCCCCCCGCGTCTTGAGTCGTCCGTCTGCAAACCAAGTCGTTTGTACCCCTTCCCGTTGGCCGCGCAAGTACTCGACCTGTTCGGCCAGTTGACCGTTTTCATGCCATCGTCGCATGGTCCGCTGCAGGCGTCCTTCACCGTCCAGCACACTCTCGGACGCCATTTGACCATTCTCATGGTAGGTGATGGCCACACCCACTGGGCGCCCACCCGAGTACACCAACTGCTCGGCGACCTGACCGTTGGAAAACCACTTCGTTTGCCCGCCATCCAGTTCACCGGCCACCCAGTGATTCACGATCCAGCCACCGCGCGCGAGGTAAAACTTCCAGGCCCCCTCCCGCAGTCCGTCCTTGTAGTGCCCAGACGAGACCAAGTGTCCATCCTCTGCCCACGCGCTGTGCAGCCCTTGCTGCACACCATGCACGCTGGTGCCTTCGCCGGAGAGGTTGCCATTGGCGAACCAAGTGCGCCAAGGGCCGTCTAGCTGACCCTGCCTGAACGATCCGGAGAATGCGATGTGACCGTTGGGGTGCCAGCGAAACCACTCTCCCTCTTGGCCCGCAACCCCCAGATCGCCGACGTAGACGGCCTCGCCGGCAGATTGCTGCCAGGGTGATTCCGGTGCACAGGCACAGAGGAACAGGAGAGCTGTCGGGGCGCGCCACATGCCAAGAGAATAACCTCTGACCCGACTCACGTTCTTCAGCGCATCAGGTTTCGAGGTGTCCGGGCGCTGGCCGCCTAGGGCAAATCGCCGACCCGCCGCCCGGCCACATACTGGCCGCTGGTCTTGGTATCCAGCTCACCGCTGGCAGTCCATTCCCGCCAGAGCCCGTCGCGTTTTCCGGCCAGGAAGTGACCCTCGGCCATCAGCTGCGCACCCGGCCCCCAACCGTGCCAAAGACCGTGGCGCTGCCCCTCCAGATACTCCCCAGTGCTGGCCCGCTCGCCGTTGGCGTGCCACGCGATCCACGGGCCAGTGCGCTGGTCGGCGCGCATGGCGCCTTCCTCGGCCAGTGCCCCGCTCGCGTGGCGCAGGATCCAGGCACCCTGGCGCAGACCGTTTTCGAGCGTCCCTTCCTCCCGCAGGACCCCCTCCGGATCGACCGAGGCCCAGCGCCCATGGCGCGACCCAGTTGCGTAGGTCGTGTATTCACGCCAACCGTTTGCCCCGTGGGAGATCCACAGCCCGTGGCGTTCCCCTGCCACAAAGGGCCCTTCCAGGATCAGCCGCCCGCCCTGGTCCCAGTACTTCCAGTTGCCGCTCTGTTGGTCCGCCAGCCAAGTCCCCGTCGCCGCCCGGCCACCGTCGGCGTGATAGCGAACGCCGGCCCCCGCGCGCACGTTGTCCCGCCGCATGGCCTCGGAATAGCCACCATCTTCGTGCCAGGTTGTCCAGATCCCCTCACGCCGACCGTCCAGGTACTGACCTTCCTCCAGCTTGTGACCATCGGCGTCGAGGCTCTGCCAGAGTCCTTCCTGCACCCCTGCGCGCCATTGGTCCACGATGCGGCTGTTATCGGTCGCCCAGTGGGTCCAGGTGCCCACCCGTCGATCATCCAAAAAACGCCCTTCTTCTTCCTGACTCCCGTCGGCATAAAAACGCCTGAACTGACCGTGCAGCTTGCCGCCGACCTTCTCCGCGGCTCCTCCCAGTGCCCCGTTTTCATGCCACCAACGCCAGAGCCCGGTGGCCTGCCCCCGGTCCCAGTTCTCCTCCGTGTCCCGTGTGCCGTCAGCCCGCCAACTTCGCCAGGTGCCCTGGCGCAGATCCCGCTGCCACACCCCGCCCAGGGCCAACTGCCCATTCCCATAATGAGTCTCAGAGATGCCCTCACGCTGGCCCGCGAGCCAGCTCACGGTTTTCCTGCCACCGTCTTCCCGCCATTCAGTCCAAACGCCCTCCTTCTCGCCAGCGACAAAACTACCGCGATGGTGCAAGCGCCCGTCCGGATGCCAACTCGTAGCCTCACCCTCCAACAGTCCGCCGCGGTAATTCATCTTCGACTGCAGCTCGCCACTGACAAACCAGCGACGGTGCTCAGCACTGGGCTTGCCAGCCACAAAGAGCCCCTCTGAGGCAAGTTGTCCGTTGGCGTGCCATTGGCGTGCGAGGCCTGAACTCAAGTCATCTACGAAGGTCTCTTCGGAAACGAGTTGCCCGCTGGGCAAGAAGCGCTGGCGGGGGCCATGGCGCAGTCCCCGTCGGTAGGTGACATCGATACGGTTGCCGTCGGCGTGGAGCATGTGCCACAGACCTTCGCGCTCACCGCGCAAATAGGTGCCATCCTCTGCCAGTCGCCCATCCTCAGCCCAACGGGCCCAGCGACCGTGGAGCAGGCCATTCACATGGGTTGCTGTGATTTCACTCTGCCCGTTGGCAAACCAAGTGCGCCAGGTGCCCTCCAGCTCCCCCCGGTGAAAGCTCCCGGAAAAAGCCAGCTCCCCCGATGGGTGCCAACGCTTCCAAGCTCCCTCGAAGACGCCGCCATCTATTTGTCCCGAAAAAGCAGGGCGGCCATCAATGCGGGCCAGGGAAACAACATCACCTCCGCAGGCCGGGAGGAATGCCAGGATGAGCTTGGGGATGTGCCGCATCGCGTACCCAGCATACTCTCCTGGGGAAGTGGACTGCAGCTGGACGGCAAAAGGCCTCCGGCGCCGGTCCACAGTAGTCGGAGAATCAGCGCCCGTCGTCGAGCCAATCCTGATCCATGCCGTGTACCTCCAGCATGCCCGTTCCGGGTTCCACCAGGATCACCCTTTTCCTATCTCTAAAGGATATCTCCACCGCGCCGCCATTCACTGCGAAGCCCTGGCTGTCGTACTCGATCCTTGGGTCATCGCCGAAGTTGACGTGACTGATGGACACACCCATAAAGACCGCATCCGAGGAGTAGCGGCGCTCGTAGTCGCCGCCACCAAGGGGATGGCTGATCACGTGGCCCGCCCGATCGGTCACCGCATAGCCGTCACCGTCTTCACGAAAGTCGAGGCAATAGGTGGCCCGGTTGTAGGCGGCCCTGTTTTGGGTGCCTCGCAGATCTTCCAGAAGCAGTGTGCAGGCGTTGTCCAGCGTCACTTCGGCCCGGTCAAAAAAAGCAGGGATGGCGAAGCTGGCAACGACGGACATCAACACGAGCCAAATCATCAGCTCGAGGATTGTGAAGCCCTTCTTGGGGCCCTTGTGGGGTGCCTTCTTGATGCTCAACACGGTTCTCCTGGGGGAGATCGCCACCGTCCCTCCAGACGGGGGGGCCGCAGCCCCGAGGCGTGGGCCCAAGGATACCGCATTTCCAAAAACCCGCATAGGAAATCTCATTTAGGTGTTGAGGCCGATGTGGGCTCTCGGGTGGGGGCGGCAGTTTGAAGCGTTCGGCCCGCGGGGATGACGGCTGGAGCTGCCAGCACTTCCTGGCTGGAAGCGGCCCGGGCAGATCCGTATTCACCCCTCAACTCCTCTTTTTGATCACTGGGCAGAATGAGACTCAGGGCCCCCAAAACGGCCACGGCGATCAGCAGGCGGGCTGCATCACCGGTGCGCTGGGGGGCTTGGAAGGAGATCTGGGTGGCTTGCATGGCTGGGCCTGGTGCTGGAGTCCGCAGGAATCGCTGGGGAGGGGGCGAAAAACCACCGCGGACGGGGGTTCTTGTTTTCGACCTCCCCGCGCGTGTCCCTTGAGGTCCGCTGCGCTCCCCTCTCCACTGGGGCGTCCCAGCGCGGTAGCCTGTTACCTGGCGGCTCAAATCGCGTCGGCCCCACACCATGCCCACCCCTAGTCTGATCTCGGAGCCCACCTCCCAAGGGGCGGAGCCCGGCCCGCTGGAGCAGGTCTCGGCCCTGCTGACGGAGTGGATTCCGACGCCGTCGCTACAGGCCCTGGTGCTCCTCGGCCTGGCACTGATACTGGCCAAGGTCGTCGACTGGCTGGTCACGCGCACCTTGATCCTGTGGTCGCGCAAAACACACACCGACCTGGATGACAAGGTGGTGGCCCTGCTCCACGGCCCGATCCTGCGCAGCACCATAATTGCCGGCCTGTGGGCCGCCTTCAGCCGGCTGGAACTCTCCGATGGGGCGCTGAGCGCGGTTCACCGCTTGCTGGTGTCCGCAGCTCTCCTGGTCTGGACGCTTTTCGGACTGCGGCTTTGCACCTTGCTGGTGCGCAGCGCCGCCAGCAATCCCAAGCGCTTCAAGGCCGTCGAGCAACGCACCTACCCGCTGTTCGACAACCTGGGCAAGCTGGCCCTGATCGGCGCTTCGATCTACGGCCTCATTTTGGTGTGGGAGATCGACGCCACGGGCTGGCTGGCCAGTGCGGGCATCGCTGGCGTGGCCATCGGCTTCGCCGCCAAGGACACCTTGGCCAACCTCTTCGCTGGCGTCTTCATCATCGCCGATGCGCCCTACCAGGTCGGCGACTACATCGTCTTCGAAAACGGTACCCGCGGCGAGGTCATCCACATCGGTTTGCGCTCCACGCGCGTGGTGACCCGCGATGATGTGGAAATCACCGTGCCCAACTCCGTCATCGGCGCTGGGCGCATCACGAATCAAACCCGTGGGCCATCCTCGAAGCTGCGTATCCGCCTCAAGGTCGGCGTGGCCTACGGCTCCGATGTGTCTGAGGTGCGCCGCGTACTGCTCGCCGCAGCGGACGGAGTGGAGTTGGTCTGCAAGTCACCCGAGCCGCGCGTCCGTTTCCGTCTCTTCGGGGACTCATCCTTGGATTTCGAACTGCTCTGCTGGATCAGCGAACCGGCGGAACGGGGCCGGGCCAGCGATGCCCTCAACACGGCCATCTACGAGCACTTTGCCACAGCTGGCATCCAAATTCCGTTTCCCCAGCGTGACCTGCATTTGGTTACGGGGGGAACCGAGAGCGTTGGCAAGTGACCCCATCATGAGCTGTCTCGCCACTTTCGCCGCCGGTTGCTTCTGGGGAGTGGAGGCGACTTTCAGAGGCCGGGAGGGCGTCTTGGATACCGCCGTCGGGTACACCGGGGGCACCGGATGCGAAGGGGGCGATACCAACTACGAGGCCGTTTGCACAGGACGCACCGGTCACGCCGAGGCCGTGCGGATTCAGTACGACCCGACCGTCATCAGCTATGACCGGCTGCTCGATTGTTTTTGGGCCTGCCACGATCCGACTACCAAAGATCGGCAGGGGCCAGATGTGGGCAGCCAGTATCGGTCCGCGATTTTCTTCCATGACGAAGAACAGGCAGCCCTGGCACTCGCGGCCTTGGAAGCGCTCCAGGCCTCTGGGCGCTTTGCCCAGCCAGTTGTCACGGTAATCGTGCCAGCCGGACAGTGGTTCAGGGCTGAGGAACACCACCAGCGTTATTTCGAAAAAAACGGCGGGGGTTCCTGCGGAATAGGTTGAGCGCTGCCCCTCAGGGCGAAATGCGCAATGTGTGTCGTTCAGTGTTTGGGTCGTGGAAGACCGAGAGCACCTGGCGAGCCGCGTCGTATTCATGGGACCAGCTTCCATCCGTATCGCTGAAAGTCAGCTGGAACGAATCCCCGTAGAGGCGCGTGGCCGGGACGTAGACCTCGGTCGGCCCGCTCGCTGCCGGATTGCTGGTGTACTCCATCTCAAAGACGAGTGTCTGGGCATTGAAGCTGAAGGACTTGATGTGTCCCGCCACGGCCTGGGGATAGGTGCGAATCAACGGCTGCAGGCGCTCGTTCTCACTGCCGTCGGAGTTCAGGATGGAGAAGCCGCTGCCCTTGTCGTAGGACCACCAGGTCCAGCCAGACGAGTAGAGATCGAGGGCGTCCAATACATCGCCGACATACTCCTCCCAGCCCGGGGAGGATTCAAGCACCCCCCACTCGCCGATGACCATGGGTGAGTTGTGGCGGTTGGCTTCGACAGCCTTGAGTGACATGGCCAGCATCACCACCCAGCGGTTTCCATGGTAGGCCAGGCCTTCGTGTACGAAGGGGTCGTAGTAGTGGGGCAGGTAGAGGGCGTTGCCGTCTCCAAAGGCCGGCATGTTGGACAGCAAGCCGGAGGCCGTGGGAAATGCCACTGGCTCGAACCCGATGGTGGCCTGGGGCCTAACTTGACGAATGGCATCGGCGACACCGATGTAGAATGGCCGGAGGTGTTGTTCCTCGAAGGTCACCAGATTCTCGTCGCCATGGAAGGGCTCATTCATCAGGTCATAGCTGATAAGCGCCGGATGATCCCCGAGATGTTGAGCCACCAACTGCCAGGCGCGTTGGAATTTCTGTTGGAGCCAAAGGTCATTCCAGAGATTGCTGAATGAAGCGCGCACCGCCGGGTGCAAATAGTTCAACCACCAGGGAGTGGTGGGTTCAAAGGGAATGTCGTTGTCCAAGGTTGCCCACAGGGGAGCACCGTCGCCGGTGAACTTGGGTCCATAGAGATCCTGGTGCATGTCGAGGATCACCTTGATGTTGTTCTCATGTGCCCAATCCAAACGCTTGCGCAGGCGATCGAGATAGCCCAGGTCATAGAGCCCTTCCTGGGACTCCAGCACGCTCCAAAACCACAAGAGGCGAATGGCGTTGAAACCCCACTCACCCATGCGAGCGTAGTCGGCCCGCTTGTGCCAAGCCATGCCTCGCGGATCACTCTTGGCTGCGTTGCTGATGTTTAGGCCGTGGAGGACCAACTCGCGTCCCTGCTCATCGACCAGGTAGCGCACCGGCAGTAGTTCGCCTGGCGTGGGATTCGGGGACGAGGCGGCTGGCGCGCACAGGGGCAGGAGAAGGAGGAGGTTCAGCATATTCGAACTCTGCGGGGTGCTTGGGTGACACCGGGAGGGGGGTGGCGAGTTGTCCGTTGATGATAACCCAGCGGGCACAAAAGAGGCGGTTTGGAACGGGCGCCCGCTCCAAACCGCCGATGGATGCCTGACCCGTTTCAGAGCCAGCTAGATGTTAGGCCTGTTCAGGGCTGGAAGGTCACCTTGAGGGCATCGGAAAGGTCAGAGTTGCTGCCATCGCGGAACCAGACCTGGAAGTTCCAGGTTTGCCCTGGGAGGATCTGATAGAGCGGGTGGGGCGGGGCCGTGAAGTCCACGGGCCGGTCGAAGAGCCCGCTGGCTCCCGAGTTGAGGGGCGGGTTGAGCCGCGCGACATTTCCGACGCACAGGGTGCCCTGGCCGATGGGCGCACTGATTTCCGAGGCCCCGTAGAAGAACAGGCCAAAGGCACTGGTGGGCGCTGTCTCGGCGTGCAGCGTGAAGTTGTTGGCCGCCACGCTGTCACTGCCCAGGGCACTGATGGCCACCGCGTTGGGGCCAGAGGTGCAGTAGTTGGTGCCGATGCCGCCGTCGCAATCGATCAAGGAGACATCAAAGGCATCCACGCCAGCTTCCACGATGCTCTGGGGATTGGAGTCGTTGACGGTAAAGCGCACCATCATGTTGGCCGTCTGGCTGACGCCGGCAGCCACGAGATCCGCCGAAGAGACGGAGTGCGTGGCCCAGTTGAGGCCCAGGTTGGAGTCGTGACGCGCCACCTCGGTCCAGGGGCCGGCGGCGCCGTTGCTGCTGGCCTCCACCAACAGGCGGTCGGTGCCGTCGTCGTTGGTCAGGCGCAGGAAGTAGGCGTAGGAGATCACGCCCAGGCCGCCGGACATATCAAATGAGGGCGAAGTCAGTTCAACCGCTCCGCCGTCCACATCCGTGTTGCCAGCCTGGTTCTGGGTCAGGTAGCAACTGCCGCTGCCATCATAGTCAGCGTCGATGTCGTAATCCCAGCCGGAGTCGTCCACGGGAACGCCGCGCTGCCAGTCGCCGCTGCTGGCGCCCAGGTTGGCGGCCGTCCAACCTGTGTTGCTCTCGAAGTCATCGCTGAAGACCACCGTGGGCGTACCAACATCCGCGCTGTGCACGCTGCCGGGAGCTCCATCCGGGTGGAACACCTGGCCACAGGAGGCATCGGTGTAGGTGAAGTAGAACTCGGGCGAGTCGCCGCAACTGGCGGCGGGCAGGTCGGCATCCCAGGCGTTGGCACCAGCGGATGACATGGGAATCGCCGTGTATGATCCGCCGTTATAGCGATAGTAGAGTTCCACCAGGCCGCCGACGGGAGTCGTCGCCACATCAATCGTCACCGGCGTGGCAACACCGGGGTCGAGCAGCGTGGGAGGGTTGGCCGTGATGCCACCGCTGAAGTTGGGCAGGCAGGTTTGGGCGCGATTCAACATGACCGCCGCCGCCGTGGGGTGAAAGAAAGTCGTGATGTTGCCCGTGCCGCCGCTGCACAGGTGGCAGTAGCTCATGATGGTGCCAGAGCTGGTGCAGGTCTGTGATGTCTGGCATTGGCCGAAGTAGCCCGAGGGCGCACATTCGTCCAGCGGGGGGCAGTAATCGTGGGTGTGGGGCGAACCGAAGTTGTGGCCGAGTTCGTGGGCCACGACCATGAAGTCCCAGTTGTTGGGCTGTTGCTGAATCGGGAAGGCCGAGCCGCCGTTGATGTTGCCACTGACCGAGAAGTTGTAGGTGTTGTTGCAGAGTACATCGAGCCAAGCCACGCCGCAGCCCAGGTTGGCACCGCTCATCATGTGCCCAAGGGTTGCGCCCGTGGGGATGTTGCCCGCCCAGGCCGCCTGGAACTCATACAACACATCGATGCAGTTGCCGCCGCCATCCTGGGCGCTCCAGGGATCGCTTGAGGTCGTATAGAACTGCAAGTAGGGGAAGGTCAACACCGTGCTGGCCTGGGTCTCGTAGCGATCGCTGACATAGGTGAGCAAGGTCGTGACATAGGTGGTCATGGCGCTCAAGTTCCCAAAGACCTGATAGAGCTGGTAGTCAGTCTCCATGGCGATGGTGCATTCCATTTGATTGCAGGAGCCGGCAGCGTAGGTCGAACCGCCGCCGGTCTGGCCGATATCCCCCACGCCAAAGCCCCCGCTGGGGGTGGGCTGGGCATTGCAGAACTCGGGCAACACCGCGCCGCGGGCGTTGAGGGTCGCTTCGGTGGTCAACAGTACGCGGGAGCCTTGCCAGTCATCGCCATCGCGATCCGGAACCAGGTGTATCAACTCGCCGCCGGTGCGGATCCAACCGCTGCAGCCATGATTGGAAAAGGAGAGCATCACTTCCGATGAATCAGCTGCTCCGCGGACGGTCCCGCGCCAAAGTGTGAGGTCAAGCCCTTCGAGCAGGCGCGGCGCCGGAACGCCGTTGACCTGGAAACCGAAGCGGCGTTTGGCGATGTCGAGGGCCGTGAGCTGCAGGTCAACCAAGCGGCCGTCCGGCAGCAGAGCGTCGACCATGAGCAGTTCACCTGTTTTCGGCAGGGACGCGATTTGGTCCAAGTCGGGCTGCATGAGGATTCCCAGCTGGCCGTCGTCGGGCCCGATGGGACTCATGGGGAATGGGGTCACAGGCGTTTGGGCCAGTGTGCTCGCGGAGATGCAAATAAATCCGAGGAGGCCGCCGCAAAGGGTGGCGCTGATGCTGCGTGACATGTGATTTTCCTGAAGGAAGGCTGGGGGTGGGGATCGGTGGGCGTGGCAGGCTCGCCGAGGGGGATAGATGCTCGCTAAAGTCTACTTTCTAGGACGAAATTGGTGGGATTTGGTTCCCTTCGCCAGGCGGAGCCACATCCCTCTTGGCGCTGTCCAAACCTGCCCTGGTGTGGCCCAGGGCGTGGACAGGCTCGCCCAGACAGCCCTTGGAGCCCATGGCGAGGGGTGGGCATTCAGGCTAGCTGAGATTGCAAACCTTACCGGAGCCCAACCTCAGTGGGGGTTTGCTGCTACCCATGACCACTCTTGGTCCTTCGCCAGCGTGTCCGAGGACTTCTGGCGTGGCCTGAGTCGGCCCTAGGAGCCCGTTGCCAGACTCCCCTTCTACAGGGATGCCATCGCCGCCATCGCCGTCGCCGCCGTCGCCGCCATCGTCGCCGCCGCCATCGTCGCCGTCGCCATCGCCGCCATCGCCATCGACCCCGTGTCAGACTCGCCGTCGATGGCTGCGCCTCGCGACGGGACTATTCAACGGACGCCTAGTTTCCGAGCGTGGCGGTGCTGCCGATGGTTTCCACGTCGAAGCGCTTGGTCGCCGTGACCGGTTCTGGATAGCTGTTGCCGAGGAAGACCATGCGGCCTCCGGTGCCCATGGCCGAGACCGCGTCTTCAACTCGGTAGAATGGTCCGTAAACGGTGCTGCCATCCCACACGCCGCCGAGAACCGTCACCCAATCCATAAAGTCGCGGTCGACCCAGATGGTGCCCGCCGCGTACTCGTGCAGGAAGGCGCCTCCGGCACCGTAGGTGATGTCGTCCCCGCTATCACCCCAGTCGCGGTAAACCCGCGCTTGATCCTTGAGTAGGCTTCCCACGGAACTGGCCATCATGTTCGGAAACGCCGACCAGAAGCAGCCCGCTACGCCGGCCAGGTTGGGCGTGGCGCAACTCGTGCCGCCAAATGCGCCGTTGGGTTTGGAGGGCGAGGCATAGGCCACGGTCCAGTTGCCCGTGGGACCTATCAAATCCGGCAGCATCATGCCTGAGTTGCTGCGGCCGCGGCTGCTGTAACCTTGGATCAAACCCGTGGCACCGTTTTCCTCAGGCCAGTTGTCGTACTTCGCGGCACCACAGGAGATGACGCGCGAATCGGTTGTGTTGCTCGGCGAGGTGGTCGAACCTTCGAACTCCTGGTGCTGGGGATTGCTGCTGCTGCCTTCGGTTCCGTTGTAGAACATCTCAAACTCCGGCGTGGCACCGCTGTAGTGATAGATCGCCAGGTGAGCGTTCATAGTCGACCCCGTGGAGTTGGTCCAGGAGAACTCCTCGAAGTTGTCGGTGCCGTCTGTGCCGCTATCGAGCTCATTCAGGCTGTCATCGAACAGGTACACATCGTAGTCCGCCCCCGCGCCGGCGGTGTTGAATGACATGAAGTAAGTGCCGCCGCCGCCATTGCCAATGCTAATGTCGATGGTCTCATCGCCACCGCTGCCCCACTCGTGCCAGCCGTCGCCATCACTGTCCAAAAAGGTGTCCTGCCAGTGGGTGCGGCCGCGGTTGCCAGCCGAACAGAAGTAGAGGATGCCGGCATTGGCTGCCTCGTCCGCCTGGGCACAGGCATCGCCGCTGTCATCGGCCCAACCCTCGTTGTAGTAGCTGATTGAGTGCGAGAGGATGTCCACATCGTTGCTGATGGCGTGGTCAACGGCTTGACCGACATCGGTTAGGTTGGCGATTTTATAGGCCACATAGCTCGCGCCCGAAGCGTGGTCATAGGCGGATTCGAGGCAGGCCGTGCCGTGGAACCCGTCGTCCTCAAAGGTCGACCAGGTGAAGTTCTGACGGTCCAGGCGCGAGTCCGGCGGTGCGGCCCCGGCGGCCTGGGCTTCGGTCAGGTTGTCCCACTTGTAGTCGAGGATGCCGATGGTCTTGCCGGAGCCGTCGGCACCGGCGTCGATGTACTGCTGTACGCCGCAGTAATCGGCAAACAGATCGGCGGGGTCGGTGCCGAAGCTCGGCTCATCCAAGGAGGGCTCCAAGACGGCTCGCAGGTCGACTGACGGAGGCAGCGCCATGGCCAACTGGGTCAGATGAATGGGGTTGATGTGGGCGCTGACGCGGTGCCGCCAAATCGAATGCACCGTCAATGTCGGGATCGTGATGTCGCGGTGGGCCAGGGATTCCGCTGTCACCGGAGGCATGCCCGGCTTGCCGACCAGTTCAACATTCACGCGTCCGTCCGCTGCGAAGAGAAGTCGGCGCTGCGTTGCTTCGACGAAAAGCTGGGTGGGGGCTTGGCGCACGGCCTGCTCCAGATCCCAGAGAACAGAATCCATGGGCAGCTCCTTCGGCATGCGGGGCCGGGCTGGGCTGACGTGCTCCGGACCCAGATCCTGGGCGAGCGCGGTTGATGCACAGAGTGCTAGGCCGACAAGAACGTAGGGGAGTGACTTCATCATGGCCGTGGTGGGGAGAGGCGGCCTCTGCTCCAGGCGTCTTGGTTCGCAGGCAGCCGCCAAGCTCATTGGAAAAATAACCCGTAGGCGAACCGCACGCCGCAACCAGATTCTACATCAAGGCCTGGGAATCAGGGGCGGGCTTAGTAGGTGAAGGACGCTTGCACGGCTGAAACAGCCGCGGGGTCATCTGGCGGCAGGTTCCATCCGGGCCAAGCGATGCTGCCCGAACGCGTTGAAGCATGGGCGGCACCCTGCTGCAGTTGAATCAGTACCAGATTGGCGCCCACGGTGCCGGAGCCGGCGGTGCGTTGGGCCAAGAGTGAGGCGGGCGGGTGGCTCCAGCGCATGCCTTGAGCCCACTGTTTGAAGAAGAGGGTGTGGGAATACTGCAGCTGGCCATTGGCGGCGTCATAGGCGGTCGGCGTCACCTGGGCGCGCCACTCAAGCATGTGATGCCAGGAGTCAAGGGAAAGGTGTAGCGAGCGCAGGCCCAGGGCGGCGGTGGGAAAGGCTCCTTGGTCCTGGCCAGTGATTGTGTCGACCACCGTTGTCGGGAAGATTTCCGTGCGAGTGTCCCAGTGAAGATCAGTGCTGACCCGTTTGGTGGTGGCCGCCAGGGCGGAGGCATCTTCCGTATACACGAAGAGCACTTCCAAGAAGACATCCATGTCCACGGTTTGATCAAGCGGTGGGCACTCCAGGGAATCACAGCCGGCGTTTAGGCGTACGCCGGCAGCACAGGAGAGTGTGCCGTCGTTGGCGATGCGCGTCGGCCCGACAGCCAGGTCCAGAGATTTCAGCTTGTCCGACGAGCCCCGCGCCAGCATGTCGAAGCCATTCAAGATGGCCAGAGCCGCGACCGGTTGCGAACCAGTGGGAAAGTCCACACGGCTCCAGGCAAAGAGCGTGGCGCCTTCGTCGCCGGTCAGGCGCAACGGCACTTCGACGGAGGCGAAGCGCACCGGGCTGGCGCTGAGCTCGGTGAAGTGGCTGGTGAATTCCGCCGTGTCCGGCCCCAGGCCAGAAGCCGAGGTGTGCAGTAATGTCGCCTGGCAAAGCGAGCCATCGGAGCTCTGGTCCGTGATGCCATCTCCCAGGCGGGCGGCGCGGTGGTTGTAGCCCCAACTGTGTTCGAAGCCGTTCCACACATACGCGGCGTCACTCCCCGCATCGTTGAACTGAGGCGCGGCGCTGGCAGTTGCTAGGCAGATCGAGAACCCAGTCAGGTACAGGGAAAGGATCTTCATACGGTAGCCTCGGCGGGTTCAGGTCGGGAGGAAGGCCGGCCCGCAGCCGGTAGTGGTGACTCCAGGCACAGGCGGAAATCGCAGATGGAACCGCCGGTGGCGATGGTCTGGCTGCGCTCGATCTCAATGGGAGGCGAGAGAGAAGGGAAGAAGAGGCTGTCGCCCTCGCAGAATGCGGCCGCCAGTTCCGTCTGTCCGGCGGCGGCACAGGCCTCGACCAGGGAGCAGCGCCGCACGGTGAAAGACACCCGCTGCGGTTCGCATCGTTCGATGGTGGCGTCCGCATTGGGAAAGGAATCGACCCAGGTGCGGACTTGTTGACGGCGGCCCGCTTCATCCAGATCGGCAAAGGCATCGGCATCGGGGTTGCCCAGGCGGCGGCGCAGGTCCGCGACGCTGCCGGCGACACACATCCGCGTGGCCAGGGCCAGGCCTTCGGCGGCGCCCAGGCGCGAAGCCAACTCCCGGTGGAGCAAGAGCGCCCAGCGCGCCAGGCGGCGACCGTTGTCTTCCAGCCGATCGGCGGGAACGGCCGTGCCTCGATATGGCTCGCCTCCCAGGCGCCGCCCCAGGCAGCCCATCAGGACCGCCAGAGATCCGGCGAGTCCGAGTTCGCCGCGGAGAATGGAAAGAGGTGAAGGCATGGCTGGGTCCGAGGCGCGTTGAGCTCCTGGCTTTCGGTGTGATCCAGTATAGGGCGCGGGCCAGAATGTGCGCGGGAAGGGCCGCGTGGGGCTCCTGGTGGGGTCGTTGGCAGGGCGCGGGACAGCTGAAGCCAGGAGCTTGTTGATTGGTTCCATACTACGGCAATGCCATCGAAGTCATCGACGGCGGCGAGGGTGACGTCAGGCTCGTCGAGCCGTGCTCAGCGGCCCAGCAGGGCCGCTTCCGCCGTCTCGCCTGCGCCATCCTTGTCTCGCCGCCGATGGCCTCGCCTCGCGACGGGACTTTTTCAACGAACTCCTAGGGGGTGTCTCCTGGCAACACGGTGCCAGTCGCTACCCGTTCTCTTTCTTTGGCGCCTGTAGGGAGAAGTGCTCCGACTGTGTGCGGGAGTTGGCGAAGAGCTCCTCGAAGTGCGTCACGAGATCTGGATTGTCATCGGCCAAGTTGTGCTTCTCCGCCGGGTCCGACTCTAGGTTGAAGAGCATCAGCGCCTCACCAGGTTTACGCCGCACGGCCTTCCAGGGACCTTCGATGGCCGCCTGCCAGCGCCGGGCGTGCTCCCAGTAAAGCGAAGCATGCTGGTCCTGGTTCTCGCCCTGTTCCAGCAGCGTGGGCAAGAAAGAGATGCCGTCCACTTCATCAGGGGCTTCCATTCCGGCCACGGCGCAGAGCGTGGGCAACACATCCCAGTGCGCGCTGAGATGATCGCTCTCGCTGCCCGCGGGTATCTGCCCGGGCCAGCGAGCCAGCATGGGAACGCGCACGCCTCCCTCGAAGAGCGACCCCTTGAGCCCGCGCAGTTCTCCGGCACTCTTGAAGAACTCATAGTCCACGCCGCCCGCATAGGTTGGGCCATTGTCGCTGGTGAAAACCACCAGCGTGTCATCAGTCAACTCCAACTCATCCAAGAGGTCCAGCAGGCGCCCAATGTCGCGGTCCATACGCGTAATCATGGCTGCATAGGCGGCGCGGGGCGTGTGGTGGGGGAGGTAGCCCTTGCCGCCGGTGTAGGGAGTTTCCGGGAAGGCCCCTTCGTATTCCGCGAGGGAGTCCTCCGGTACCTGCAAGGCCACGTGGGGAACGGGATAGGGCAGGTAGAGGAAGAACGGGCGCTCGGCGTTGGCGCGCACGAACGAAAGTGCTTCTTCCGTCATGCGATCCATGGCGTAGTCGCGGCTGGAGTAACGCTCATAGCTGGCGGGGTTCTCCGGCTTCAAACCCGCGGGAAGTTTTTCATGGGGGTAGGTGAAGTCGTTGTCGAGGTAGACCTTGTCGTGATTGCGCCAAAGGAAAACCGGGTAGTAGCTATGGGCGATGCGCTGGCAGTTGTAGCCGAAGAACAAGTCGAAACCTTGACTCAGTGGGTCTCCGCTGGAGCCCATCCAGCCGAGTCCCCACTTGCCGATGGCTGCCGTGGCATAGCCCGCCTGCTTGAGCAGCTCGGCCACGGTCACATCGCTCGCCGGCATCGGTCGCTGCCCCTCCAGTTCAGGGTCGCGCCAGACATCGCCCCGGGAACCGACCTCGTCGTTGCCCCGGATGGAAGCATGGCCTTGGTGCATTCCCGTGAGCAAGGAGCAACGGGCAGGCGCGCAGACCGCGCTGCCCGAGTAGTGGCGCGTAAACCGCATGCCCTCGGCCGCCAAGGTATCCAAGCGAGGAGTGCGGATCTTCTCCTGGCCATAACAGCCGAGTTCGCCGTAGCCGAGATCATCGGCCAGGATGTAGATGATATTCGGCGCCCGCCGCGGAGTCGCGGCGCAGGCGCAGAGAAGCAAGAGCAGAGGCCAGGGTGATAAGCGCATGGCCCCCAGGATAGGGGGTGTTGCCGGCGTTCGAAACGACATTGCCTGTGGTGTCCCGATTCTCGCTAGAATGGCAGCGCCCTGCACCAGCGATCTGGGGCCCCCGAGAACCGGCCCCAACACATCAGTCCCCGCTACCACAACCCACTCAGGAACCAGCCTCAACAGCATGCGACTCCTAACCAGCATCTCCAGCCTCGTCCTCCTGGTCACCATGAGCGGGTGCACCGCAGAGATCTCACGCTCGGAGGCCAGCCATGAACCAGGCATGGGCGGCGAGGCTGCGGCGGGCGCCTCCTCAATGGGGGAGACAGCAATGGGGGAAGCCACAGAGACTGCCCCGAGCTCCAAAGTGATCTCCGTCAGCGGCTGGACCAACACCAGCGAATCCCCCACCCTCGCCGCCCTGCGCGGCAAGCCCGTGGTCGTCGAGTTCTGGGCAACCTGGTGCCCGCCCTGCGTGAAGTCCACGCCCCACCTGGTGAAAACCGCCGAACAATACGCCGACCGCGGCCTGGTCGTCCTCGGCATCCACTCCAGCCGCGGGGCAGGGGAGAGCGGAAAGATCGCAGCGTTCGTCGAACGCTTCAAGATGCCCTATGCCATCGGCCTGGACACCGCTGGCGCGACGGGCAAGGCCTGGGGCGTGACCGGCATTCCCAAGGCGTTTGTTTTCGATCGCGCCGGAGCCGAGATTTGGTCGGGCCACCCGGCGCACGAGGAGTTTGATCGGGCCGTGGAACGCGCGGTGGGCTCGGCGAAGTAGGGTGGGCCTGGTGGGCCTGGCGGGCCGAGTTGGCCGGGTGGGTAGGGCAGGCCGAGTGGGCAGGGTTGGCCGAGTTGGCAGGGTTGGCCGAGTGGGCCGGTCGAGTAGGCCGGTTGGGGGTAAGGGCTAGTGGGAGGGATTGGTGTGGTGTGGCGTGTTGGCTGGTGCTTAACTGGCCAGTGTCAGGTCGACCATCCCTAGCCCCCACCCGCCCTGGGAGACTTGCAGATCCCTCCAAGGTCGCCACCGATTCCCAATAAATCCCCCCCGCCTTCCCAATACCCCCCCGCCGACCCCACTGCCAACCACCTTCCCCCGCCCGCGGCACAACCCCCTCCACTCCCCAAGCCTCCCAAACCACCCGCCCATGACCACCGTCCTCATCCTGAACAACGACTCCATGGGCCACGGCGATTCAGCCCTGGGCCACCGCATCCTCAAAACGCTCCTCCAAAAGAGCGGCGCCCTCACCGACCTCACCGCCATCTGCCTCTACAACGCCGGCGTGAAGCTCCTGGCCCCGGATTCCCCGGTCCTCGCCGAACTCACCCTGATCCAGGAAAACGGCGTCGACCTACTGCCCTGCGGCACCTGCCTCAAGCATTACGGCCTCACACCGCCAGGCGTGGACCCCTCAACCATGGATACCATCCTGGCTGAGATCGATGGGGCCGCCAAGGTCGTGACCATCTAATACGGCCCGTCCAACACGGTTCGAAAAAAGGTAGGCGCCCGACGCGGCTCCCCAGAGTTTCATCGTCGGACGCCCTATGACCCGTAAGGGGGCCACAGGGCATGTGTCCCGAGTCGATCTCCCGGTTTGACCGATTGCGTGTTTACCCTCTCTGAATGTCATATTCCCCGCGGGAAAACCGGGGATGCCCTGTTGCCGAGAGCCCCACAGGCCGTTCCAGCTCACAGTCCAGTCCCTAACCCCCGAGAAGCCATGAAGAACATCATCCACACCTTGTTGATCACCCTCGCAGCGGCCTCCTGTAGTTGCGCCTCAGACGACTATGGCCAATACCCGCCCTACCAAGGGGGCCTTGAGCCGTCGGGCCAGGAAGGACACGTGTTCATCAATGGCATGGCCATGGATCAAAACCAAATCAATGAGTTCCAGCACGCCTACGGCGCCGCCCCCATGGCCGGGGATTACTGGTACGACCAGATCAGCGGCCTCTACGGCGCCAGCGGCCAACCCCCGGCCGGCTTCATGTACCCCGGCCACAACTTCGGCCAGGCATCGGAATACGCCTCTGCGGGCCAGTCATCCATCTGGTTCAACGGTCGCCGTTTGACTGCCCAAGAGGTCTTCTACATCAGCGCCCTGATCGGAGCACAAGCCCAGCCCGGGCGCTACTGGTTCGACGCCGCCGGAAACGTAGGCTTCGAAGGCAGCCCCTACACCCTAGGCAATCTGCACGCCGCCGCCCGCGCCGGCCAGGCCCGCAGCGCCGGAGGCGGCGACAACTTCTGGAGCAGCAGCTTCAGCGCTGGAAACAGCAACGCCTCCAACACCCAGGGCTATGTATCTGTACCGGGCCACGGACCCGTGGGCTACGGCTTCTAGGGGGAGGGTGCCGGAGAAAGGCGGCGGCAGTTGCCTAGTCGAACGCAATCCACACCTAAGGGGGCTGGGCCGAGAGAGAGAGCTCCGTCCCCAGGGCGGTGCTCATACTGTTCGGGGAGGGCCTGATGCCACGTCCTCCATCCCTCACCCTAGTCGTCTGTGAGATCAGCGCAGAGATCGATGAGAATCAAAGCTGCCTAGCCTCCAAAGCGGAGGCGAGTGTTCGCGGCGGCAGTCTTAGGGTCTTGGTTCGAGTATCAACAGCTCCCCTTCTCTGCGGAACTGCGTCATGAATCGGGTGCCGGGTTTGCCAGTGTCAGGGCCGAACCAGTCAAGGAGGATCTTGGGCAGAAGGTTGGTTTTGTCGCCGTCCTTGTGAACCACAGCTACGTCGATCTTCCTGAACTCTGCGATGTAGTCGTTGTTATTGATGTGAATCGGAGTCGGGCCCTCGGGGATGTCCTCGCGCTTGTCGCGGCCCTGTTGGAAAAACAACATGGGGCGGCCACTGATATGGCTGACATTGCAGGCGATGGGGAGAGCCCCTGGGGATGTCGCTACGAGAACCTTGGGGCGATCCAGATAGGCGGCTAGACGCCAATCGAGGAGCTCGCGGGCCCAATCGTGGAACAGCGGAACCTGGTCATTGGTGAGCTCAATGGACACCTCAAGGTGACCACCCCGATAATTGAAGTAGGCACTGCCCGCACCCGCTCCGGTCCCGATGAGGTGGCTGATTGGCCATTTGACCAAGAGCGCCTTGAGATCGCGCGGGGGATCATCAGTTTGGCCAAACTCCCTAGCAAAAACATCAACGCGGGTGACGATGCGCCGGACCTCTGCTTGTAGTGCGTCGATGGCCGTGCTGCCAGGAAGCCCATTCAGGTTGAGGGCCGCAAGCAGGACAACCGCCTTGAAGCACTTGTTGAGTCTTGTGGTTTCGAGCTCCAGCAAGAGTCCTCGGGCGGCGGCGGTGGAAAACAGCTCCTCTTCCTCCGGACTGAAGCCACCCATTGCCTGCACAAAACCAGGCCAGCTGCCGTACGTTGATCGCAGGGTCCCGGGGTTGTAGTTGTCGTGGTAGGCATCGATCGCCGTCGGCCGGCTGCCAGCATGGCCCACGTAATCGGTGTAGTAGCTGCGCAGCGCCTCGTCCTTCGTAGGCGGCGAGAGCAGGGCTTCCAGGATGTTGATGGACTCCAGGTCGTACGTGACCTCACAACCCGCAGGGAGCTCAAAGTCGCTCGCTTGGTACCGCGCAAGGGCGGCACGGATATGGGCGTCCCCCGGCGAAAGACCGAAGAGAATACTGGGTCTATTTAGGAAGGAACGGTGGTTGCCGATGTAGTCGATAACACGCAGATGGCCTTTGCCGTCTGCCCGTCGCAGGCCGCGACCGAGCTGTTGGATCCAGAGTATCTTGGACT
>NYXZ01000120.1 GCA_002686595.1 Planctomycetota bacterium | reverse complement strand
CGAGCTCCTGCTCCATGCGGCAACAACTTCTTCCCACTTGCCGAGCGCTCTCCGACGAATACGGTAAGGCTCGATAGCACCCGAAATGCGCGATCGTTCTTGGCAGAAGTCATCCAGCCATTTATTAGCCTTTTCTGAAACTTGACCTATTCTCTTGGCATCTTTCTCGAACTCTCTGCGTTTGGCCTCGGCTCGTTTAATCCAGGTGTGCGTCATCGACACCCTTCTTGCTGCGTGGTCAAGCATCACCGAATATTCATCTGTATGATCGCGAGTTCCTCGGAACGGCATGCCGCATTCATTTTCGATCCTTTGACGCAAACATGGCGTCCACTCAGGTACATCCCGAGTGTTTGACTTGCTCTGCTTTGCGCCTGCCTCTTCACTGAATATCTGCTGCAAAGTGAGTATGGCTTCCACCGAGACGGGATCTGGGAGTGAGTCAATGGCAACCCGCCCTTTGGATGGGCGGCCAGTGGACCATCCAATGCCAGATCGCAGCGCATCAGAGTCTTCACCCTGAACATTGATCCGCCCACATAGTTCCTTGATGAAGCTGCCCCTGCTCAGCCCCTCGAAATGCTTCAGATTGGCGCTTGTCAGAATCCGCAACTGTTTCACGATCGTTTCAGGGTCGCTCTTCTGCCCCGTTCCGAAGTTAGTGCTGACCCAATTCCGTGCGAGTGTGCGGAACTCTGGTCCATCATTGGAGGCGGTCTCTATCTCGGATTCATCATCGCCACTGAAAGAAGGCAGCCTCAGATAGACATCTTTGGGACTGAAGAAAGACATGATCTGAGTGCTGGCATACTTGCGCACCTTGCCATCGAGTGTCTTGGCTACCTCATCAAACGCCTCGCTGCGGTTGATCCAAACGGCATCGTCGCGGATGGCCGCGCCGAGAGAAGCCGAGCAATCGCCAATCCACCCGGCAATATTGTTTTTCGGCACGCCTCTCTTCTCGAGGATCCTCTCTAAGGCCTTGATAACCTGACCGTTACGATTCTCGGCGGGAGCGTGGCCGGACGCTACGAGGAACTCCTTCGGGGCCCCTCGCTTCGACTCCACCGAAAGCCAGGACAGCGCCAACAGAATGCGCCTGTCTTTGCGTTCTGGAGGGGTTGGGTCACGATCGGGTTCTTTCTTCTCGCCTTTGATCTTGGCGTCCGCCAAAGTGTGGTCCAGTCCACCGCGCATGGTGAGCAGCCAGTCGCCGAATGCCTTCGAGCCTTTGTTGGCCGCGTGGTGTGTCTGCCAGAGGGCGTCACGCCATGATTGATCACTCCTGTCAGTTCCTTGGAGCCGAAGGGTGTAGGCTCTTTGAGTTGTGGGCGGCTCCGCCTTCTGTGACATTTCCTCCTCCTGTGGAATCTGGGACAGAGCCGTGATACTAGCACGTTTGTGGCGTCAGAGACTAGTCCGCGAGCCGCGGCCAAAAAAAAACCCCCAGGCTTTCGCCCGGGGGTGTATTGGCTCCCCGAGCAAGACTCGAACTTGCGACAAACCGGTTAACAGCCGGTTGCTCTACCAACTGAGCTATCGGGGAATGGGACGGGGAAGCCTACCCCGTCAGGGGTGGCTGTCAAGTCCGGCGCGGGGGAAGGGTGTCCGGGGACGGCGGCCGCCCCCGGACCAAAAGCTACTGACCCAGTTCCTTGGCCTTGGCCAGGAGGTCACCGGGGACGCGGGCGCCGCCGGGGCCGATGGATTCGGACCACAGTACTTGGCCGTCCTTGCCCACCAGGACCGTGGCGCGGTCGGTGATGCCGGCCTCGGCCAGATAGGCGCCGTAGGAAGTGGACATCTCGCCCTTGGGGTGGAAATCGGCCAGCAGGGGGTAGGTGATCCCGGCGAAACCGGCGGACCAGGCCTTGTGGCAGAACTTGGAGTCGATTGAGACACCCAAAACTTGGGTGTCGCAGGCCTCAAACTCGCCTTGCAGCGCGTTGAGGCCCGGGATTTCGAGGCTTCATGTGGGGGTGTAGTCCAGGGGATAGAAAACGAGCAGGACGTTCTTCTGGCCCGCGAAGTCGGAGAGGCTGACGGTGGTGTCAAGGTGGCTCTCCAGGCTGAAGGCCGGGGCCGCGGTGCCTGATTCAATAATGGTCATGGTGAATACTGGGGGGGTGAAAAACTGGCCTCTAGGGGCCGGAACAAGGGAGCCCTCTACCGTGGGCGGAAGAGTGGTGCCCGGCGAATCTCCCTATTATTGTATGAATGGGTTATTTTCCTCAGAACTGGCTGGGGGCCTGGACGTCGCCTCTTGTGAGCGTGGCGCGGCGGAAGGTAGCGAGGTAATCACTGGGCCTTGCCTTTGGATCAGCGGGGTCGGGGGCGAGTTGAGGGTCCTCGCCATGCAAACCCGCCGAGGCTGCTGCCCAGGCCACAATCTGGCCGGGGGTCTTCCCCGCCTCTCGCAGGGCCTGCAGGGAGAGGGCGTCGCTGCGCTTGGCCAGGCGCTGGCCGTGCTGGTCCAGGACCAGGGGCAGGTGCGTCCAACTGGGCGCGGCCAGGCCCAGGTGGCGCAGGAGCAAAACCTGGCGGGCGGTGCTCGGCAACAGGTCGCGGGCGCGCATGACCTCGGTGACACCGGCGGCCGCATCGTCCACGACGACCGCCAGTTGATAGGCGGCCTGGCCGTCCCGGCGGGCGATGGGGAAGTCGCCCACTTCACGGCCCGGATCAAATGACTGGGCCCCGTAGAGTCCGTCGCTGAAGCTCACCGCGCCGGGCTCCACCCGCAGGCGCCAGGCGACTGGACGGCCGCTGGCGGCCCCGGCGGCCCAGTCGGCGTCGTCGGCGTTGGCGTCATTGGCGGCCCCGGCGGCCCCGGCGGCGTCGGCGTCATTGGCGTCATTAGCGGCGTCTGCCTCGGGCCCGCTCTTGAAGCGGCCGCGGCAGGTGCCGGGATAGGCACTCGCCGCTCCGGGGTCCGAATTGCTGGCGGCGCCCGGCGGCGCCTGGGGAGCGGAGGCCGCCTCGCGGATCTCCCGCCGCGTGCAGACACAGGGATAGCACAGCCCCGCCCGCCGCAGCTTTTCCAGGGCGGCCTGGTGGGCGGCGGCCTGTTCGCTCTG
This sequence comes from Planctomycetota bacterium, assembly GCA_002686595.1. Lineage (GTDB taxonomy): Bacteria > Planctomycetota > UBA1135 > UBA1135. The sequence goes on along the minus strand of NYXZ01000120.1, from coordinate 3,147 downwards.
GAGTATCACCGGGCCATCCCAGCAAAGGCCCAGCCACTCCAGATCGCGCAGGATCGCATCGGCGAACTCGGGTCGGCAGCGCTCGCCGTCCAGGTCTTCCATGCGCAGCACAAGGCGCCCCGCGCGGGACCGCACGGACCACCAGGCGAGCAGGAAACTGCGGGCGTGGCCCAGGTGCAAGAGGCCCGTGGGGCTGGGGGCCAGTCGTCCGACGGGGCAACTCATGGCAAAAGGCCCCGAGCCCTGAGATCTGCGAGGGCCAGTTGCCGCGCGCGCTCAGGGGAAACGCGTGGTTCGTAGCCGAGCTCGCGCCGCGCCGGGCCCATGTCATAGGAATGGGAAGTGGCCAGTTCCCCGGCGACAAAGCGCGTCATGGGCGGTTCGCCGCGTAGGGGCAGGGCGCGCCACAGGACTTCACACAGGGTTCCGATGAGTGTGGCCCGGCGGCGGGAGAGGGAACGCTCGACGGGAGCCAGGCCGGCCTCCAGCAGGAGCTCGTCGATCCACGGCCAGAGCAGCACCGGCTCGGAGTCGGCAATGAAATAGGAGCGCTTGGCGCAGGTGGCGGCGCGGCCGTCGGCGAGGAGCTTTTTGGCGGCGGAAATGTGCGCGGCGACGGCATGCTCGATAAAGCACAGGCTGACCTCGTTGTCGCCCGCGCCGATGCGCCGCAGGCGTCCGCTGCGGGCGCGGTCCACGATGCGCGGCAAGAGGTGCGGGTCACCGGGACCGTAGATCAGGTGCGGGCGCAGGATGCAGCCGAGCAGGGGGCCGCTTTGCCAGGCCTGTTCCACGGCCTCTTCCGCCCGGGCCTTGCTCTCGGGATAGGCGCAACTGAAGCGCGTCCCCCGGGGCAGGTCCGGCCCGGCGCGGCGATGATCGAGTCCGTCGAAACAGACGCTGGGGGATGAGGTGTGCACCAAGACGGGCGGCGTGGCGCTGACTGCGCGGCCTGTGTCGCCAGCACCATTTGTGTTGTAGGCGGCGCAGGCCGCCAAGACAGCCTCGGTGCCGGCCAGGTTGGTGGCCATGAAATCCCGGCGCCGTCCCCAGACGCCGGTTTTGGCCGCCGTGTGGAAAACGACATCGGCGCCTGCCATGGCCTGGACCAGGATGTCGGTGGCGCCGGATGACGCCAGGTCGCAGGGCATGAAGGTGGCCGCGGAGGGGACCTGCGTCGCCGGGACCTGGCGGCGGGCCGTGTAGATAACTTCCCAACCACTATCACACAGGGTTCGAACCAGGGCTGCGCCAAGGAAACCCGTGCCGCCGGTGACCAGGGCCTTCACCGGGCTGTTCCGCCCTTGAACTGTTCAGTTGCCCAGCGTTTGAGGGCCGGGCGATCGAGTTTCGCGTTGTGGCGCACATCCACGGGCAAGCTCGGGTGGAATAGCACGGTGTGTACCGCCGCCGGTCCCAGGTCTGCGTCGGCAGCATTGGCAAAGGAGCGCGCCAACTCCAGCAACTCGCCAGCCAGCTTGTGGCGGAGCGCGCCCCGCGCGTGGCCCGCCTCGGCTTCTACTACCAGCACGGGTATCTCCGCGCCTCGGGGGCCGATGCCCACCAGGGCACAGCGGCGCACGGCGGAGTGGGCCTGGAAGGGCAGCTCCACCGGGACCGGCATGATGCGGCCGGCGGCGGTTTCCAAACGGTGGCCGATGCGCCCCTGGAACCAAAGACGGCCCGTGTCATCGAAACAAGCGCCGTCACCCATGCGGTGCCAGAACACGCCGTCTGCGCTGAACTTGGCGGCGGCGGTGGCCGCTGGATCTTCCGCGTAGGCGCGGGTCACCTGGGGGCCCGCCACGCAAACCTCGCCCAGGGTGTTGGCCGGTAGGGGCGCCGGGAGGCTGTTCCCCTCCACGGGACCATCAATGATCGGAATCAGGCGCACCTGTGTTTTCGGAACTACCCGACCGACGCAGGTGCCCGGGGCGAGGCGCTCGCCTGGGCGCTTGCCCGTGGCCTCCATCAGCGCCAGGGCGAGAACCTCGCTGGCGTTGATGGAGGCCACGGGCAGGGACTCGGTGGCGCCGTAGGGCGTGTGGACCTCGGCCCCCGCCGGCAGGATCGCTTGGAGATCTGCGAGCAGATCCGGTGGTACCGGTGCGCCGGCCATCAAGACACGCCGGATGCCAGGCGCGGTGCGACCGCGGGCCTGGCACCAGGGCACCAGCCGGCGCCAAATGGCCGGCGAACCGAAGCTGGTGGTCGCCCCGGTGGCGGCGGCCACTTCCAAGAGGCGCGCCGGGTTGAAGCGCGCCGGGCGGCTGGGGTTGACCTCGGGAATGACCGAGGTGATTCCCAGGGAAGGACAGAAGAGGGCGAAAAGTGGAAAGCAGGAGAGATCAACTTCCCCCGGCGTGAAACGGTAGAGGGCTTGGAGGCGCTCGGTTTGGGCCAGGAAGTTGGCGTGGGTGTAGCTGACGCCCTTGGGGGGGCCGGTGCTGCCGGAGGTGAAGAGGACCGCAGCTTCGTGGCGTGGATTGTGTGGCGGGCAGGGGCCGAGATCCGTTTGCGGTGCGCTTGCCCGCGCCTGGGCGTCTCGCAGCCAGGGATCCACGGTCATGGAAAGTTCGACGGAGGCGAAGGCTCGCGGGAAAAGGCGCCTCAGCAAAACGGCGCGCCGGATGCCTATGAAGACGCGTGGCGCCATGCGTTTCACACACGCCAAGAGATTGGCGCGTCCCATGCCCGGGTCGATCAGGACCGGAACCAATCCGGCGCGGAACAGACCGAAGGCGCAGGCGAAGAGTTGCGGGCCCGGGGGCACGAAGAGGCAGACTCGATCTCCCCGGCGCGCTCCCCGGCGCAACAGGTCACGGGAGACGAAATCCGCCAGCGTGGCGAGCTCGCCGTAGGTTGTGTCGTCGAAATACAGGCGCCCGAGTAGAGTGCGACGAGCCACGCGCAGGGCCAGGGCCTGGGGATCTTGCCGCGCGCGGGCGAAGAGGGCGTCGGCGGTGTTGGGACCGCTGGCGGTTGCAGTAGCGGGCCGCGGCGCGTCATGGGCGGAGTCACGCGCAGCGGAATGGGCGGCGCGCTTAGCGGCGGAGTGTGCGTCGTCATGTGCGGCGCCATGCGCGGCGGAGTGCGCGGCGGAGTGCGCGGCGTCATGCGCGGCGGAGGGCGCGGCGTCATGCGCGG
>NYXZ01000061.1 GCA_002686595.1 Planctomycetota bacterium | reverse complement strand
GCCAGTTCATGGGCCCGTGCCTGTGGATCTGTTGCAGACGTGAAGCGGCTGCCGTCGGCGACTGCGCCGGAGGCCTCGTCAAGTGCCAGGCCTTTGCGTTCCAGGGCCTCGGCCAGGCCCAACCGGGCACGGTAGTCGTCCCCGGCGTGCAGGGAGCGGAAGATGGCTTCTGCCCGCAGGATGTCCGTCAGTTTGCCCCGGCGCTGGTGAATCCAGCCCAGGATCAGGGCGAGCTTGAAGTTCTCCGCATCAATGGTCAGGCCCTGTTCGGCTTGACCCTGGGCGCGATCCAAATCACCCATCTCGTAGTACTGCAGGGCCAAGTCGCTGTAGAGGGCCAGGCGTTCCTCATCGCTCTCGCCGGGTTTGTCATTTGAGGCACAGCCGTAGAGGCCCGTGGCCCAGATGGGGGTCATGAGCAACAGAACCAGCAGTGAGGTCTTTGAGCGGAGCGTAATCATGGGCGCAGTGTACGGCTTGGGGGTTTGGTCTGGGCGCCGAATCGGTCTGACGCTGACCCAAGACTTGATTTCAGTCGCCTGGGTACGGGCGGGGCGGTGGGATAAGCGAGCATAGCGCTGGCCCGTGCCCCTAGGAGCCTTGGCTGCGTAGTAACTGTTCCAGGCGCTGTTCCTCCATGCGTACCTGCAGGACCTTGCCACCGGAGAGCGTCACCAACCCTGGCTTGGCGCCGCGGGGTTTGTGGACATGCTTGCGCTGGGCCAGGTGCACATCCGCCTTGCGGGCGCCTTTGAGGGGTGAGAAATGGACCGCCAGGTGCGCGGCATCGAGGATGTCCTCCGGATCCGCCTCGCGCCCCCGTTGGCCCACCAGGACCACATGGCTGCCCGGAGCATCCGCCGTGTGCAGCCAGAGATCGTTCCCGCGGCAGTGGCGCAGGGTCAGGGCGTCGTTGTCCCGGGCGCTGCGTCCGACGCGGATTTCGGAACCGGAAGCGGCGGCGAAGGTGAGGTAGGGCAGGCGCTGGCGTTGGGGCCGCCGGCGGCGCGGGTCCGCCTCCTGGGGGGCTTCGAGCAGGCCGGCGGCCACCGCTTCCCGATCCAGCTCGGCGGGGTCCGCGCCCTGCTCCAGGCGCGCGAGGTGATCCTCCAGGGCCAGGACGGTGCGTTCGAGGCGTTCCCGTTCCGCGTGCACCGAGCGCCCGTCCCGTTCCAGCTTCCTGTGGCGCTTGTAGAAGCGTTCCACATTCTGTTGGGGGGAAAGGCGCGGGTCGAGGGCCAGGGTGCGCTGGGGCGGACCGTCGTCGCTGGCGGCCTGTTCTCGGTAGAGGTCGTCAACAACCAACTCGCGCAGACCGCGCCGCAGGCGGTGCAGGTTTGCCTGGAGCAAATCGCCATCCTGGCGAGATCGTTCTGATCCGGCGGCGGCGGTGGCCCGTTGGGCCAGGCCCTTTTGGCGGGAACGGGTGCGGGCCAGACGCCTCTCCAGGCGGCGGCGCGTGGCGTTGCGCAGGGCCTCGCCACGGGTTGCCAGGGCCTGGGCGCCGAGGCTGGCTTCGACGATCCAGGAGAGGGGAGCGGCGGGACGGGCTTGGGCCTCGTCCGGGCCTGGAGCGGCGCCTGATCCGGGGGGCTGATAGGGCGGCGGCGCGGGAAAGGCCTCGGCCAGGGGCACGGGGGCCGGGGGCGGCGGGCCCGTCGGGGGCGCTTGCCAGGGCTGGCCCGGGCGCAGTGTGCGCCGCGCCCCGGAGGCGTTGGCGGGTGCGGCGGGTACGGCCAGGGCGGCCTCTAGGCAGTCGCCGGGCCCCAGCAGGAAGATGTTCGAGCCGCGGCCGGTGAGTTCCGCCAGCAGGCCTCGGCGACCTCCGGCGGGGGTGTTCCTGAAATCCAAGAGCACGATGCGATCGCCCCGCACCTGGTCCAGGGAGGCCAGGGTGGCCCCTTGCAGGTCGGCCTTGAGCTGGCGAAAGAAAGGGCCCGGCGGGCCGTCGTGGCCCGGGACGCGCCCGTGTTGCAGATGGATGCGCGGCGCGCTGTGGTCAGCGGAGAGGCGCAGGCGTAGTGGCGGCCCGCCGGCGCCCGCCGCCGGTTCGAAGATCAAGAGCAGGTCCCGCGGGGGCAGGGCCTGCACGTCGCGCAGCACCCGTCCCCGCAGCAGGGGGGCGAGCTCCGTCACGAGTTCGCCCACCTGGGCGGCGCTCAGCTGGCGGGGGACAGCTCCTCCTCCACATCGTAGACCCAGTTCTCGGCCACGGGAGTCCAGTCGAAGAGCTCGTCGGCGTCGAAGAAGAGGGCCAGTTCCGTGCGGGCGGTCTCCAGGGCGTCGGATCCGTGGACCAGGTTGTGTGAAAAGGACAGGCCCAAATCGCCGCGGATCGTGCCCGGAGGCGCTTCGGCGCAGTTGGTGGGCCCCATCAGGCGGCGCGTGACGGCCACGGCGTCCTTGCCCTCAAGGGCCAGGGCCAGGACCGGCGCGGAGGTCATGAAGGCAACCAGGCTATCGAAGAAGGGCCGCTCCCGGTGCACCTCGTAGTGCTGCTGGATGTGCTCCAGGGGGAACTGGCGGAACTTCATGCCGACGACCTTGAGGCCCTTGGCCTCGAAGCGGCCCAGGATTTCGCCGATGTGTCCGCGCTGGATGGCATCGGGCTTGAGGAGGACTAGAGTTCGTTCCACGGGGTTTCTCTTGAGGGGGAAAGGGCGCGGGCGGGGCGCCGGGGGTCGGGGGGGCTGGCAGGGGCAAGTGTGCCCGAAAAATCCGGCGACTATTCTAGCCAGGGGGACGGGGAGGATGGGGAGTGGCAGCTGGGAAATGCGCCGTGGTCGCCACCGGGGTCGAAACGCTGGGCCACCGGCCGGTCCAGGAAGGGGCTCTGGGGTGGACGCGGGACCGGGCGGGGGAGAGGGCCTTGAATGGGCCCCGTGAGATAATCCCAGGATTTCTCCCCGTAGCGGTTGACGGAGGGGGGGTGGGCTTTAGATTGTTCCGCCTGAAACCCCGTTAGGGGGCCGGCGGACTCTCCGCGGGCCGTCGGCGGGACTTTGCAAATGGAGTGGAGTCCACCAGACTCCAGGATCGGGAAGGTGCCGTCTCTACCTATGTATATGGGCGGGAGTCTGTGCCACCCGGGTGTGAAGCCGACGAGCATGTCCGAGCAGCCGACCGCAAACCAAAAACCTGATGGGGGGCGCGATACCCTCGGCGGGCGCATGGACCGGATGGCGCGGCACGCAGGCGTCGGGGCCCAGTTCGCCGCCACCTTGGTCATCATGACCCTCGGCGGATTGTGGCTCGACAAGCGCTTGGGCACGGTGCCCCTCTTTCTGATCCTCGGCATGCTGGCGGGCTTCCTTGGAGCCACCCTCGCCCTTTTGCGCCAGGTCTCGCCCGCGGGCAAGGCCGGGCCTGAGGACGAGCAGCAGTAACTAGTACCACCTGAGACCAGACCAGCTGCCCCCAGCTATCCCCCCCCAGTTTGATGAGCCGAACAGTCCCCGCCCTCTTTGCCGCCCTGCCGGTCGCCGCCCTTGTGGCTTGGCGTCTGGGCGGAGCCCTGGGTACGGGCGTACTGGCTGGTTTCCTGCTCGGTTGTGCCGTGGGGGGCCTGGCCCACGCCTGGCAGGTGCACACCATGCGACACAATCCGGAGAATGCCTTTGGCGCGTTTGGCCTCGGTTTCTTGGCCAAAGTGCTCGGGCTGGGCCTGGGAGCCGCGGCCTTCAATGCCATTGAGCCCCTGGCCCTGCGGGTCGACTGGCGCACCTATCTGTTGGCCTTTATCGGCGCCGTCTTGGTGTTGATGGTGGCCGGGACCTTTGACCACCTGCGCTTCCTCAAGGAGTGCTCCGCCCGGAGGCAGGCACTGTGAGTTTCTTGCGACCTCTTTTGGCTCTGGCCGTGATCGCCCTCCCGATCTGGATCAGCGGCAACTACGCCGAGCACCACAGTTCGGACAATGTCTTCTCGGGCCTCTTCATGCACCTGATGCCCGCCACCTTGGTCAGCCACGACGCGGATCAGGGAACTGGCGAGCAGGCTCCTGGGGATGACGGCCACGGTCACGCTGATGGCCACGGGCACGCTGGTGCGCACGCTGGTGCTGCAAGCCACGGCGGGGGCGCGCCCCTCATCAGCTTGCCCATGCCCGCCGCCCTGGCGGCCCTCGACGGCGATCCAGGCCACGACGGCGCCCAAATGGTCTTCACCAACCTGCAGCTTTTCCAGGTTGCCGCCGTGTTGCTGATCTTCATCTGCTTCATGGGTGTGCCACGCTACTTGCGCACTGGCCAGGGCGACTTTCTTTCGCGCCTCTTCGCCGGTTTCGCCATGTGGGTGCGCGACGACATGGTGTTGCCGGTCATGGGCCGTGAAAGGGGACTGGCATTCTTGCCCTTCTTCCTGTCCATGTTCTTCTTCATCCTGTTCATGAACCTGATGGGTCTGATCCCGGGTTCAGCCACCGCCACGGCGAGCATCTTCGTCACCTGCGGCCTGGCTCTGATCACTTTGACGGTGATGATCGGGGGCGGGATGATCGCTCAGGGCCCCCTGGCCTTCTGGAAAAACCTGGTCCCCCACGTGCCGGCGGCCCTCTGGCCCCTTTTGTTCGTGGTGGAGATCGTGGGCCTGTTCATCAAGCCCTTTGCCCTGATGATTCGTCTCTTCGCGAACATGAGCGGCGGCCACATGGTGGTGCTTTCCTTCATGGGCCTGATCTTCCTCTTCGGCGGCCGTTCTCTGGGCGTTGGCTATGCCATCTCCCCCGCAGCCGTCGGCTTCTCCGTTTTCATCATGATCATCGAGTCCTTCGTGGCCATGGTGCAGGCCTTCATCTTCACGCAGTTGTCGATCATCTTCGTCAACGCCGCGATTCACCCCGAGCACTGATTCGGGACTGTTCTTACCTAGTGGTGTACTTCAGAAGTTCGCATGATATCTCCCGCGCCCTTGCGTCCGTACCTGCGTTGCAGCTCCTGCGAGTATCCACGGATACGCGTCGTCGCTGCGCCTTGCCACGAACGCACGGTCACGAGACCTAGCAATCGAATTCCTGAAGCGCACCACTAGATCCCCTCAAAATCCCCGCGGACGACTTCCGTCGTTCACAGCCAAACCTAAGACATGACCCTCTTCCAAGATCCCGTTCAGACCGCCGGCCTGGCCAAGGCCGGCGCCGCCATTGGTGCTGGTATTGCCGCGATCGGCGCAGGCCTCGGAATCGGCCGCATCGGTGGGTGCGCCAACGAAGGCATCGCCCGCCAACCGGAGGCCGCTGACGAGATCCGCGGCGGTTCCATTATCCTCTCGGCTTTCATCGAGGGTGTGGCCCTCTTCGCCGTTGTGGTGGCCGTGCTCGTGGTCGTCCTCTAGGGCGCGTGGCGGGGATCAACACCGCCGGACGCTAGCGCCCGGCGGTAACCCCGCAGCCCTTTTCTCACGTCCCTAACCCCGTGGGAGCACAATCATGACCTCTTCACTCCTGACTCCGTTGCTGGCCCTTTCCGAGGGCGGCGGCTTCAACCCGATGGACCTCGCCGGGGGCGGGGGCATCTTTTGGACGTGGCTCATCTTCCTCCTGTCGTTGCCGTTCATTTGGACGGTGGTGATGAAGAAAGTGACCGTGGCCCTGCTCGAACGCGACGACAAGGCCGTGCTGGCCATCTCGTCCGCCGAGGAAGCCAGTCGTGCCGCAGAGGCCGCCCGGGCGGAAGTCGAAGTCAAACTCGGCGAGGCCCAGGCGGAAGCCGCCAAACTGCTTGGCGAGGCCCGCGAAAGGGCCGAGGTGCGCGAACGCGAGATCATTGAGGAGGCCAAGGCGTCTGCCGAAGCACTGCTCGAAAACGCGCGCAAGAGCATCCAGGCCGAACAGGACAAGGCCCTGAACGCCATCCGGGCGGAAGTGGTTGATCTGTCCCTGAACGCCGCTGGAGCCGTACTCGGTCGCAATGTGAGCGCCGATGATGACAGGCGCTTGGTGCGTGAACTCATCGGGAGTGGGGAAGGACAGGCGTGATCGTCGACCCCGTTTCCACGCGCTACGCCGGCGCCCTCTTTGGACTCGCCCAGCGCACTGGTGTCTTGGACGCCGTGGGGCGAGATGTGGAGCAGCTCGGCCTGCAAATGGCCTCCCCCGGTGTCCGTGACTTTTTGTGCGGCTCCCAGGCTTCCTTGGCGGAACGCCGGGCCGGGCTGGACAAGCTCTCGGCGGACTACCACGCCCTGACCAAGAACCTGCTTTCATTGCTCCTGGACAAGCGCCGCGAGGCCGTCCTGGTGGGCCTGCCGGATGCATTTGCCCAGCGCCGCCTGCAGGAGCAGGGAGCCGTGGAGGGGGAGGTGGCCGCGGCCCGTCCCCTGGATGCGGCGGACCTCGATGCCCTGGCCGCGAGCCTGGGCAAACTGCTCGGCAAGCAGGTGCTGCTCAAGAGTCGCTTGGCTCCGGACCTCTTGGCCGGCGTGCAGGTGACCGTCGACAACCGCATGTTGGATACCTCCGTGCGCGGGCGCCTCGAGGGCCTGCGCCGCAAGCTGCTGGACGCTCCCTTGCCCGCTAGCGGCGCCTGATTTTTCTGGATTCACTAAACATCATATCGCTTGCGGCCATTGTTGCCGGAAGCACCACACGACACTAACACCATGGACCTTCGACCCGCTGAAGTCACCTCGATCCTAGAGCAGGAGATCGCCTCGTATGGAGGCGCCTCAAAGATGCAGAGCGTGGGCACCGTGCTCTCCGTGGGCGACGGTGTCGCCCGCGTCTATGGCCTGGACGACTGCATGATGAACGAGCTGCTCGAGTTCCCCGGTGGGGTGCGCGGCGTGGCCTTGAACCTGGAAGAGGACAATGTCGGTTGTGTGCTGCTGGGTGATGCCAGCAAGGTGCGCGAGGGCGACACGGTCAAGTCCACCGGGCGCATCATCTCCGTGCCCACGGGGCCGGCCTTGTTGGGACGCGTGGTGAATGCTCTGGGCGATCCCCTCGATGGCAAGGGCCCGCTGGGCGCCGGCGCCGATGACCTGCGTCCCATTGAACAACCGGCTCCTTCCGTGGTTGAGCGTCAACCCGTGACCGAGCCCCTGCAGACCGGCATCAAGGCCATCGACGCCATGATCCCCATTGGTCGCGGACAGCGGGAACTGATTATTGGCGACCGTCAGACCGGCAAGTCGGCCCTCTTGATCGACACCATCCTGTCTCAGAAGACAACCGGCGGCGGCGATCCGACGAACAAGGATCAGGTCATTTGTATCTATGTGGCCATGGGGCAGAAGCAGTCCACGGTGGTGGACATTGTGCGGCGCTTGGAGGAACAAGGCGCCATGTCCTATTCCATCGTGGTCTCCGCCTCGGCCATGGACGAGGCGTCCATGCAGTACCTCGCCGCCTATGCGGGCTGCGCCATGGGCGAGCGCTTCCGCGACGAAGGGCGCCATGTGGTCATCATGTACGACGACCTCTACAAGCAGGCCCTGGCATATCGCCAGGTGATGCTTCTCTTGCGCCGTCCTCCGGGGCGTGAAGCCTTCCCCGGCGATGTGTTCAACTTGCACAGCCGCCTCTTGGAACGCGCCGCGAAACTGGCCGACAACGCGCCGGAAATCAATTCGCGTTTCGCCGCCGGTGGCGGCTCCCTGACCGCGCTACCGGTGGTGGAGACCCAGGAAGGCGATGTGGCGGCATACATTCCTACCAATGTGATCTCGATCACCGACGGGCAGATCTTCCTCGAAGCCAACCTGTTCAACTCCGGCGTGCGGCCCGCCGTAAACGCGGGCATCAGTGTCTCGCGCGTGGGTGGTGCGGCTCAGATTCCGCCCATGAAGAAGAACGCCGGTTCGCTGCGCTTGGACCTGGCCCAGTTCCGCGAACTGCAGGCCTTCGCCCAGTTCGGCTCTGATCTCGATTCGGCCACCCAGGCCAAGTTGACCCGGGGCGAGCGTTTGGTGGAAATCCTAAAGCAAGGCCAGTACGTGCCGGTGCCCGTGGCCGAGCAGGTGATGATCATCTACGCCGGCACATCCGGAGGCCTTGACGATTTGCCCGCGAGCCGCGTGGCGGAGTTTGAGCAGGCCTTTATCGAATACGTGAACGAGCGCCACCCAGAGGTGGCGGAGGCCATCGCCGGGGCCGCCAAGGATATTCCCGACGAGACCAAGGCCGTGCTCGACCAGGCCATAACCACTGTCAAAGCGGGCATGCTCGCGGGCTGAACTGACTGACCCATGGCTTCCATTCAGGAACTCCGCCAACGGATTACTTCCGTCGGCAACATCAAGCAGATTACGCGCGCCATGGAAATGGTGGCGACGACGAAACTGCGTCGCTTCCAAGACCAGGCCGTGGCCTCGCGCCCCTATACGGAGGAGATCACCGGATTGGTGCAGCGCCTGGCGGCCATGTTGGGCGAGGAGTTGGAGGCGCGTCCGCTCTTTTGCCCCGGCCAAGGTCAGAAGAGCCTGATGCTGGTGGTGTCTTCGGACCGCGGTCTGTGCGGCGCCTATAACTCCAACCTCTTCAAGACCATGGAGAGTTGGCGCGCTGAACGGAGCGAGGAAATCGACTACTTCGTCATCGGGCGCAAGGCCTTCCAGTACATGGATCGCCGGGACTTCAACATCGTGCGCTACCTGGCCGAACCTGGCCTGGAGGCCATGGATTACGCCCAGGCCGCCATGGTCGGGCGCATGTTGACCAGCGAGTTCACCGGCGGCGCCTACGGCGAGGTCTTCGTGCTCTACTCGGCCTTCGAATCGATGGTCAAGTACGTGCCGACGGTTGTGCCCTTCCTGCCCATCGGCGGCGGTGCGGGCCAGGACGGTGAGCAGCAGGAAGCTGCGCCGGCTGGCGAACCACTGCTAGAGCCGGATGCTGAAACCATCTTCGAACACCTCGTACCGCGCTATCTCGAAACGCGCGTCTACAACGCCCTCTTGGAGGCCCTGACCTCCGAGTACGCCAGCCGGCGCTTCGCCATGAAGAATGCCACGGACGCGGCCAATGACATGCAGGACACCCTGCGTGGCATCTACAACCGCAAGCGTCAAGAATCGATCACCAAGGACCTGCTCGACATCGTCGGCGGCGCCGAAGCCCTCAAGTAAATCCTCTCCTTGCCATCCCCATGACTGCCACCACCGCCACCCTCAACGAGGGCACCGTCTCTCAGATCCTCGGCCCCGTCGTCGATGTGCGTTTTGAGCCCGGTCAGCTGCCGGCCATCCTCAACGCCCTGACCGTCACCGACACCGAAAAGGACATCAGCTTGGTGCTCGAAGTCGCCCAACACCTGGGCAACGATGTGGCCCGTTGCGTGGCCATGTCCTCCACGGACGGCTGCCGTCGGGGCATGGTGACCATTGATACCGGCGCGCCCATCAGCGTGCCCGTGGGCGAGAACACCAAGGGCCGCATCTTCAACCTGCTGGGCACGCCTCTCGATACGGTTACCAAGGGCGCCATGGTCGAGACCGAGCGCTGGCCCATCCACCGCCCGGCGCCCCGTTTCGACGAACAGGAGGCCGTCTCGGAAGTCTTCGAAACCGGCATCAAGGTCGTCGACCTGCTGTGCCCCTTCGCCATGGGTGGCAAGATCGGCCTCTTCGGCGGGGCCGGCGTGGGCAAGACCGTGCTGATCCAGGAGCTGATTCGCATCACCGCCGTTGAAAAAGGCGGCTTCAGCGTCTTCTGCG
>NYXZ01000119.1 GCA_002686595.1 Planctomycetota bacterium | reverse complement strand
TATACTGCGCCGGTGAGAACCAGCACCAGAGGTTTTGACTCGGAGTCCACCAGAGCTGAAGCGGAGCAGCAGCCGCTCCAGGCCAAGTGGCGGGAAACGGCAACTGCCGCCCACTATGCCCAGAGCGCCCGGGGCCGTTGGCGCAGCCCCAGGGCAGCGGGCAAGGATGTGCGGCTCGTAACCAGCTTGCTCCAGCGCAACAAGCTGACCGTGGACCGAGCCCTGGACGTGCCCTGTGGCACGGGCCGTCTTTCCGAGGCCCTGCTCCCGAGCAGCGGCCAGATTCTGAGCTTCGACAGTTCCCGCTCCATGCTGCTCCAGGCACGCATCACCGGCGCACAACTTCCCCAGCCGCCTCGCCTAGCCCAAGCCAGGGCCGAGGCATTGCCCTTGGCGGCAGACTCATGCGATCTGGTGCTTTGCTGCCGCCTGCTTCACCACCTAAACGACGGCGAAGAGTTGGAGAGCATCGTGGGCGAACTGGTACGCGTTTCCTCGGCTTGGATCATCGCTTCCTACTGGGATTGCGCCAGCTTGGAGGCCATCACCAAGGGCCTGCGCCGCCCGCGCCCAGGCGGCACGCGCCGGGCGCGGCCAGTCGCTGTCATCGACCAGGCCTTCGCCGCCGCCGGCGCATTGGTGTGCGACCGGATCCACGCCCGCCGCCTGCTCTCGCCCCAGACTTTCGTCCTGGCGCACAAGGAAAAGTCCGCCACCCGTGGTTGAACGCATCTACCGCCGCGCCGCTGGCACCCTGCGCATGCAGGGTTGGGAGGAAGAGGTCATGGACCGCGCGGCGGACCTGGCCTTCGACCTCGCCGCGCGCCGCGCCAAGGTCTGTGAACCCACGCGCTTTGGCCCCCTAAATGATCCCGCTGGCCCGGCCTGGCTCAAGGCCGGGCCCCTGACCGGCTCTGCGCGCCTGCGCCACGGCCTGCGGCGCCTGCTCCCCTGGCGCCACAGCCCCACCATCCAGGAGTACATGAACCTCTCCTGGCTGATTGAACGCCACATCCGCACGCCCCTGCCAATTGCAGCCGGCGTGCTGCTGCGCCGCGGCCTGCCGTGCTACCAGTTCATGCTGACCGTGGAAGCCACCGACGCAATCACCCTGGAGGAGTTCCTGGCTTGCGGACCGGCCCGGGAACGGCCCGAGGTCATCGCTGAACTGGCCCGGGAGACCGGGCGCATGCACGCCCTGGGCTTCATCCACCATGACCTGTTCCCGCGCAACATCCTGGTGGAGCCGCTCTCCGTGGACCCCGCTCAACTTGTGGCTGGCAGGCGCGTGGGCACTTGGCCGGGGCCAGCGGGCATCGCCGGCGCCGGCCGCCGCCTGTTGTTCCTGGATGCCTGGGCCGGCGGTCCCGCGCCCCAACTCAGGGGACCGGCCTACGACCTGGCCTGTCTGCTGCTGCGCGCCCACGAGCACTTCAGTCCTGAAGAACAGGAGCAGTTCTTCAGGACCTATTTGGCCGAACGCCGAATCCAGGAACGACCAGCACAGCCAGCGATCTTGCTCCGGGACACCTCCCGCCAGCGCCAGGCCCTACTCCGCTGCCTGCGCAGGCGGCCCGAGCGCCTGCGGGGACTCGCCCCGCCCGAACCCCGCTGGCAGCCGCCGCTCGTGACTTGAATGACATGGGTGCACTGCCCGGCTCCGCAACGCCGCGACAAGTGGCACACCACCCCAAAGCACCACACGCGGCGCGACACATCGCCGCGAAAACGCCGCAGCCCCCAGACCCCGCCACAACCCGAGGCTCCCGCCCCCGTCTAGATGGCCGGAGCGCCGCACGTTCCCGCCCGCTGGGCAAGCCCAGGTGTTTGAGATGTGTATGGCACTCCGCTGCCCTCGCTCACTCCATAGAATGGGCGGCCCGTCATTACTCCTATCCCGCCACCCACCATCCCCATGCGTATCACCTCAGCAACCTGCCTCCTGACATTCCTCCTGGCCGCCTGCGCGAGCACGGGAGGCAGCGGCGCGCCTCCGGCACCCAGCGTGCCCACGCCGCCCACCTGCGATGATGCGCTGATCATCAACTGCGCCGGCCTCGACGCCTTGCTGGTGGACGAACGGGACCAGGGCGTGAAACGCGCGCTGCACCTGGTGGACGAGCGCCTGGCGGAACTCCCCGGGGAACTGGGCATCGATGCCCCTCCGGCCGGCGTCCTGGAACTGGCCATGCGAATATTCCTCGGTCCCAAGGAACTGCGCTTGGGTCTGCGGGAACGGGGCTTCCCGGTCTACGCCCAACTGCGCCTGCCGGAAGGGGACGCCGATGCCGCGGCGGCCACGGAGGAGTTGGTGGCCGGCCTGATCGAAGAGGCCGGAGCCCATTTTTCCCCGCCGGTGGCCGAGCGCGACGGCCTGCGCCGCATCTCCTTGGTGCCCGCCATGGGTCTCTTCGGATGGTTCGGCATTCCCGAGAGTGCCGGCAACGAGCTCCTGCTGGCCATTGCGGGGCCCTCCGCCGGCCCCGCTGACATCGGCTCCCCGGGCTTGCCCGAGGGGATCGAACCGGTTCTGTCGTTTCTGGCGGACGGGGATGACCTGCTGCGCATGGGCGAAATGGCAGAGAGCATGCGAGCGCAACGAGCTGACGAGCACGGCTCGGGGCCGCGCTTGGAACTGTACTTCGGCGGCGAAATGGCGCGCGTCACAACGACCAGCGCATTGGGCCAAGGCGCCGAACGGATGCACCTGGCTGCCACCACTTGGGACCTGCGGCCTAGCCTGTCAGAGGCTGGTTTGTTGGCGGATAACGATCTCTCCCGTTCACTGCTGGATTTGATTCCGGCGGATGCCGCCGCGGCCTGTCTCGGCACGACGAACATGCCGGGCATCCTGGATTTGATCATGGAAGCGGCCCAGGAACAGATAGCCGGCCAGATGCCGTTCAAGGGCGATCCCCTTGAAATGATAGCCATGTTCACTGGCCTACATCCTCGGCGTGATCTGTTCGCCCACTTGGGTCACAGTTGGGGCGCCTGGCTTTCGGAAACCGGAGGAGGCAGCTGCGTGCTTTCAGCCGTTGCCGTGGTCGAGCTCGAAAATGCCGAGAGCGTGGCCGAGTCCTTTGGACGCATTCGCGCCCTGGCCAACGGCATGCTGCGCATGCAGACCCAGGGCCGCGTGCGCCTGCGCCGCTGGACCCACCAGGGATCGGGCGGCGGCCTGGAACTCGGCACATTGACCTTCCCCGGGTTGCCGGTGCCGTTTGAACTGACCTGCGCCGTGGCCGAGGGCTACGCCTGGTTCGGGCTCACGCCCCAGGCCGTGGTGGGCTCCCTGGAGTTTGCCGCCGGCGATGGCGATCGGTTGCTGGACCGGGCTGACTTCCGGGCCGCCGGGGGAGCCGAACTCGGAGGCCTGACGGGCCTCACCTGGCTCGACACGCCGGCGCTCCTGTCCGACGGCTACGGCCCCGCCACGCTGCTGGCCTCGGCCCTGGCCAACGCCACCCGTTCCCCCAACAATCGTCGCCGCGACGCGGGCATGATCCTGCCCACCTTCGCCGAGCTGCATTCAGGGGCGCGCCCCTTCCTGGCCACCAGCCGTTGGGAAGGCGACAGCCTGGTCACCAGCGCCACCGCCGATCGCTCCCTGGTGGCCAACCTGACTGGCCTGGCCGGTTTGATCTCCCGCACGCCCCTGCCCTACCTGGCATCCGGCGCCCTGGGTGCGTTCCTCGGCAGGCGCTCCAGCGCCCAGGCTGGTTGCTGCCCGGAGGCACAAGAGGAATGCGGGGAACCAGACGAATGCGAGGAAAGCGGTGAACGCACCATCGAGATCAAACTGGGCCTGACCAGCGACGGTCCAAGGGCCGGGGTTTCCCTGGACAACTAGCCCGGGTCTGCGGGCAGGACACAAGCGGTCACCGCCTGCCAGTACTTTCAGTCTGCGCCCCCCCCCCGGCGGGCTCCCGCACTCTACAATCCCACCATGCCGATCTTCGAGTACACCTGCGCCTCCTGCGACCGCGAGTTCGAGGAACTGATCATGGCCGGAGAAGCCCCCACCTGCCCCGGCTGCGGCGCTCGTGACGGCACCAAGCGCCTGTCGGCTTTCGCCGTTTCGAATAACCCTGCCGGCTCCCCGCCTGATCCCGCAGCCGATCCCTGCGCCGGCTGCGGCACACCCGACGGTCCCCCCAGTTGTCCCTTCGGCTAGCCCGGATCGCTCACAAGTGTCAGGCCCTCGCGAGCCATGACCGAGCCTCGTGCCTGACACTTGTGAGCGATCCGGGCTAGGACTCCATGGGCAGGTCCACGCCCCGCTCGCGGGCCACGCGGCGTGCGCGTTCGTAACCTGCATCCGCGTGGCGCATGACGCCCGTGCCGGGATCGTTGGTCAAGACCCGCTCCAGGGCATCCGCCGCCTGCGGGCTGCCATCCGCCACGGTCACCTGTCCCGCGTGCAAGCTGTAGCCCATGCCGACGCCGCCGCCGTGGTGGAACGAAACCCAGGAGGCACCCGAGGCCACATTGAGCATGGCGTTTAGCAAAGGCCAATCGGCCACGGCGTCCGTGCCGTCGGCCATGCCCTCGGTCTCCCGATTCGGAGAAGCCACCGAGCCACAGTCCAGGTGATCGCGCCCGATGGCGATGGGCGCGGAGATCTCACCGGAAGCCACGGCGGCGTTGATAGCCAAGCCGGCCTTGGCCCGTTCGCCGTAACCCAACCAACAGATGCGCGCCGGCAGTCCTTGGAAAGCGATGCGTTCACCGGCCAGGCGAATCCAACGGGCCAGGGGCTCGTCCTCGGGGAAGAGTTCCAGAATGATGCGATCCGTAACGGCGATGTCCGCCGGGTCGCCGGAGAGGGCCAGCCAGCGGAAAGGCCCCTTGCCGTCGCAGAACAGGGGGCGCACGTACTTGGGGACAAAGCCATCGAAGTCGAAGGCGTTTTCCAGGCCCGCCTCCTTTGCATAACCCCGCAGGTTGTTGCCGTAGTCAAAGGTGTCCGCGCCCCGGGCCTGGAGTTCGATCATGCCCGCGCAATGCTCCTTCATGGTGCGCAGGGATTCCCTCTGGTACTTCTCCGGATCAGCGGAGCGCAACTCGAGGGCCTGGGCCAGGGCCATGCCGTTGGGCACATAACCGTCCAGGGGATCGTGGGCACTGGTCTGATCGGTCAGCACATCCGGCACGATCTCGCGTTCGATGAGACGCGCCACCAGATCGGCGGCGTTGCACGCCACGCCGATGGACTTGGCCGTGCCCGCCGCCTTCCATTCCAGGGCGCGGTCGATGGCCGCGTCCAGCTCATCCATGCGCTCGTCCAAATAGCGTGTCTCCAGGCGCTTGTCGATGCGCGCCGGGTCGATCTCGGCACCGAGGAAGGTGCCCTCGTTCATGGTGGCCGCCAGGGGTTGGGCGCCGCCCATGCCGCCCAGTCCGCCGCTGACCACCAGCCGGTGCTTCAAGCTGCCGCCGAAGTGACGCTCGGCGGCGGCGGCGAAGGTCTCGTAGGTGCCCTGGAGAATTCCCTGGCTGCCGATGTAGATCCATGATCCGGCAGTCATCTGGCCAAACATCATCTTGCCCTCGGCCTCCAGCGACCGGAAGTGCTCCCAGTTGGCCCATTTGCCCACCAGGTTCGAGTTGGCGATCAGGACCCGCGGGGAAGCGGGGCTGGTGCGGAAGACGCCCACGGGCCTGCCCGACTGCACCAACAGCGTCTCATCGTTCTCCAGCCGCCGCAGGGTGTCGCAGATGGCCTGCAGGCTCTCCCAATCCCGGGCCGCCTTGCCGCTGCCGCCGTAGACGATCAGCTTCTCCGGCTCCTCGGCCACTTCACTGTCCAGGTTGTTGAGCAGCAGGCGCAGGGCAGCCTCTGTCTGCCAACTCTTGCAGGACAGGTCCGTGCCGCGCGGGGCGCGCTGGGGTCCGGGGATGATGCGGTCCAGGGTCGTAGTGGTCATGTGTTCATCTCGGGGTCAAGGGGCCAGCGGTCCAACGGCCGCTTCAGCCGCGCAAACCAGTTCGCCATTGCGCAGCAGCTCACGGGCCTTGCGCATGTCGTTGTGCAAGTACCGATCCTTGCGTAGCGGCCGCACATCCTCCCGCAGGCGCTGGCGAATAGCCTCCGCCCCGCCCCCGGGCGCGAGGTCCGTACGCAGTTCCAGGCCCTGGGTCGCGCACAGCCACTCGATGGCCAGGACATGCTCCACGTTGTCCAGGATCGAGCGCGCCTTGCGCGCCGCGATAGTGCCCATGGAGACATGATCTTCCTGACAGGCGCTGGTGGGAATGGTGTCCACGGAAGCCGGGTGAGCCAGGATCTTGTTCTCCGACGCCAGGGCCGCCGCCGCCACCTGGGCAATCATCATGCCCGAGTTGAGCCCGGCATCGCGGGTCAAAAAAGGCGGCAGACCAGACAGGTCAGGATTGACGAGTTGTTCCACGCGCCGCTCGGAGATGTTCGCCAGGGTACACAGGGCCAGCCCCAGATAGTCCATCACCATGGAGATCGGCTGGCCGTGAAACTGGCCGGCGCTGATGACCTCATCGGTCTCGGGGAAGAGCAGTGGATTGTCCGTGACGGCGTTGATCTCTCCGGCCAGGATGCAGCGCACATGGGAGAGGGCGGTCTTGAAGGCGCCGTGTACCTGGGGCACGCAGCGCAGGGAGTAGGGATCCTGAACGCGGTCACAATCGAGGTGGCTGGTGATGATCTCGGAATCCGCTAGACAGGCGCGCAGGTTGGCCGCCGTGCGCCTGTGCCCGCTGCGGGAATCCAGCTCTTCATTGTTGTCAGCACCCTTGAGTTCCGCCAGGCGCTCATCGAAGGGGCGCACACTACCCTGGAGGGCTTCAACCGTGAGGGAGGCAACCGCGTCCGCCGCACGGGAGATGTTTTCCGCCCGCAGGAGGACCGCCACGCCCACGGCCTTCATGATCTCCGTGCCGTTGATCAAGGCCAATCCTTCCTTGGCCCCCAGGACCAGGGGCTCCTCTCCCACCGCCTTGAGGGCCGCCTTGGCCGTGCGCACCTTGCCGGGCCGATCGGTCAGGAGCACAGCCTCGCCCTGCCCCATGTAAGCCGCCGCCATGTGCGAAAGAGGCGCCAGGTCACCGCTGGCCCCCACCGAACCTTGACTAGGCACCACCGGCACAAAGCCCGCGTTGAAGAGCCGTACAAGTTTTTTCACGGTCTGGGTGCGCACGCCGGAATGGCCGCGCAGCAGTCCATTGAGGCGCAGCACCTGGGCCAGGCGCACCTCCGCCACCTGCAGGGGCTCGCCCACGCCGCAGCAGTGGGAGAGGATCAGGTTGCGCTGCAACTCCTCCAGGTCTTCGTCGGCGATGGCCACGTTCTTCAACCTGCCGAAGCCCGTGGTCAGACCGTAGACCACCTCGCCGGCGGCCACTTTGCCGTCAACCATGGCGCGGGCCTCGCGCACGCCGTCCAGAGCGCCGCGATCCACCGTCAGGCGCAACTGCGCGCCGCGTTCCCCGGCCAAGGCCAGGGGCGCGAGGGCCTCCAGGGTCAGGGATTGTCCGTCTAGTCTGAGGGTTTTCATCTGGGGCGAGTGGGTGAGGAAGGCGGGGGGAGTATACGCCGCCGCGCGGGCACCGGACAGGCGCTCAGCCGCCGGAGTTGGCCGGCGCTCCCGCGCCCCCGCGGGCTGCCACCGGCAGATCGATCTTCACCGGAAGACCGGCTTCCAGGTTCACCGAGTGCCGGCGCCGCAGGATCTCGCCGTGCCAGCGAGCCGTCAGTCGCCAAGTGCCATGGGCCAGGCCTTCGATCACCAACTGTTCGTCCTGCCCCAGGATGAAGTCGGGCCTGGGGTTTCCGTCGATGGTCACTTCGATGGGCAGCTCAGCCGCTCGGGAGTCCAAGCGCAGGAGCAGGCGGCCGTCATCGGCACGCTTCGGCGCCAGGTACAAATCCACCCAATCCTGTCCTTCGCGCACGAGTTCCTGGGCTTGATGAGTCCCGTCCCTGACTCTGGCACTGAGGTGCCGCAGGGGACTGACATCATCCCAGGCAGTGAAGAGAAACTCCCCGCGCTTATCGGTCCTGACCATCTGGTAGCCCGCCGGCAAGTGGGGAATGACCATGGACTCCATGAATGAACGGCGGCGGCGCAACCAGGCCAGATTTGCCCGCACGCGATCGGGCGCTTCGAGTTCCACAATGGCCCCCTCCACTGGTTTGCCGCCGAGGTAAACTCGCCCCGCCAACCGGTTGGCGGACATCAGGTGCAGGGTCTCCCGAGTTAGTTCCCCCGCCCGCAGATTGGTCTGCACCAGGCGCGGCTCGCTCTTCGCCCCGCGTTGGAAAAGCATCATTTGCACCTGGCCCGCAGGCAGATCCTCAATCGTCACCGAGCCGCCACCGTAAACTTCCACCGGATTGACCAGGTGCCAGGGAAAAGTGCGCTGCCCGCGCTTGGAGTTGATGCGCCCCGGACCGGTCGGGAACAGGTAGAGCTTGGCTGGCCCCTGGGCACCGAGGTTCTCGGCCACATGAATTTGCAGATCAGCTCCCGGAGAGAGCATGAACCGCAGGCGCCCCAGGGGGATGGTGCGGCTCACGGCGATGGGCAGCTTCTCGCGATAGGATGCGTAGCCGCTTTTCTTCACCAGCACCAAGACGGCGCCGCCGGCCATGGCGGGGAAGTGGAAGGCACCCTGTTCATCTGTGTAGGCTTCCTGGCCATCCATCTCCACCAAGGCCCCGGAGACCGGATCGCCGGCGGCATCGACAACCTCTCCATACACGGAGGAAGGCATGGAGTAAGTGATGTTCAGCAGGGCGCCCTGCCCGGAGCGCAGCAGCACTTCGCGCAGGCTGCCAGGAATCGCAAGCCCCTTCACGCTCACGATGGAAAGGCCGCCGTAGAGGTTGCTGGCGCCAAAGCGACCATCGGCACCGGCCTGGACCACGCGCCCCTGGTTGGGGCCGGCGACAAACTCAATCGTGGCCGGTACGGGGCGGGCATCGTAGCCTCGAATGGTCCCCGAGAGCTTGGCATTGGCGGACCCTCCCCGTTGCGGCACACCGCTGACCTTCTCCTCCTGTGGTCCACTGGCGAACTCCAGGTCAAGCTCCAAAGGCCAGGGCACGGGCTGCACATCGGCGCGCCCCTCGAGTTCCTGGGGTAGTTCCACAACGCCGCGGTCCGCTCCCGCGTCCTCGCTGCTTTCTCCGTTGGACTCCGCGACTTCGATGCCTTGGGCGCCGGCCCCCCCATCAGCGTCTCCCAAACCCACTGCGATCAGGATCAGGCCGCCGCCCAAGGCCAACAAGAGCGCCAGCAACAGGAGTTTGGTACGGGATGATGTCACGGGCGGCGGGGTGCTGGGAGTGGTGTTGCTCGGTGCGGGGCGCGGGGAAGTCCTAGCTGCTCGCCGGGGCGCCCCCTGAACCGTCTTCTCCCCCACTACCCGGGCTCACCAGTTGGGCACCGACCATTACGCCGAGCATCCCGCAAAAAGGCAGGCTCCAAAGGTACCAGGCGGGAACGGTGTCCGGGTAGGCCAGGGCGCCGCCCACATTGCTCATCACACCCAGGACCAGGACCAGGGCGGCCAGGATGCGCGGCCCCTTGGCGCCGCCGGCCACCTTGCCAGATAGGGCGCCGCCGGCGATGGCAGCCAACACGGAACCGGCCAACAAGACCAAAAGGACGCTGGCCCCGCCCGAGAACTGGGGGACAGGCTCGCCCACACCATCTTCAAGCGGGGCCATGGCGAAGGCATCGGCAAAGGCCACGCCCACACCCAGATCCACCGCGATGACGATGCCGGCCATCAGGAAGTAGCCGGAGATGACGGAAGCAAAGGTACGCAGGGCGGGGCTCATGGGCTGGACTGGGGATAACTGGGGGGGGATCTGACGGCACAGAACTGGCGCGAACGGGGGGGCTATTGGGGGGGACTATTATAGACCAGACGCCCCCCCTTGCGCCTCGCCTCTCCATCGGGAGAATGGTTGGCCGAAAAGTGGGCGCGAGGCAGCGCCCCAGAATCAGCTACGACCACCAAACCGCTTCGTTATTCCCCCAATCGCCATGACCGACACCGCCGCCAAGACACCCGACACCTTGACCTTTGAAGCCGAGGTCCAGAGTCTGCTCGACCTCGTCATCCACTCCCTCTACACCAACCGCGAGATCTTCCTGCGGGAGCTGATCTCCAATGCCAGTGACGCTCTGGACAAATTGCGCTTCACGGCCTTGACCGACGCTGAGCTGCTGCCCGAGGGTGACGAATTGTGTGTCTCCATCGAGCGCGACGAAGAGGCCGGCACCCTGACGATTGTCGACAACGGCATTGGCATGAACCGCGAGGATTTGATGGCCAACCTGGGCACCCTGGCGAGCTCCGGCACGCGCCGCTTCTTGGAGGAGCTGCGCGAAGCGGACGCCAAGACGCGCCCGGAGCTGATCGGCCAGTTCGGCGTGGGCTTCTACTCCAGCTTCATGGTGGCTGACAAGGTGGTCGTCACCACGCGCAAGGCAGGCGAGCAGGAGGGCTGGATCTGGCAGTCCGCCGGCGGTGGCGAGTACACCGTGGAAGAGGCCGCCGAGAACACACAGCGCGGCACGCGCATCACCCTGCACATGCAGCCCGGCGAAGACGAGCAGTCCTTCCTGACGGAGTGGAAGGTGCGGGAAATCGTGCGGCGTTACTCGGACTTCATCGAGTACCCGGTGACAATGGATGTCACGCGCAACGAGCCGGAACTGGACGACGAAGGCAAGCCCGTTGAGGACGGCGAGACCAAGGAGGTCACCAGCACCGAAACGCTGAACTCCATGAAGCCCCTGTGGAATCGTCCCAAGGCTGAGATCAGCGCCGAGGAATACGCCGAGTTCTACAAGCACCTGACCCATGACTGGAACGAGCCGGCGGAGGTCATTCACTTCCGGGCCGAGGGCACCTTGGAGTACACGGCGTTGCTCTTTATCCCCAAGGAGCGTCCCTTCGACATGTTCGATTCGACCCAGCCCAAATCGCGCCTGTCCCTGCATGTGCGCAAGGTAATGGTGATGAACGACTGCGAGGAACTCCTGCCTCCCTGGCTGCGTTTCGTGCGCGGCGTGGTCGATTCCGCCGACCTGCCCCTGAATGTGTCCCGCGAAACCCTGCAGGACAATCCGCTGCTCAAGAAGATCCAAACGAGGCTCGTGAAGAAGGTGCTCGAAGTGCTGGACAAGCGCCGCACAGAGCAAGCCGACGGCTACGCGGAGACCTGGAAAGCCTATGGCACGATCCTCAAAGAAGGCATCTACATGGGGGACGACGGTGACAATCGCATTTCCAAACTGTGTCTCTTCCAGAGCACGGCCGGAGCAGCAGCCACGACCCTGGCGCAATATGTGGAACGCATGGGCGATGACCAGGAAGACATCTGGTATTTGGCCGGTAACGATCGCAGCGTGCTGGAATCCTCGCCGCACCTGGAGGCCTTCAAGAGCCAAGACTGGGAAGTGCTGCTGATGCTCGACCCGGTTGACGAGTGGATGCTCGATCGCCTGAGTGAATTCGATGGCAAGACTCTCAAGAACGCCGCCGGCGGCGAGGGGGTCAGCACCGAGGAGGACGGCGAGGCGCTCAGTTCCATGAAAGAGGAGGGCGCACCCTTGCTGACAGGCCTTGGCGAGCACTTCGGCGAGTCCATCAAGGAGGTGCGCTTCTCATCGCGCTTGACCGACAGCCCGGCGGTCTTGGTCACCGCCGAGGGAGCCCTCTCCCCCTCCATGCAACGCATGATGCGCGCCAACGGCCAGGAACTGCCCGACATGCCGCGCATCCTCGAAATCAACGTCACCCATCCCTTGGTGGAACGACTTGGTGAACTGCGCGCCGACGATGCAGAACGCTTCGCCGACTACGCCGACCTTCTGCTCGGCCAGGCACTTTTGGCTGAGGGCTCTCCGCCGCCGGACCCGGCCCGTTTCTCGCGCCTGGTGACAGAGTTGATGGTGCGTGCCTAGTGGTGTGCTTCAGAAGTTCGCTTGATAGGTCGCGTGACCTTGCGTTCGTGGCAAGGCGCAGCGACGACGCGTATTCGTGGATACTCGGAGGAGCTGCAACGCAGGCACGGGCACAAGGGCGCGAGAGATATCATGCGAACTTTTGAAGCACCCCACTAGG
>NYXZ01000060.1 GCA_002686595.1 Planctomycetota bacterium | reverse complement strand
GCCGCCAACTTGGTAAACCACATTTCCACTCACCGTCACCTCGCCGCGCGCCAGGGCGTTGTTCAAGTACTCCGCGTATTCGAGAATCGTCACCTCATGCGTGTCCATGTAGAAAGCATCCAGGTTCACCGTGTGGAGCGGAAGCTCGTTGCTGCCTCCACTGCCTACATGGCGGCCCATTTCAAAAGTCCCTGCGGGGACATAGACCATGTCATCGAACGGCACGACCATCCTTGGCTCGTTCATTCCTATTTCGACATCCAAATCGTAGCTATTGCAGGCCATGGCACTT
This sequence comes from Planctomycetota bacterium, assembly GCA_002686595.1. Lineage (GTDB taxonomy): Bacteria > Planctomycetota > UBA1135 > UBA1135. Next base: position 13,280 of record NYXZ01000060.1, on the reverse strand, counting down.
CCAGGATTGACCTCCACACGCAGGACCACAGCAACCGTCCAGCCACTCGAATTGGTGTAACTCAGTGATTCATTGTTACTCATTGAGTTACTCTCTGCCAATGGCCCGCCGTCGCAGTCATTCGCATCGTATAGCGCGATGTCGATATTCCCGTTGGCATGCACAAACCCCACGGTCACCTCGATTGTTGCGAAATATGGTATCGCGTAGGAGTAGTAGTCACTGTCGGCCTTCTCCACGTACAGGGCCAGCGCTGTCCCCTCCACACCAGAGATGGCCGTCGCACAGTCATCGTTGTCCTCGAAGCCATCGTCGATGTCAGGGCACTGCTCAATGATGGCAGAGGATGTGCTGCTAGGCCCATTGGCCATGCCGTCAGAGGGTGTTACGGTGCACTCGACCAACTGACCCGGAGCGACAAGGCCAACTCCGCATGGACTCTGGGGCTGCCGTAGGTGCCTCGGCTCTCTCGGTGGATCCGTCTGATGTGCTCCGTCAACCGGCGGTTTGCAGCCTCTCGCTTGGAGGGGGTCGGGCGTCTTCGCTTGGCGTACAGCCCGCTGCGGGAGACCCCCAGCACCGAGCACATCACCGAGATCGGGTAGTTCGCCTTCTCCGCTTCGATCAGCTCGAACGCCGATCGTTTTCCTTGGCGAAGAAGGCTGCGGCTTTTTTTAGGAAGTCGCGCTCCATCCGAAGCCGCTTCACTTCCCGCCGGAGCTTCCTCAGCTCCCCCTTCTCCTCTGTGGTCAGCGCCCCTTCGGGGCCCTCACCCGCGTCGACCCGCGCCTGACGCACCCAGCGACCCAGCGACCCAGCACGGTCTCGTGCAGATCCAGGTCGCGGGCCACGCGATGGACCGATCCAACTTCCTTCACCAGCCTGACCGCCTCGGCCTTCTGCTCGGCTGTGAACTTCCTTCGCTTCCTGGGGGACACCACGGGCTCCTTCTGCAGGGTAGTCCTGCTTCCGTACCTGTCCACAATTCCGGGGGAAGGTCACCCCCCTACTTGTTGCTCGCGATTGTCGTCACATGAAACAACAACAAGCTCTCCAGCGCGCACGATGTAGATCGCGTCTTGGCGGAACTTCGCGCCTAACTCGCGGGCCCTGCTCGCCGGCAGCTCCACGGCCCAGCTTGGCTCGGCGTGGAGCGTGGTCGGGCTATAACCGGTGATGCGTGTATGCCAGAGCTCAAGCTTTGAAAGGTGGGCTGCCAGGGCCCGATCGGCGGCTTGGTTTTGTTCCGGGGACCAGCTCTCGCCGGTGGTGGCCTGGGCGGAGATGATGGCGAACTCTGCCGGCCAGGCTGGATGGGGCTCGGAACAACGGAAGCGGACGGTGAAGTAGGCCGGGTGGAACGCGGGGGCCGGGGACATTGGCGCATGGTAACACCAGCGGGATAGAATACGCGCCATGCGCCGATCCTCGCTCTCCTTGTTGACTGGGTTGACTGGTCTGTATGTGATCGGTGGGTGCGTGGCGACCGGGGATGGGCCACGGCACTGGGTGAGTTCCTTTGAACGCCGGCAGCTCAGCGACACCTTTTACTGCGAGGGGGCGAACTTCGGCGACTTGAATGGTGACGGGATCATGGATCTGGTTTCCGGGCCCTATTGGTATGTCGGACCTGACTTCACTGAAGCCCACGAGATCTACCAACCGGAAGCCTGCGACCCTGAGCGCTACTCCCGCAACTTCTTCGCCTTTGTGCAGGAGTTCAACGGGGACGGGCTGAAAGATGTGTTGGTGATCGGCTTCCCGGGACAGGACGCCGCTTGGTATGAGAACCCGGGAACAGACGACGGCCATTGGGCGCGCCACCAGGTGCTGGATGAGGTATCCAACGAGTCCCCCACCTTCGCCGATCTGACCGGTGACGGACGACCCGAGCTCATTTGTCAAAACGGCAACCGGCTTGGTTGGGCGGCGCCGGAGTGGGACGATCCTGCTCGGCCCTGGGTCTTTCACCCGGTCTCTCCCATGGATGTGGGCGGCCGCTTTACCCACGGCCTGGGGCTGGGGGATGTGAACGGCGACGGGCGGATGGATCTGCTGATGAAACAGGGGTGGTGGGAACAGCCGGCGTGCCTGGTGGATGGCCTGGGGGGCGATGCCGAGTGGGACTATCACGCCTTTCCCTTTTCCCAGCGGCGCGGCGGCGCCCAGATGTTCTGCTATGACATTGACGGGGATGGCGATGGAGATGTGGTCACCAGCCTGGACGCCCACGGCTGGGGTTTGTCCTGGTTTGAACAGGTGGCGGGAGACGAAGGCCCGGACTTTGTCGAACACCGCCTGATGGATTCACGGGCAGAGGACAACCGGCAGGGCGTCAGCTTCTCCCAACTCCACGCCCTGTGTCTGGCTGACATGAACGGGGATGGCTTGTTGGATATCATCACGGGCAAGCGCCATTGGGCACACGGCTCCAAGGGCGATCCGGATCCCACGGCAGCGGCGGTGGTTTACTGGTTTGAACTCGTGCGCGGAGCGGATGGCGCTGCGGATTTCATTCCCCATCTGGTGGACGATGACTCCGGCGTGGGGGTCCAGGTGGTGGCCGGCGATGTGGACGGGGACGGCGCGCCAGATGTGGTCATCGGCAACAAGCAGGGAACTTTCCTCCTGCGCCAGGTGCGATCGGCCGTCACCCAAGAGGAGTGGGCAGCGGCCCGGGCGGTGTCTTGCGCGCCGCGACGCTTCAGCGGTGGCGCCTTGCCCCTGGCGGAAACCGGCCGCCCCCTGAATCTGGACTTCGAGCGCGGCGACCTCACGGACTGGACCATGACCGGTCAGGCCTTTGCTGGCCAGCCCATCGAGGGCGACGCCGTGGAGCAGCGCATCGGCAGCGTGGTCAGTCATCACGCCGGTTCGTTTTGGATCGGCGGCTATGAGTTGTTGCGGGACGAGCCCGTGGGCACCTTGACCTCGGCGGCTTTTGAAATCACCCATCCCTGGGCCAGCTTCCTGATCGCCGGGGGGCGCGATCGCACGACGCGCATGGAGTTGGTGCGGGAGGCGGACGGGCGCGTCCTCTACCAGTGCCCCGGCCCAAACCACGAGACCCTGCAACGCGTGGCCGTGGATCTGGGGGACTTCATGGGCGAGTCCGTTTTCATTCGCCTGGTGGACGATCAACCGGGCGGTTGGGGTCACATCAACTTCGACGACTTCCTTTTCCACGGGGATCAACCGGAGATCGTCCAGCAGCGCGAATTGCCCCGGATCGTACCGTTCATGACTGAACAACTCGGCGGACGCGCGCCGACGGCCGCAGCCCGAGCCATGGAACTGCCCCCGGGGTTCACCGTGGACTTGATCGCCGCTGAACCAGATCTACACCAACCCATCGCCTTCACCCTCGACGAACGGGGGCGCATCTGGATCGCCGAAGCCCACTCCTATCCGGACCGCCGCCCGTCGGGAGAGGGGCTGGACAAGATCCTCGTCTTCGAGGACACCGACGGAGATGGCACCTTCGACAAGCGCACGCTCTTCGCCTCGGGCCTGAACCTGGTCAGCGGCCTGGCAGTCGGATTCGGTGGCCTGTGGGTTGGCGCGGCGCCGGAACTGCTCTTCATTCCGGATCGCGACGGCGACCTGGCGGCGGATTGCGCGCCGGAAGTGATCCTCGATGGCTGGGGTTATCAGGACACACACGAGACGCTCAACTCCTTCACCTGGGGACCCGACGGCTGGCTCTATGGATGCCACGGTATCTACACCGACTCGCGGGTGGGCGCCCCGGGAACACCCGCTGAAGAGCGCACTCCCATCAACGCCGGCATCTGGCGCCTGCACCCGCGCACGCTGGCCTTCGAGGTCTTCTTGCACGGCACCAGCAACCCCTGGGGCTTGGATTTCGACTGGCGAGGCGAGGCCTTCTTCACGGCCTGTGTCATCCCCCATCTCTTCCACGGCGTTCAAGGTGGCCGTTATCAACGCCAGGGTGGCAACCACTTCAACGCCCATACCTTCGCGGACATCAAGACCATCGCCGACCACCGTCACTACGCCGGTGAGGTCGACGAGCACGCCTGGTGGGGACGCAACGATCCGGTGGATCACGGCAGCACGGCGGCCGCGGGCGGCGGCCACGCCCATTGCGGAGCAATGATCTACCAGGGCGGCGCTTTTCCCGAGGAGTACACGGGCAGCCTGTTCATGAACAACGTGCACGGCAATCGCGTGAACCGCGACCTCCTGGTGCCCGAGGGGTCGGGCTTCAGCGCCTCCCACGCGCCCGACTTCATGTTCGCCCACGATCAGTGGTTCCGTGGCATTCACCTGGAGAGCGGTCCAGCCGGTAGCGTTTACCTCAGCGACTGGTACGACGAACAGGCCTGCCACCGCAGCGATAGAGAGATCTGGGATCGCACCAACGGGCGCCTCTATCGCATTTCCTACGGCGCCTATCGCGCGCCGCGGGTGGACTTGACCGCTCTCTCCCAAGCCGAGTTGGCCGGCATTCAGGATCACCCCAACGCTTGGTACGGACGCCAGGCCAGGCGCCTGCTCCAGGAATGCGAGGTCACGCCGGCTGTGCTGACCCAACTCTCGCGCCAAGTACTCATGGGCGGCTTCCTGCGCGGACGACTGCGGTCGCTGTGGGCCCTGCATGTGACCGGCGGCGTGCCGCAGGACCTGACCCTGACCCTCTTGGATGACAGCGAGCCCTACCTGCGCGGCTGGGCGATCCGCCTGGCCCTGGAGGATCGCGTTGCCTCCCCGCAACTCCTGGTGAAGATGTCCGAGATGGCGCGGGAGGACCCCTCACCCCTAGTGCGCCGCTTCCTGGCCAGTGGCCTGCAGCGCCTACCCCTGGACGACCGTTGGGAGATCGCCGCCGGGTTGCTATCCCACGCCGTCGACGCCGCAGATGCGAACATCCCACTCCTCATCTGGTACGGCATCGAACCGCTGGTGGCCGCGGACACGGCCCGCGCCCTGACCATGGTGGGCTATGGCAAGCTCGAACAGGTGGAGCGCTTCACCTACCGGCGCGCCGCGGCGGGTAGCGGCTCCGACATTCTCCAACTGCACACGCTGGTGGAATTTATGGGGCACTACGCGAGACTGGGCGGCAGCCCTCTTTTGTTGGAGCGCATGGTGGACGAACTGGACCTCGCCCTGGAGACGCGGCCCGGCTTGGCAATGCCCCCGGCCTGGCCGCGGGTGGCCCCTACCCTGCTCGGCCACGCCGACCCAGAGCGCCGCCTGAAAGCCGCCCGCATCGCCTTGGCCTTTGGAGACACGAGCGTGGCGCCCCAGTTTCGAGCCGTCCTGCTGGATCGCGACGGAGACAGCACCCGCCGGCGGGCCGTGTTGGACGGATTGGTGCAGGCCCGCGATCCCCAACTGGCCCCGGCCCTGCTTGAGTTGCTTGACGACGATGAGCTACGCCTCAACGCCCTGCGGGGACTGGCCAGTTACGACAGTCCGGCCGCTTGCGATGCGCTGCTGGCACTTTTGGCCGAGAACAGCACAGAGACCCTGAACTCAGCAGAACAACAGGCGGCCCTCGCCGCCCTGGCGGCCCGTGCCACAAACGCCCAGGCCCTTTTGGACAACATCGAAGGCGGTGCGCTGCCCCGCAGTCTGCTGGAGTCAGCGACCCTACGCCAGCAACTCGGGTTCCTGGGCGATCCGGCGGTGGAGAGCAGCCTCTTGAAGTTGTGGGGCCGTTCGCGGCCCACCAACGCCGAGGCCGAGGAACAGCTGGAGCACTATTCCAGGATCGCGCAAGACACCTCCCTGCCCGCCGCCGACACATCACGGGGGCGCGTCCTGTTCACCGAGACTTGCGCCGCCTGTCACACCCTGTTCGGTGTCGGTGGCGAGTTGGGCCCGGACCTGACCGGTTCCAATCGCGCCGACCTGGACTACACCCTGCGCAACATCCTCGATCCCAGCGCCGAGGTCGGGCGCGAGTACCTGGCCCATGTGGTGCGCACCAAGGACGGCCGCCTGATCGCCGGCCTGGCCCGGGAGCGCAACGCCGAATCCATCGTGATCGAAACCCAGACCGAGCGCATCGTCGTGCCCCTGGAGGAAGTGGAACTGGACGAGTCCGGCCAACCCATGATCGTCATGCAGGAGGCCTCGTTCATGCCCACGGATCAGCTCGCGGGCCTGAACACCGAACAAGTGCGCGACCTGCTGGCCTACCTGGCCAGCCCGGTGCAGGTCGAGGCGGCGGCCCCGGTCATCTTCAACGGCCTGGATCTCTCCGGCTGGAGCGCGGCGCCGGAGGTCTGGTCAGTGGAAGACGGCGAACTTGTCGGGCGTTCCGTCACCGGCCTGGACCACAACGAGTTCGCCTTCAGCCATCAGGAGCTGGCTGACTTCCGTCTGAGCCTCGAAGTGAAGCTCGTGAACGACGCCGGCAACAGCGGCATCCAGTTCCGCAGCAAACGCCTGGAAACCGGCCAAGCCCAGGGCTACCAGGCGGATATCGGTCCTGGCTGGTGGGGCGCCCTCTACGAGGAGCACGGTCGCGCCGTACTTTCCCCAGCACCGGACCCCACTTTTCTGCGACCCGGCGAATGGAACAAGTATGAGATCAGCGCCTTTGGCGATCGCATCACAACCTCCATCAACGGCGTGCCCTGCGTCGACATCGTCGATCCCGCGGGAGCCCGCAGCGGATTTTTGGCATTGCAGGTCCATTCCGGCGGCCCGACGGAAGTGCGCTTCAGGAACCTGCGCCTTGAGCCGGGCCCGGCCACACCCCAGGCTCGCTAGTCGGCGCAGAGCCGCTGGCCAACCATGTCTCCTATCCCCCACCTGCGCCTGGTCGACTTCACGCTCGACCTGACTACCTGTCATACGCATCAGCCCTTTCGTTTTGGCATCCACACGCTGACCCAGGCGGAGTTGGCCCAGGCCCGGGGCCTGGTCGAGTTTTCCGATGGGAGCCGAACCTGGGGACAGGCCTCGGACCTGTTGGTACCCAAGTGGTTCGAGAAGGACCCCGACAAGAGCCCGGCTGATGACACGGCGGCTTTGGTGGAGAGCATCAAGGCTGCCGCCGCCGCTGCCGCCCAGGCGGACACCTTCGAAACCGCCTTTGAATACTGGCAACGCCTGCACACCCTGCGCGTCTGCTCGGCGGAGCGCTCCGCCGGCGACCTGCTGGTGCGAGGCTTCGGCGTGGCCCTCTTGGAACGCCTGGTGCTGGATGCCGTGGCGCGCCAGGCCGACCTGCCATTCCACACTGCCCTGGCCAAAGACATCTACGGCTTTGCTCCGGGGCGCATCCACCCGGAACTGGCCGACTGGCGAGTGGACCACACTCTCCCCAAGCAACCGGCTCACTCGATAACACTGAGACACACTGTGGGCCTTTTGGACCCCCTGCGGCCATCGGCGCCGTCGGCGTCGTCACCCCCTGATGCGGCTGACCAAAGCGAAAAGCCCCTGTCCCTTCAGGAGCACATTCAACGCCACGGCCTGACGCACTTCAAAATCAAAGTGGCAGGCCCCGAAGGACTGGAGCGCCTGCTGGAAGTGGCGCAGGTCTTGCGCGAGTGCGTGCCCGCCGGAGCGCGCTTCACCCTCGACGGCAACGAACAGTTCTCAGACCTAGGCCAACTGGCGGACCTGCTCCAGCGCGTGCACGACGCCCCCGGCGGCGCCGATTTCCTCAAGGGCTTGTTGTTCATTGAGCAGCCGCTCTCCCGGACACAGACCTTCGCCGCCGAAGCCCACGCCGAGCTGACCGCCGTTACCGCCCACGCCCCGCTCCTGATCGACGAAGCCGACCTGGACACCTGGTCCTTCCCCGAGGCCGTGGCCCTCGGCTATGGCGGCGTGTCCGTCAAGGCCTGCAAGGGCGTCTTCCGGGCCCTGCTAAACGCCGGAATCTGTCACACCCGGGGCGGGGGCCTGTTCCAATCCGGCGAGGACCTCACCAACCTGCCCCTGATCGCCCTGCACCAGGACCTGTGCTTGATGAGTGCCCTGGGCATCGAACATCTGGAACGCAACGGGCACCACTACTTCCGCGGCCTGGACCACCTGCCACAGTCCGCCATCGCCTACGCTCTGGATGCCCACGCCGATCTCTATGCGCGCGACGGGCGCTCGGCGCACCTCACCATCCAAGATGGACGCTTGAACATCGCCTCTCTCCAATGCCCGGGCTTCGGCGCCGACCTTTTACCGTGAGCAGCATGTCGGAGTTTCCCCTGGTTTCCGCCTACAAGGACGTGGATGCTTTTCGCGCACGCCTGGCGGAGCTGGGGCTGGACTGCGACAGGCGGATCGAGGACGCCGGCGGCCCCCTGGGACAACCCGTGGTTCACCGCGGACGCACCATCGGCAATCGCTGGGCCGCGCACCCCATGGAGGGTTGGGATGGAACGCCGGGCGGGCAGCCAACGGAGTTGACCCTGCGTCGCTGGCGCAACTTCGGCCGCAGCGGCGCCAAGCTGATCTGGGGTGGCGAGGCCTATGCGGTCACGGAAGATGGCCGGGCCAATCCGCACCAACTGTGCCTGAATCCAAACAGCCGTGAAGATCTGACCGCGCTCCTGGCGGCGGTGCGCGCCGGGCACCGCGAGGCGGGCCTCACCACCGATGATTTGTACTGCGGCCTGCAGTTGACCCATTCGGGCCGCTGGGCGCGGCCCCGGGGCGCGCCCGCACCGCGCATCCCCCAGCACCACCCCCTGCTGGACAGGCGCAGCGGAGTGCTGGACACAACTTCTCCGCTGACGGATGGGGAACTGGAAGGCATCGCCCGGGCCTTTGTGGATGCCGCTTTGCTGGCCAGGGAAGTCGGCTTTGACTTCGTCGACATCAAGTGTTGCCACGGCTACCTCTTGCACGAGCTGTTGGCCGCGCGCCAGCGCCCAGGCCCCTATGGCGGCGACTTGGCCGGACGCACGGCGCTCTTCCGCCGCATCGTCTCCGGCATCCGCGCCAGCGTCCCGGACTTCGACCTGGGCGTGCGCCTTTCCCTCTACGATTGCGTGCCCCATGCAGCCCAAGGCGGCGCGAGCCATGACGCCGGTGGCGAAGCCCGGCGCGGTTCCTCCGAGCTGACCGGGGAACACCTGCCCTACGAGTACGGCTTCGGCATCAACCCCCACTTCCCCGCCGAACCCGATCTCCAGGAGCCATTCCAGTTCCTGGAACTACTGCGCGAGAACGACATCAGCTTGGTGAACATCACCCTCGGTTCGCCCTACTACTGTCCCCACCTGCAACGGCCGGCCAGTTGGCCGCCGAGCGATGGCTACGCACCCCCGGAAGACCCGCTGGCCTCCGTCGCCGCCCACCTGCGCGCCACGCGCGCCGCCAAGGCCGCCTTCCCCGACCTCCTGTTCGTCGGCACCGGCTACACCTACCTGCAGGAGTACCTGCCCCAGGTGGCCCAGTACGAAGTGCGCGCCGGCCACACGGACTTCGTCGGCATCGGCCGCCTGCTGCTCTCCTACCCCGAGCTTCCCCAGCACACCTTGGCGGGACGAGCACTCGAGAACAAACGCCTCTGCCGCACCTTCTCCGACTGCACCAGCGGTCCACGCTCCGGCGAAGTCAGCGGCTGTTATCCCTTGGATCCACACTACCGGTCCATGGCCGCCGCCGCCCCCCTGCGCGCGGCCCGCAGCCGCTCCAGCCCCCCAAACGATTCTCCCCATGACAAATGATGCCGAGCAACAACTGGTTGTACCCATGGTACACCCGCCCGACGCCGAGGAGCTGGCCCGCGAGCGAGCCTGGCTGACGGAACTCGAAGGCGTGTCTCCCCTCAAACGTTGGGGAGCATTCCTGCGCCGGGGAGGACCGGGCTACATGCAGAGCGCCCTGACCCTGGGCGGCGGCACGGCGGCGGCCACGCTGATCGCCGGCGGGGCCTTTGGCTACAATCTCTTGTGGGTTGCGCCCCTCTCCATGTTGCTGGGCGTGGCCATTCTCTCCGCCGTCGCCCACCAAACCCTCTCCACTGGCCAACGCCCCCTACAGGCCGTGCGCGAACACGCCGGCCCCTTCTTCGCCTGGGCCTTTGTGCTGGGAGCCGTGTTGGCCAGTGTCATCTGGCACTTCGCCCAGTACGCCCTGGCGTCCGCCGCCCTGGTGGATATCGGCGCGGTCCATGGCCACAGTTGGCCGCACGGCGCAACGGGCATCGGGGTTCTGGCCTGGGCCGTTACCTGGGCCTTTACCTATGGGCGTTCGCCGCGCCTTCTGCGCTGGTTCGAGAACTCCATGCGCTGGATGGTGTGGCTGATCGTGTTGTGCTTCGCCATCGTCGTGGCACGCATGGACCTCGGCAACCTCGGCGACGTGCTGCGGGGCTTCATTCCATCTTCACTGCCCCCCGACTTCGTGCCCAAGGACAATCCCGATGCCACTATCGGCGCCCTGGGCGTGGTCGTCGCCAGCCTGGCCGCCGCCGTGGGAGCCAACATGATCTTCCTCTATCCCTATACGCTGCTGGCCCGCGGCTGGGGCCGGGAACATCGGCGCCTGGCGCGCTTTGACCTCTTCGCTGGCATGTTCCTGCCCTATCTCATGGTGACGACCCTGATGGTGGTAGCGGCCGCTGGCACCTTCACACCGAACGGCAGCCTGCCCTTCCCCGGCAAGGGCTTTGGGCCCATCGACGCAGCGCGCATCCTGGAAGGCACGGCGGGGCCCGTGGCCGGACGCATTCTCTTCGACCTGGGACTGCTCGGCATGGTGCTCAGTTCCATCACCCTGCATCTGGTGTGCTGCGGATTCGCAGCCACGGAGATCTTCGGTTGGAAGGTCGGCTCTTGGCGCTTCCGCGCCGCCTGCCTGCTCCCCACGCCCGGCGTCCTGGGCGCCTTCCTGTGGCAGGACATGAAAATCTGGATCGCCCTGCCGACGACGATCCTGACCGGCTTCCTGCTGCCCGTGGTGTACCTGGGCTTCATGCGCATGCAGCGCTCCCGCGCCTACCTGGGCGCCGATCGCCCGGACGGAATCAAGGGCGCCCTCTGGCTCGGGGCCATGGGCCTGGCCACGGCGGTCCTCAGCGGCTTCTTGCTTTGGAAAGCCGCCACTGCCCTGCCCGCTTGGTGGGCCGCCATCACCTAATGAAAGCCGAGGTCCTATTACCCGGGAATGAGTCCCTGGTCCTTTGCGACAGTCTGCTGGACAGCGCGCGCGCCGATCTACAACAGCTGGAGCGTGTGCCCGCCGCCGCACCGGCGCGCCTGGCCTACGCCGCGGCCCACATCGTGATGGCCGACAGCTATGGAGCGAGCACTCACCGCGTCGACAATCCGGGGCAACCGTCCGAGATCGTTTGCGCCATCAACTGGGAGGCCACGGCTCACCTGCGCCGACGCCTGGCAGCCGCCGGGTTGGGCATCGCCGAGGCCATGGATACGGCCCAACGCTTTTCCATCGGTTGGGAAGGGGCGCGGCGTCTGATCATGCTCTGCGCGGAACTGGACCTGCCGCGGGGTTTCGTCGCCGGGGCCGGCAGCGATTGTGATCCGGGCGCGGCCGACGAACCGGCCCTGGCCCGCGCCGTGGCCAGCGAAGCGGCCTTCATCCGTTCCGCCGGTGGCACACCGGTCATCTTGCCCCTGCCCTATTTGACACTCAACAACTGTGGGCCGGATGAAACCGTGGACCTGTACCGCGCCATCGTCGAAGCCTGCGACGGGCCGCTTTACATCCACTGGCTAGGAGAGATGTTCATGCCGAGCCTCGCTGGCTACTTCCCCGGCGACAGCTTCGAGCGCGTCATGGCCCTCGATCGCGAGAAGATTCTGGGCGTGAAGCTCTCCTTGCTGGACGCCGAGCGTGAACGGAGCATGCGGCGCGCCTTGGCAAACGAGGGCCAGCTCGTCCTGACTGGAGATGATCTCCACTTCTCCAGCCTGATCGCCGGCGAGGACGAACCGGGTCCAAACGGAGTCACCGATACGGGCGCAGCAAACGGCACCTTCAGCCACGCCCTACTCGGCATCTTGGATGCCATCGCGCTCCCCGCCGGCCTCGCCCTGGGCTTCCTAGACCACGGTGACCGCCGCCGATTCCGCGCCCTGATGGATCCCTGCGAGAGCCTCTCGCGCATCATCTTCGAAGCGCCAACACAACACTACAAGGCAGCCCTGGCGTTCCTCTCCTGGGTCAACGGTCACCAGACAAACCCCCTGCTCGCCAACCGCGTGGACCTGTGCCGCGACCGTGACCATTACCTGCGCGTACTGCGGGCCGCCGCCCCCTGCGGTTTGATCGAGAACGCCACGGAAGCCGCCGAACGCATCCGCAGTTGGCTGGACTCCTAGTGATTTAGGAGCGCGCCGGCACGCCTACCAGGACTCCGCGCTCGTTTCCGGTGAAACGGAGAGGGCCGTTTTTGGGTGACCGCCGAGGCATTGCCCCTGCGTGTGCGATGGCAACCCAGACCGGACGGACCGACCCATGCACCGGGCGACCATGCACCTATGCAATGGCCCAGAGTGCGAATAGACGCATGCGGGTAGCAGACATGGCAATCCTCTTTGCAATCGCAGGAACGGGCTGTCACCAGCCCTATCGGGCCAAAACAAATAGGAATCACCCTTTGATCGGAGGGGCCTTCTCACAGACGGCTCCGTATCACCACTCTCCTGCGCCAGCGCCCGGCTGGGGCTCTTCGCTCCGCTCGGGGGTGCTTCGGGCTGTAGCCCTCCGCACCCCACGCACCCGGTGGGGCGGGCTAGCGCTCGCTTTCCTTGATTCTCATGGCTTGACTGGGCTCGACTAGCGACGAACTGCGAGGACCCGCACGCCGATGAAGTCGGTGCGGCCGGTGGGGTAGCCGTAGTTGCGATCGGCCGAACGCAGGGAGAGCGAGTTGTAGGACCAACTCCCGCCGCGGATCACGCGGTTCGAACCCGCCTCAGGGCCAACTGGGTTTATAGGTGAGCTCTCGCAATAGAACTCCTTCCCATACCAATCTGCACACCACTCCCACACGTTTCCGTGCATGTCAAACAGGCCCCACGGATTCGGCTTCTTCTGCTTGACTGGGTGGGTCTTGCGGCCAGAGTTCCCCTCGTACCAAGCGACTCGGCTCAGATGATCGTCGCCCACACCAGAGCTAAACCTTGTTCTGGTCCCGCCGCGACAGGCGTACTCCCACTCTGCCTCTGTGGGCAAACGATAGGTCATCCCGGGCTCCCGGCCTGAAAGGGCCTCGCAGAATGCAACGGCCTCGTGGAATGCCCCCAGAAACGAGTCCAGGGCTTATGAGAGTTGGGGTACATGCCCGCGTCCCTCCGCCTCCGACACGCGATCGAAGACCT
>NYXZ01000118.1 GCA_002686595.1 Planctomycetota bacterium | reverse complement strand
GCGGAAATCGGCGGTGCCTTCGGCGGCGAAAAGGAAACCGGTGGCGGCCGCGAGTCGGGCTCCGATGCCTGGAAGGGTTATATGCGGCGCCAGACCAACACCATCAACTGGTCCACGGAACTGCCCCTGGCCCAGGGCATCAAGTTCGGATAAACGGGCGTGCCCCCGGGCCCCGGGAATCCGGGGCATGGGGCGCGCGAGGGCGTGTCGTGAGGCGGCTCTAGCGAGGCGACCCAGGCTCTACAGTGCGTCGTCCAGCACCGTCAACGAGATGGGGCGCGCGAGGTAGCGACCGGCAGGATCGTTGATGACGATCTGCATGATGCGCCAGCGGCTCTGCTCGGCGCCAGGTAGCATCGGAATGGCGATTTGGTGGTTTAGCACGCCATTACCGGGGATCGGCTGCAGGTACTCCATGGAGAAGGGCCAGGGCAGGTGCAGGACGCCGATGGCGGGGGGCAGGTTGCGCTGAAACATGGCCGTGGCCGTCAGCAGCATGGGCACATGGCCCGGCGCGCCATTGATGGTCAGGGTGTAGCTGTTTCCCTCGCGAATGACCGCAGCGCCACTGATTTCATTGACCGGCATGGTGAGGGGGATCACGGTTCCGGCGGGGGCGGAGATGTCAGCGCCTTCCCAGCCGTCACCGCATCCGCCGTAGCCGCGGTAGCCACCGGCGAACGTGCAGTCTAGATAGCGGACTCGGGAAGCGCTGTCCTGGACATGCAGGCCATCGCCACCGTCGCCGCCGATGCCACAGGGCAACCAGGCACCGTCGTCACCCGTGCCGCCTTGCATCGTGCTGGAGTACAGGGTGATCGTGGAGTCTTGAACAAACAGAGCGTGGCCACCATTGGCGCCGTAGTTGTCCTGGCCACCGGTGATGTCATAGCCGTCCCGACCCCTGAGTTCGCTGTTGGCAATCGTCACCGAGTTGGATGAAATCGCTAGAACTTCACATTCCCGCAAACTGTACCTGGGCTCGAAGTTTTCGATCAGTATGCGACCGTCACAGAACGCCAGGGAGGTATGGGAGTAGCTGAGGCCAGACAGATGAATCTCCTCGCCCGCCGGAAGGTTGCGGGCATGGATTTCTCCAGTGCTTTTGACTAGGCCAGTGCCATCCTTGACAATAGTCAGACCCTTGGCGTCGATGACGACATTGGCGCTGCCGTAGTCACCGGGGCGCACGAGCAGCACATCGCCATCAGCGGCTGCGCTGGCGGCCGTGGCCAGGGAAGTGAAATCCCCGCTGCCGTCGGCGGCCACCACATGCACATCCGAGGCGAGGGCCGGGGCAGTCCAAAGGGCGAGTCCGAAGGCGGTGAATAGGAGCGCAGGGGCGCGATTGAGGGATCGGTGGAAGCTCATGGGTACTCCGTTTCGTGGTTGTCCAGTGATTGCCATCAGGATGTGGCAGGCAGCTCCACCTGAGTTGCCATCCATATCCCCTAGGGCGTTATTCTACCCCTGATCCGCCATCTATTCCGACAAAAGCAAGAGGTGACCGTTGAACACTCGCCCTAGTGCTCGCCGAGGCGTGTTTGCTGCCGGGATCAATGGTCCACGGCTTCCGCGCTCAGAAGAACAGGCTCAGGCCGAAGTAGGGGTAGGCCTGGCGATACTCAATGCCCGCGTTGCCGTATTCCTCATTCTCGCTGATGTTGGTGATGACGTATGAATCTCGAAACCCGGCGTGCAGGCCGAGGCCGCCGCTGGAGTTCTGGAAGACGGTGTAGCTCACCAGGAAGTCGGCGTCGCCCAGCTCCGCATCCACCTGGCCTAGCGACCCAAGCTCCAGGGAGCTGGCGAGCCACTCAAGGCTGGCGGAAACGGACAGGGGGCCGTTGTGGTAGGCCAGGCGCCCAGCGAGAGTCGCAGCTGGGATCCAACCATCGTCACCGTCCGATGAGCCGGTGCCACCAGGTGTGATGTCCTCAATGCCTGTTTGGAGAGAGAGGTAACCCAGGCCCAGACCCAGGCCGAGATCCCAGTTGTCACTCGGCAGGAGATCCCAGGTGTGCTGCCACGAAGCCCAGGTGAAGTCAAACTCGGTGGCTACCTGGGAGCCCGTGGGGATGTGTTCGTGTTCGTAGGTGTAGTCCCCGGTCAGGATGCCAGTACCGGCGTATTCGCGGGAGATCAACTTCAGAGTTGTGTGGGCGTTCTCCTGGGGGATGTCGATGCGCCCGCCGAATGACTGGCCCACGTTTTCCAATCCCAGATCCGCGAAGCTGCTCAGGCGTGGCGCTTCGTATTGGTTGAGGCCGTGGCCCCCTTGAACATCCTGCGGTTGACTGTCAAAGAGGTGGACATCAACCCCCGTGGTGCGACAGGAAACGAGGGCGAAAAGGAACAGCAGGCGAAGCGCAATGGGGGACATGGGCATAGGTGCGTTGGAAGGGGGAGACATTAGGAAGTTGAATCTCAGAGGCGGCGGATGAAACCGTGGCCCTGCCTCTCAAAGCGCTGTTGGGGGGCGGTTCGTTCGCCGGATTCGAAGGTTTTGCTGGTGGCGCCCAGCGAGGGCTGAGGTGGGTCTGGAATGGCGAGTGCTCCCGGACGCGATGCGTGGCTGGGCGCTGGGTTTCGCTGGGCACCCAGCCGGCTTCCAGTGGTGGGGGGGCCACCAGGTCCATAGGATGTGGGTGTTGGGTCAGCTCGCCGCCAAACCCCGGGCCGCCGTCCGATCTCCATCCAGCTCTCCGCCAATCCCCCCTCCGAAGCCCAGCCGTTAAACGTCCATGCGTGAAGTGACAATCCTCCAGCGAGCGGAGTTCGACCCCCGGCTCAAGAGCTACAATTTTGCTCAGAGCACTTTGGCGCTAATCGTGCTGGTCGTGACAATCCCCTTGGTTCCGTTCTGGCTGCTGGGGCTGGGCCAGTACATCTCGCGGCGCCAGTACGAGGCCCTCGAATGCGAACTCACCGAGCGCTCGCTCAACTTCAGCCGGGGCATCTTGGTCAAGGTCCAGAAGAATGTGCCCTTGGACAAAATTACCGACCTCGCCCTACACGAGGGGCCGATCCTGCGCGCCCTGGGCCTCACTTGCCTCAAGGTCGAAACCGCCGGCCAGAGCAGCCAGGGGGCACTCCTTTCCCTGGTGGGGATTCGTGATTCTCTCGCCTTCCGGGACGCCGTTCTCGCCCAACGCGACCTGATCGCATCCAGTGGCGCCCCGCCGGCTCCTCCGGTGGCCGATGATGCCCCGGATGTGCTGAGCGATATTCGCGACACCCTCGGTCGCATTGAAGGCTTGCTGAGAGAACGCTCCTGAATACGGTAGGGAGCGCCACCCCGTATCTAGCGGGCGCGTTCCTGGGCCAGTGCCAGGAGTGGGGAACGGTTGGTGAGGTTTTCCAGGCCGTCGCTTTCCAGGCCGGAGAGCAGATCGTTGTTCCCTAGCATTTCCATGGCTCGCTGCAGGAAGAGTTCGTCCTCGGTCAAAATGTAGCCCTGGGCCAATGCGCCCCAGCATTGGGAGCGGTCGTAGCTGGAGGAGTGGGGCAGCGGACCGAAGTCCGTGCAGAAGGGCGGAGCCTCGGGCGTGTTGTCCGCCACCCCCACATGGTGGTAGGGGGCCCCGGCGGCGCTGTCCCAGAAGTCCGGACCCACCATGGCGTAGAGGGCGTCGGTCAGCAGGGCCTCGGCCCGCCGCACACGGTCCCCGTCACGGCCGCGCCAGACGGACTCGGTCATGCTGCGCAGGCCGAGGGCCAGGATGGACTCTTCGAAGTTCTGGCGCACGCGGTATTGATTGTCCAACTGCCCCGTTCCGGGCTTGTTGTGGATGTAGCCGAGGCAATTCGATTGGCCGTCCTCCATCAGTTCGAGGATCTTGTCAAACCAGTCCGTAGCCTCCGCGCGCCAGGCGTTGTCACCCAGACGGTAGGCGCCCACCATGGCATCCACCGCCCAACCTTCCCCGCGCCCCATGAGGACTCCGGTGGATGGGTGTTGGTCCGCGTACTGACGATCGGCTAGTTGTCCGGAAGACTGCACATATCCGTTCTCGTCGTTGGGCAGTTGGTGATAGGAGAGACGCACCAACTCGCCCTGCAGGCGCACTTCGTCCCGGGCCAGGGGATCGGCTCCGAGCCACACCAGGGCCTTGGCATTTTTCGTGTGGCGCACCAGGTGTTGCAGATCGATGTTCTTATAGCCGAGTAGGTCCGCGGCGTAGTCCGGCCCGGCCCCGGCGTTCTCCACCGCCTCCACTTGGAAGGTGGGGGCCGTCGTGAAGCCGAAGGGATCGCCGTTGGTCAGATCCGGCACGATGCTAAAACGCATCTTCACATGGTGCGCTTCCCCCTGGGCCGAATCTCCTTCGACCCAATGGGCGAGGCGCGTCGGTTCGCCGTCGCCATCGAAGAGTGCCGTCGGGTGGCGCTCCGAGACCATGCGGTGCATCAGTTGAAGCACCGCGTAGCCCGCTCGGCTGGCGGCGGCGGCGGTGGGTACGCCCTCCACCATGTGGATCTCGCCGCTGCCGGTCATGCCACCGTAGGGCACGCCCCAGGGATGGGCCCAACCCAGGGCGGGCGAAACGAGGGGGAAGTCGCCGCTGGTGCCGGCGGCCAGGTGGGCCATGAGGTCATCTCGTTCCGCTGCCAGGTCTGCCCGCAGCACGGCGTGGTCCAGGTGAGTCAGGCTCGGCAAGGGCTGGCATTGGGGGAAGAAGCGCGCGGTCTCGAGATTCCGCCAGGAGAAGCGCTGGCCTCCCTGGGCTCGCGTTCCGGGGCTGGCGAAGGCCAGGCCGATTCCGTCCAGATACTCGCGGGCGGCCTCCTCGGCGCCCGCCGGGGCGATGGCCAGGCGCCGGTGAAAGCGCGCCTGGCGCGGCATGAGGTGCATTTTATTTTCGGGCAGGGCACTCACCAGGGGCACGCGCGTGCGACCGTTCTCGGTCACCGGATCCCCGAGCAGGGGATCGTCGAAGGCTGACAGAATGCTCCAGCCAGCGGGCAATTCGAGCACCAAGTCACGGAAGTAGAGGCGGCCCGCGGGCGCGTTGTCCGGGTCGCCGCGCCCATCGTCGGCGCCGGGAGCCTGTTCATCGCCGAGCCCCGTCGGATCATCATCCCCGGCGGCGCCGCGGTGGCCGCTGTGACCATTGTGAACCGCCAGATCCAGGGCGAACCAATCCTCGCCCTGGAAGGTGCTCGTGTAGGCATGCACACCCATGAGATGGGGCAAGGTTCCCGTGGGGCCCGCGTCGCTCTCCACGGGAACCAGGGAAGAGTGGCTGCGCTCGGTGCGCACCACTTCTCCGTCGCGCATCAGCTTGCGCATTCCCGGGGAGTCGGCGGTGCCCTGTGCGGTGCCCTGTGCGGCGCCCAAGGTGGATAGGTCCCGTTCGTATTCGTGTCCGAACCAGTCGCTGCTGGTGAGCTTCATCGCTCCCGGTGTGCCGAGCAGTTCTGTGACCGCCGGTTGCGGATTGTGGGGGAGCGGCATACGCGGATCGTAGACCAGGCGAAAGGAGGCCCGGGCACCTTCCACCAGGCCAGCCGGCCGCCGCACGCGAGCGCTGACCTCCACCACATCGGAGCCATCACTGCCCCGCCCATAACGACTGAGGCTGTCGACCTGGACCGGCGTGCGCGTGCCATCGGGCGCTTCGATGCGGAAGGGATGGGTGCTGTCGCGCAGGGGGAAGGCCCGCGGTGGCAGGGGCAGCGTGCCGTGGATTAAAAGGTGGGGCGAGCGGCCGACTTCCGTTTCGAGGGTGGCCAGTTCGTCGCCGATGGCGGTCCCGGCGCCGCTGTACCAATCCTCTTCATCGGAGCCATCCCCAACGGTACAGGCGCACAACAAGAGCCCCGTCAGGGCCAGCTGATTCAGGCCCGGGCCCGGGCGTGAGCTGCTCTTGCCACCGTTACCGTTGTTCCTATCTTTCCCCGAGGCCAGTGGCCCCCCATTTCCATCGAGCATATCTCCCCCTGAGGATGCCGGATCGCGTCCGGATGAGGCCCGGCGCCGAGAGCCGAGCAGACCTTGGGCGGGGTCCCTGCCCCGCCTGCCAGATCCTCTTCGCCCGCGGACCTGGGCCGCCTACAGGCTAAATGCGATTTCCTATGGCGAGGTGCTGGCCGCCAGGCCCCTGCGCCGCATCCGGGCGGCGATATCATCCAGGCTTTTCGCATCCAGGGCCGCCAGGCTCGGGCCCTCGACCTGCAATGGCTCACGGGCGATGGTGTAGAGCAGGGATTCGCCCAACGCCACGCCGGCGGCCACGCGCGCTTCGATAAACGCCAGCAGACGTTCCAGGTCCTTTTCCTCCGGCGCCTTGCCAGCGCGCTTGAAGAGGCAAATCTGCAGGCGCGTGGGGCACAGGCCCGCACAGGTCGCCAGGTTCTCCGCCACGCGCGCGTCTGACAGACGCACATCGTTGATCATTTCGCGCCCCGCTCCCACGGCGTCCAGCTTGAACCAGACCTCGCCGCCGAGCTCCTCCATGGTCGCGATGCCCCTTTGGACTTCCGGGCGGGCCAGGCGCGAGCCATTGGTGATCAAGACCAGCTTGAGTTTGCCCACCAAGCCCTCATCCAAGAGGACGCGACCGACAAGTTCGACGACCTCCGGGAAGGCCGCCAGCAGCGTCGGTTCGCCGTCCCCGGAAAAGGCGATGTCCCGCAGCTGCCGCGCTTCAGCAGGCACGCAGCGTTCCATGAAGTCACCCCGCAGAATCTGATCGAGGAAGCCGCGCAGTTCACCCTCCAGGGCAGCCAGGTCGGCGGCCTCAAAGGGCTGTGGCACACCGCGCACCAGGTCGGGCACCTGGCAGTAGATGCAGCGCCAGTTGCAGGCCCGATTGGGATTCAGGTTGAGACCGATGGAAACGCCCGCCGCGCGGCGCGAGACCACCGGGTAAACCCAACGCAGGCCGGCGGCGCCGCGGTCATGGTCGCGGGGTGTGAGGCGCACCGTTGACCTCAGCGGATCTCCAGGACCTTGCCGTAGCGCCTGTCGGCGCGCAGTTCGGCGAAGTCTGAATCGCCGCTCAGTTGGCGCAGGCGATTGAGCGAGATGCTGGCGTCGGAGAGCCACTTGCT
This sequence comes from Planctomycetota bacterium, assembly GCA_002686595.1. Taxonomy (GTDB): domain Bacteria; phylum Planctomycetota; class UBA1135; order UBA1135. Next base: position 6,789 of record NYXZ01000118.1, on the reverse strand, counting down.
GGCGTCCTTGAGGCGTCCGAGCTTGCAGTAACAACGGGCCAGCTCGACCTTGGCCTCTTCCTTCTCGTCACGCCGAAAGAAGTCCCGGCACTTGAGGGCTTCCCGGTAGTCCTTGACCGCGTCGCCGTATTCCCCGATGCGTGTGTTGATCTCCGCCCGTCGCAGCAGGGCGTTGGACTCGCCCGGATTGCGGTCAACCTGGAAGTCGTAGGTCTCCATCAGCTCGCGTTCGGCGCGCTTGTCACCGAGCAGCGTACGACAGACCAGGGCTGCCTCCGACACCGATCCCACGGCGGATTCCGAGAGGGGGGCCAGGGCCTTTTTGAGCGCTGAATCCAGTTTTGGTTCAAAGAACGGCAGGGCTTCCAAAAGGGCCACGCGACGCGTGGTGGCAAGGTCCACATCAGCCGCCAGGCGCACCAACTCAAGGGCGCAGTCCCCGTCCACCAGATTCGGCATCGCGCGGTAGTAGGCGATGAGATCCGCAACATGGTTGGCGGCCACCGAGTGCGTTCGCAGGAGATCGAGGACGCGCGTCTCCAGGGTCGAGTTGCGAGCCCCGGCGAGGGCCGCCAGGGCCCGTTCTATGACCGTGCCCTCGGAGTGGGCCAAACAGCTCGCCAGAAGTTCTTCGTTCTCCGGCCCGCCGATCATGGCCAGGGCCAAGAGGGCGGCGTCGCGCGCCTTGCCCCGGGCCGAGTCGTGCAGTTTGCGCACCGCCGGGGAGACCCGTTCCGGCTCGGTGGTGCTCCCCAGGGCTTCGAAGGCCAGCACCTTGCCTTCTGGGCTTCCGTCCCTGGCCAGGGCCAGCAGGGGGCCGGTGGTAGCGGGGGTGGGCAGGGCGGCGAGGACCTCGGCCAGGATCTTGGACTTCAGGCGCGTCTCCCCGGTTGGTGACTGGCCGGGGTCCAGGTGGGGCACGAGCAGCGGGCAGGCTTCGGGTCCGAGGGCGATCAGATCGTCCCGGACTTCCTGACGGTCCCCGGGCAGGGGGCGCTGGCCGAGGGCGGTCAAGCGCTCGAAGATCTGCGAGATGCTCACTTCCAAGGCACCGGCGGTCTCCGAGCGGGCACGGCGCAAGCGGGCCAGGAGCTCCTCCAGGGATTCACCGGGCGTGTCAGCGCGGCGGGCGGCGGCCCGGACGGCCCGCTTGGAATGGGAGCTGACCCCAACTGCCGCGCTGGCCGCCGGGGGCACGCTGGCTGCCGGGGTCGCGTTGGCCGCCGGGGCCGGGCCGGTTGCGATGGGCCGGGGGCCGGGGGCAGCCGAAAGGCTGAGGGCCAGTATTAAAGTGGTGGGGACGGGCATGGGCGACCTACCAGCATAGGGCATGCTAGTTGCGCCCGCGAGTGTTGGCGCCCGCGGGCCCAAAGCGGGGCGCGGGGGGGGTATGGCTTTCACCCCCTGCACGCCTGCACGCCAGTACGCCAGCGCGCCTGGCCAGCCAGGGGAGCGGCGGGGGGCGAGTTGGTTCAGCTGGCCTGGCGGTCGTCTTCCCCGGCCCTGCCGGGGAAGCGTGGCCGGACCATGGGGCGCAGCAGCACCCAACGGCTGCGGCGGTGGACCTGGCCCGCGTCCGGGGGCGCATTATCGACCCCCTTCTCTTGTTCCAAGCCCTCTTGGTGCTGGCCAGCGGGCAGGTCCAGACCTTCGCCGAACGCCCTGGAATCATCCGGGGCGGTACAGGCCGGGGAGCCGTAGATACGGCCCAGCCTGGACCGATGGCGGAAGACCCAGGTGAGCATGGGGGGAAGTTCGACCAGCCGCTGCCCCAGAATTGAGTCTTTTCGGGTGAATACCCCACTCAAGGTCCCGGGCCCGCCTCTGGCTCACCCAAGGGCCGCTTTGCCCCGCGGGATGCGGATTCTGGCCGTGGACAGGGGCGGAGCAGGGAAAAGGGCCTCTGGCGGGTTGGCGGGTGCGGCCCCGGGGGTTTCACTGGGGGCCCGGAAACCGGCCCAACCTTCATGAGCGCAGACCAAGCAGCGAGCGAGCACCCCCATCCGCGGCCCGCCTCGGCCGCCACAGGGGCGGGGCGTATCATCGTCGTCGGCGCGGGCCACGCCGGGATCGAGGCCGCTCTGGCGGCGCTGCGGGTGGGGCGGGGAAAGGCCGGCGGGCCACGTGTGACGCTGCTCACCCAGCGCTTGGACCGTGTGGGGGAGATGAGTTGCAACCCCGCCATCGGAGGCCTGGGCAAGGGCCAGTTGGTGCGGGAAATCGATGCCCTGGGTGGCGCCATGGGAAGCCTGGCGGATCAGAGCGGGATCGCCTTTCGCATGCTGAACACACGCAAGGGAGGCGCGGTGCGGGCGCCTCGCTGCCAATCCGACCGGCACCGTTATCGGGAGTTGGCGGGGGAGCTGGTGGCGGGGACCGAGGGCCTCGAGTTGCGCCAGGCCCAGGTGGTCGGGTTGTGCGTGGAGGAACAGGGCCGGGTGTCGGCCGCTGCTGGCAAGGACGGCGCGGGCCGCTTGCGCGTGAGCGGCGTGCGCTTGGGGGATGGGACCAGCTTGGCGGCGGAGGCGGTGATCCTGACAACGGGTACATTCCTCGGGGCCAGGATGCACTGCGGGGAGACCAGTGCGGCCGGCGGTCGCCTGGGGGAAGCGGCCCACGGGGGCATCTCGCAGGACCTCAAACGCCTGGGGTTGCCCCTGGGGCGTCTGAAAACCGGCACCCCGCCGCGCCTTGAGGCGAGCTCTCTGGACTTCGATAAGCTCGCGGTGCAGTTGGGCGATTCTCGTCCGCGGCCCTTCTCCTTCGCCACGGACACGACCGGTGCGTTCCCGGTCCTCTCCCAACGCCCTTGCCACATCACCTGGACCAACGCCGCCACCCACGAGCTGATCCGCGCGAACCTGCATCGGGCGCCCATGTATGCTGGACGCATAGACGGCGCGGGGCCGCGCTACTGTCCCTCGGTGGAGGACAAGGTGGTGCGTTTCGCGGACCGCGAGCGGCACCAGGTCTTCCTGGAACCCGAGGGCCTCGAGACCTCGGCCATTTACGCCAACGGCATCAGCAGTTCCCTGCCGAAGGAGATCCAGCAGGAGTTCGTGCACACCATTGTGGGCTTGGAGCGGGCGCGTTTTTTGCACCACGGCTACGCGGTTGAATACGACTTCGTCCAGCCCGCGGCCTTGGATCCCACCCTGGCCTTGGCAAAAGTCCCCGGCCTCTTCCTGGCGGGCCAGATCAACGGCACGTCGGGATATGAAGAAGCCGCGGCCCAGGGGCTGCTGGCCGGGGCCAATGCGGCCCTGTGGCTCACCGGGCAGGAGCCCTTTCTGCTCGCCCGGCACGAGGCCTACTGCGGCGTCTTGATCGACGATCTAGTCGTCTCCCAGCCCAGCGAGCCCTATCGCATGTTCACCAGCCGCGCCGAATATCGCCTGCTCCTGCGCCAGGACGATGCGGACCGGCGGCTCGTGCCGCGGGCGGCGGAAGTGGGCTTGGCCTCGATCGAGCAGGAGCAACGCCTCGCGCATCGCATGGCCGCCATCGAAGCCCTGAACGCTGTTCTGGGAACCCTGCGCGTGGATGGCAAGAGCGCAGTCCAATACCTGCGTCGTCCCCAGGTAGGTCTGGTCCAACTGTTGGCGGAGCACCCGTCCCTGGCGGCCTGCGCTCCGGATTGGGATGTCATCGAGACAGTGGAGAACGACTGCAAGTACGCCGGCTACATCGACCGTCAGCGGGATACGGTGGCGCGCCTGGCGCGTCAGGAGGCGACGGTGATCCCCGCCAGCATGGACTACGCAACCCTCAAGGGGCTCGGGACGGAGGCCCGTGAGAAGCTGGCCGCTAGTTGCCCGCGCACTCTGGGTGCGGCCAGTCGCGTCGAAGGTGTGCGGCCGCCGGATGTGGCCCTTTTGGCAGTGCACCTGGCGGCGCGCGCCTGAGGAGCCCAATGACAAACTCCCTACTACGGCTTGGCCATTGACGCCGATACGGCGTCAGGCTCGCCGACCCGTGCGGAGCGGCCTACAGGGCCGCTGTCCGCCGTCTCGCCTTCCTTGCCTCGTCGCCGATGGCTGCGCCTCGCGACGGGATTCTTTCAACGGCCGCCTAGGTGCCGCGGCGCAGGAGGACCGTCTTGATGGTGCTGAAGAGGATCGACAGGTCGAACAGGAACGATTGGTTCTTGATATAGAACAGATCGTATTGGAGCTTCTCCAGGGCGTCCTCCACCGTGTTGCCGTAGGGGTGGTTGATCTGGGCCCAGCCCGTGACCCCCGGCTGCACGATGTGCCGTTGCTTGAAATAGGGTATCTGTTCAGCGAGCTCATCCACGAAGTGGGGGCGCTCGGGGCGCGGGCCGATGAGGGACATGGACCCGGTGAAAACATTGAAGAGCTGGGGCAGTTCATCCAGGCGCGTCTTGCGGATAAAGCGTCCCACGCGCGTGATGCGCGGGTCATCTTCCGTGGCCCAGACAGGTCCCGAAAGGGCCTCCGCATCCGTGCGCATGCTGCGGAACTTGATCAGGGTAAAGGAGCGCCCATCGCGCCCCGTGCGTTCCTGGGTGAAGAGCACGGGTCCCTTGGAATCCCAGCGGATGGCCAGGGCCGTGGCTACCATGAAGGGCCAGACCAGGCACAAGATCACCAGGGACAGGGTGATATCCGTGGCGCGTTTCATGAGGTCGGCCCAGGGGCTGCGTTGAAAGCCGGCGTTGTAGATCAAGTACGAGGGCCGCATGGCCTCCACCGCCAACTTGCCGGTCAGGTCCTCGAAGACTTCTTCCCGTTCCTTGACCTCGATGCCCGCCAAGCGGCACTTGAGCAGGGCATCCGTGGGCAGGGCCACGCGGCGATCCACCAGAGCCACCACGATCATGTCCGCATCCAGCCGCTGGGCCAGGGTCAGCAGGTAGCTGTCCTCGTGCCCCTGAGCTCGCTCCTGGCGGGCCATGGTTTGGAAATCCTTGATGACCAGGGAGCGGGTGTTTTCGTCACCGGCGTCGGCGGCGTGCAGGCGCGACCAGTTATCCAGTTCAGATAGGTTGTGGTCGGCACCGCGGCGCTCGCCTTGGCGGCGCTCAACGCCCTCGGGGGGTGCGGTCGAAATGGCCAGCAAACCCACGGCCTCGAAGGCCGAATCGGGCCTGTCCATCATGGCCCGAGCCAGGGAGTGGGCGGGCCAGCCGTCGCCGATGATCAGAACGCGCTGATTGAGGCGCACGCGGCGCATCATGAAATGAAAGAGGTGCCGCCAGCTGTAGAGCAGGGCAAAGCCCAGCAGCATGCTGAAGACCAGGGACTGGACACGCTCCGAGAGGGACAGGCCGGGGAAGTCGAGGACCGTGCTCAGGCCCCAGGCATCCACCAGGAACATGGCCATCAGGGTCAGAGCCAGAGCCGAGCCGGCGGACTCCACGAAGCGCGAGGCCCGCTCATAGCGCGAGCTTGAGACGCGGAAGTCGTACAGCTCGTTAAACGAAATGGCAACCTGGGCGATGATCGAGAGCAGCAAGGCGCTGAAGACACAGCGCGTGATGGCCGTGTCCGGAGACATGGAGCGGTGCGCCAGATCGACCACCACGGCCCGCGTCGGGTCGAGCAGGTGCGAGGTCATGGCCGCCGCCAGGACGACGGTCAAGAGAACCGTTTCCGAGAGGATCAGGAGTGCCCGTCGCAGGGGCAGGTAGTGCTGAATGACGCGCAGCATCGGGGAGGTGGGCGGGCGATGGTCGCAGGGTAGGCGGTCTGCTACTCCTTCGACTTCTTTGGGGCGGGGGGTGAATCTGACTTGCCACGGATCCTGGCCAGATAGGCCTCAAGCAGATCCGAGCGGGACGGAATGGCCCCGGAGAGTAACTCGGCGCCGTCCTCGGTGATCAGGTAGTCGTCTTCAATACGCACCCCGAGAGCCTCGTCCTTGAGGTATATGCCCGGCTCAAGGGTGACCACCATGCCGGGTTTGAATGGGCCGCGGAAGCCGGGGACATCGTGGACCCTAAGGCCCAGGTGATGGCCCACGCCGTGCAAGAAGGCCTGGCCGTAGCCCGCCTCTTTTAGATAGTCACGGGCCACCCGGTCCACCGTGCGCAGCGTGATGCCCGGTTTGAGGGCCGCGGCGGCTTTCTGCTGGGCTTGCCAGACCAGGTCGTAGATCTCGCGCTGGCGCGCAGTGAAGCGCCCGTTGACCGGAATCGTGCGCGTCACATCCGCGCAATAGTGCAGGTACTTGGCGCCCACGTCCATGACCAGGAGATCGCCATCGGCCAGCCGGCGATCGTTTTTCCGGTAGTGCAAGATGCAGGTTGCGGGTCCCGAGCCACAGATCGATGGAAAGGCCAGGGCGGCCGCGCCCCGTCGCCGGAAACCGCCCTCGATGGCGGCTTCGGCGGTGTACTCAAAGGCCCCGGGCAGGGCCACGGCGAAGGCGTCGGCCAAGGAGGCGCAGGTGATGTCAACGGCGGCCCGCAGGGCATTGAGCTCTGCCTCGCCCTTGACCGCCTGGAGCGGATTCAGGAACTTGCGCGGGCTCTGCACGGAGTAACCGTGTTCCTCCAGGAGCGCGGCCGCGTCGCCAACTGCGTAGGCGAGCGTCCCGCCGCGTCCTTCCGCGCCGGGTTTTCCCAGCAGCTCCTCCAGGTCCGGCGCCAGTTGGCTGAGTTCGCGCGTGCTGGCGATCCCGATCAGTTCCGCCGCCGCCGGACCGGGTGCCAGGCGGGGACCGTTCCAGCGTTCGAACTGCGCGTCATGGGCGGGTAGGTAGAGGCGCTCCTCCACAAGTTCCCCAGCCCTAGCCTCAAGCAGCAGCAAACAATCCTGTCCGCAG
>NYXZ01000117.1 GCA_002686595.1 Planctomycetota bacterium | reverse complement strand
CTGCGGAAATGGTGAGCCCTGCGGAAATGGTGAGCCCTGCGGAAATGGTGAGCCCTGCGGAAATGGTGAGCCCTGCGGAAATGGTGAGCCCTGAGGGAATGGTGCGCCCCGTGAGAATGTGGAGAATGAGGCCGCGGACTTCGCGGCAACCTGATTCTCCAGGCGACTGGCCCAAGGGCCGTGCCCGTGGCTACGCCCTACTCGAGGTCCTTCAGGATCTTGCGCATGACGAGATCAGCGATCTCGCCGTTCTTGACACCGAACTTGCTGGCGGAGACGCGGATGATCGAGTGCCCCAGGTCATAGGCCTCCACCGAAGCGGTGACGCGGGCGCCGTCGTACTTGCAGGTCAAAACGCGCAGGTCCTCGTCGGTCTCGATGGGATCGATGGTGGCGTGGGAGCAGGTGCTGCGTACGCTGAGCCAGGTGGAGTCCACATCCTGGTTGACATGGGCCAGGAAGGTGCTGTTGTCGAGGATGTCCTGGCTGATGACCATGCCGGCGAGGGTGCCGACGGCCAGGGCCTCACAGGAGGCGAGCAGGGGCAGGGCGAGGAGGGCGGGGAGGATGAGTTGGCGCATGGTGTGTGTTCTGGTGGCTCCTTAGGAATAGCTTGCTTCTAATGTTTTCGGATGCTCCGAGCAAAGGCCCAGGAGAGAATCTTTTCCCTGGGCGGGGGGCGCTCAGCTTCCGATGGGCAGGGCCGCGGCGGCCCGCACCAGGCGTTGCCAGAAGAGCAGGCCCTCGCCGGAGGTCCGGTCCCCGGTCAGGCGCGTCCATTGGGGGTGATTCCAGCTCTGGAGGTTGCGTTCCGGGTGGGGCATCAGGCCCAGGACGCGGCCGGTGGTATCGCAGACGCCGGCGACGTGTCCAGCGGAGCCGTTGGGATCCGCTGGATAGTCCGGCGGGCTGCCGTCCGGGTTGACATAGGTCAGGGCCAATTGGCCGCCCGCACGCAGCGCGGCCAGGGTTTGGGGGTCGGCCACGGTGAAGCGGCCTTCGGCGTGGGCCACGGGCACGGGCCAGATTTCGCCGGGCACCAGCCAGGGGCAGGCGCTCGCTTCCGAGCGCAAGTGGACCCAGCGACACTCAAAACGCGCCGAGGCATTGTCCGTCAAGGCCATGCGCCGGGGGCCCCTGGGCGGACCAGATTCGGCAGCGGTGTCGGAGTCGCAGGGGGCATCCAAGAGGCCGGATTCCACCAGCACCTGGAAGCCGTTGCAGATGCCCAGGACAAAACCCCCGGCGGCGACGAACTCGCCCAGGGCGGCCCCCAGGTGGTGGCGCAATTCCAGGCCCAGGACGCGGCCGGCGGCCACATCGTCTCCATAGGAGAAGCCTCCGGGCAGCACCAGGACAGCGCTGCGGGCCAGGGGACTGGGATCGTCGATCAGGCGCCTGAGGTGCAGGAGCTCGACCTCGGCGCCGGCCTGCTCCAGGGCGCGCACGGTCTCGCCGTCGCAGTTGGTGCCGGCGGTGCGCAGGACTAGGGCGCGGGGGTTGTCGCTGGTGTTCATGGCTCTGGTCCTATCCTTGGAAGGCGCCGGCGTGGGCTGCGCGCAGGTCGTCGATTTCAATGCGCAGCAGTTCCCGCTCGCCGCTCATCACGGTCAGGTGAGCGTCGCTGCTGACGCGGCCCAACTCAACCAGGGGCTGGGCGCCGAGGAGGCGGGTGACCTCTGGCAAGTTGGCCGGGGTCACCTCCAGCAAAAAGCGCGTGCACGATTCCGAGTAGAGGCGCAGGGTGTCGCCGTCCTGGCCCGGGGCGGGCGTCAGGGGCATGGCGGACAGGTCGAGTTCCAGGCCCAGGCCCCCGGCGAAGGCCATCTCCGCGGCAGCCACGGCCAGGCCGCCTTCGGCCAGGTCGTGGGCCGAGCGCACCAAGCCCGCCGCCAGCACGCCGTGCAGGTCCCGCAAGAGGCCTGGGGCCGTGGCCAGGTCAGGCCGGGGCACGCGGCCGGCGGGGACGTCCTCGCCCTCCAGCAGGTTGAAGTAGTGAGAGCCGCCGAACTCCGCGGCGGTGCTGCCCAAGAGCAACAGGTGGTTGCCCGCTTGCTTGAGATCCATGCTGGTGACGCGCGCCACATCCGGCACCGGAGCCATGGCCGAGATCAGCAGCGTGGGGGGAATGGCCAGGGTGCGATTTCCCACGCGGTACTCGTTGTTCAGGCTGTCCTTGCCGGAGATGAAGGGCGTGCCGTAGGCCAGGGCCGCGTCTCGGCAGGCCTCAGCGGCCAATACCAGGGAGCCGAGCCGGTCCGGCTTGTCGCAGTTGCCCCAGGAGAAGTTGTCCAGGATGGCGGTCTGCCCGGGATCGCCGCCGGCGCAGACCACATTGCGCAGGGCCTCGTCGATGGCGGCGCAGGCCATGGCATAGGGATCGAGCACGCCGAAGCGTGGGCAGGCCCCCACGGCGATGGCCACGCCCCGGCGGCTGTGGGCCAGGGGCTGGAGCACGGAACCGTCACCGGGGCCATCTCCCCTTGGTCCCACCAGGGGCTTGAGGGCGCTCATGCCCTGCACCTCGTGGTCGTACTGGCGCACGATCCACTCCTTGCTGGCGATGTCGGGGGCGGCCAAAAGGGCCAACAGGGTGGCTCCGTGGTCCGCGGCTGGCGGCGGAACCGCCCCGTCCAAGCTCTCGCCGAGACTGGCGGCGGGCGTCGCCCACTCGCCGCGGCGCGTGGGGCCCGGGACGCCGCCGTGGAGGAAGTCCATGGAGATGTCCGCCAGGCATTCGCCATGGGCTGCGAGCACCAAGCGACCGGTGCCTGTGAACTCCCCGATGACCGCTGCCTCCACATCCTCGGCCTCGAAGACCGCCACGCACTCGGCCAGTTTTTCCGGTGGTACGGAGAGCACCATGCGTTCCTGGGCTTCGCTGATCCAAACCTCCTCCGGCGTCAGGCCGGGGTACTTGAGGGGCACCTTGTCGAGGTCCACCCGGGCGCCGCACTCCTCGCCCATCTCGCCGACCGCCGAGGAAAAGCCACCTGCGCCGCAGTCCGTGACCGCGCGGTACAGGCCGCGGTCCCGGGCCCGCAGCAGGCCGTCGAGCACGCGCTTCTCGGTGATCGGGTCGCCGATCTGCACGGCGGACGAGGAGGTAGTCTCGGATTCCTCGTGCAACTCCACGGACGAGAAGGTGGCTCCGTGGATGCCGTCGCGGCCCGTGCGCCCGCCCACCGCCAGGATGGCGTCGCCGGGGGCCACGGATTTATCCGCCATGCCCGCCGGGATCAGGCCCACTGTGCCGGCGTAAACCAACGGATTGGCGGTGTAGCCCTCGTGGAACCAGACGCCGCCGGCCACCGTGGGAATCCCCATGCGGTTGCCGTAGTCGCGCACGCCGGCCACCACACCGCGCAGGATGCGCCGCGGGTGCATGCAGCCAACGGGAACCTGTTCCGGCGGGAGTTCGGTCGGCCCCACGAAGAAGGCGTCGGTGTTGGCGATGGGGCGCGCGCCGAGGCCCACGCCGAGAATGTCGCGCACCACGCCGCCAATGCCAGTGCCCGCTCCGCCATAGGGATCGATGGCGCTCGGGTGGTTGTGGGTTTCGACCTTGAAGGCCAGGTCCCAATCACCTTCGAAGCGCACGATGCCGGCGTTGTCGTGGAAGACGCTGACACACCAGGGCTTGTCGAGTTCCTCCGTGGCGGCGCGGATGGTCTCCTTGAAGAGGTTTTCGATGTGGCGCGTCGCGCCGTTCTCCACCATCTCCACGCGTCCGGCGAAGGTCTTGTGTTTGCAGTGCTCGCTCCAGGTCTGGGCCAGGGTTTCCAGTTCGCAGGCGCTCGGGGCGCGCGAGAGGCCGGTGAAGTGGTCGCGAATGGCCCGCATCTCGTCCAGGGAGAGGGACAGTCCGCCGTCGGTGCTGATGGCCAAGAGGGCCTCGTCAGCGAGGTCGGCCAGGGGCACCTCCACCCGCCCGCGGAAGGCGGCCTCGGGTGGCGCGGCGTAGGGCAGGTCCTCGCGGTTCAGCAGCAGGTCCTCAATCGTGACATTGGCCAGGATGCGACGGCCGATGGTGTGGAGTTCCTGGTCGCTGGGCGTGCCGGTCAACTCCCAAGCGGAGAAGGTGGCCACGAAGACCGGGGCGCCCTGGGTCAAGCCCGTGCGGGCCAGGGTGCGGGAGATGGTGCCCGCCACCGGATCCATGACGCCGGCCTTGCGCGTCACGAGCAGGCGAGCCGTGCCGGTGGGGGCCGCGGGTGGGGCGCTCCCGGGTTCGTAGAGGCGCAACTCATTCAGCACCGGATCCACCAGGAGTTCCCGGGCAATGGTCTCCACGGCGTCCCGGGAGAGGTCCGGGGGCAGGAGAAAACCGCGGCCCAGGCGGGCCTGGCTGACACTATTAATATGAAACTCAGCCAGGGCGGCCAGCAGGTGTTCGCCCTCTGGATCGGCAATGGTCGGGCGGCGGAAGACCTCTAGGCGCCAAGCGGCCGGGGCGCAGGGGGCCAGGGAGGCTGTTTCGGAAGGGGAACTGCTGGGCACGGTGGGGGCCTTTGAGGTGCTATTCACGGTGTGGAGTGCCTGGAGAGGGGTGCGGGCGGTGGATCGTAGTAAGCGGGCTGCCCCGGTGCTAGGTGGGCGTGGGACCTGTTCTGCGGTGTGTCGGGGTAATTGCCCTCCCGTGCCTGGCCCGCGTAAGGATGGCGCTTTCCCCGGCCTGGGGCTTGCGGCGGGGACCGGCCTGGCGGAGGATGCGCGGCCACCGCCGGGCCCCCAGCCTCTGCTAGCGGTCGGAGTCTACCTTGAGCAAGGGCAAGCAAAATCCCGCCGAAGCCACCAGCCCGGGCATGGGCTTCGAGCGACCGATCCGCGAGATCGAGGTGCAGCTAGAGGAGTTGGAGAATCTCTCCCTGCGCACGAATCTCGACATCTCCGGTGAAGTGGAGGCCCTGCGCCGTCGCCTGGCCGGGGCCATCGAGGAAACCTATGCCGACCTCTCTGCCTGGGAGCGGGTCAATGTGGCGCGGCACCAGGGCCGGCCCGTGGCCTCTGATTACATCGAACACATGCTCGACGAGTTCATCGAGCTGCACGGCGACAAGGTCTACGGGGACGATCCGGCCATGGTCACCGGCCTGGCCACTATGGAAGGGCGGCGCTTCATGTTGCTCGGCCATCGCAAGGGCAAGACCGTCAGCGAGCGCCTGGCCTGCAACTTCGGTTGCGCCCATCCGGAGGGCTATCGCAAGGCCCTGCGCAAGATGCAGTTGGCGCAGCACCTGCGTCTGCCAATCGTGGCCTTGATCAACACCCCCGGGGCCTATCCCGGCATTGGAGCCGAGGAACGGGGGCAGGCGGCGGCCATCGCCGAGAACATCCTGGCCATGTTCCAGCTCACGGTTCCGGTTGTGGTGGTGGTCATCGGCGAAGGCGGTTCCGGTGGCGCCCTGGGCATCGGCGTGGGTGATCGCGTTTTGATGCTCGAACACGCTTACTACTCCGTCATCAGCCCCGAGGGTTGCGCGGCGATCCTCTGGAAGGACGGCGAACGCACGCCGGACGCGGCGGAGGCCCTGCGCTTGACCGCCGGCGACCTCTCGAAGTTGAAGGTGGTGGACGAGATCGTGCGCGAACCCCAGGGGGGCGCCCATCGGGCTCCCACCATGGCCATTGCCCAGGTCAAGCAGGCGCTGCTGCGCCACCTGGATGAGCTTGCCGCGTTGGGCGGCGAGGAGCTGCGCCGGGTAAGGCGACAGCGCTACCGCCAGGTGGCCTCTATTCTGGGCCGCTTCCCCGAGAGTCCCTGAGGGCTGTCACGGGAGGACTGCCGCTGGGGGCCAGCTGGCGGGGCGCCAATTGGCTGGGCGACAATTGGCGGGGCGACAATTGGCTGGGCGACAACTGGACGGCAGAACGATCGGCAGCGGGGGATAACCCCGGGGGTATAGAGGTCGTTTTTGGGGGGCGCCAGGAACTTTGGTGATGTGGGGCCAGTCAAAATGCGTCATCGTGCTCACAATGGGCCAACGCGGGACCGAAGGTGCCCGTAGGATCCCGGCAGCCGCCCTCCACCACTTGAGTGTAGACTGGTGGCACAGGCGAGACTTCCAATGGCAAGCGACAGCAAACAGGGCGCCGGGCGCCGTGACAACGAATCCCGGGAGGGTGACTACGACCTGATCCGGCGCGCCCAGGCGGGGGAGGAAAGGGCCTTTGAACTGCTCGTGCGCCGTTTTGAGCGGCGCGCCTTCCGCGTCGCCCGCAACATGTTGCCCACGGACGAGGATGCCCAGGACATCGCCCAGGAGGCCTTTCTGCGCGTATTCCGCAACCTGGAGCGCTTCGACTTCAAACACGAGTTCAGCACTTGGCTCTATCGCATCGTCACCAACCTGGCCATCGACTTCCTGCGACGGCGGCGGCCGGCGGTCTCCACTTCGGGCCTCTTGGGGGATGAAGACGATCTCGATTTGGTGGATGAAAAAGCCCCCAGCCCCTCGGCGGGCCTGGAGCAGGTGGACACGGCCCGGGAGGTCCACGCCTGCCTGGCGGCCCTGCCTGAACATTTCCGCTCGGTGATGGTCCTGCGCGAGCTGGAGGGCCTGTCCTGTATTCGCATCGCGGAGATCGTCGGCGCCACCCATGTCACCGTGCGTTGGCGCCTGCACCGGGGGCGAAAACTTTTCCAGGAGGAGTGGGAGCGGAGAGCGCGCTTGAACGCCGGACAACGAGCCGAATCCGAAGACCTGTGTGGCGATGGCGCTAACAGGGCCGGAGGTGAGGCGTAGGCCCTGGGGACGCCCCGCTATTTGAAATGGGGCGGACATTACCTTGAAAGATCAGAAACATACCTGTTCAGACATTCGCGCCGATCTGCCCCTTTCGGTGGGCGGCGACCTGGATGCCACGCGCCTCGAGTGCGTGGAGAGTCACCTGGAAACCTGTGAGGGTTGCCGGCGCGAGGCGGACAGCCTGTCCGCCTCGCGTCGGGTTTTCCAGGAACTCGGCGCGGCGGACAAGGCTCCGACGCCTGATCTCTGGCCCGCCGTGCGCTCCGGCCTGCGGGCCGCTGGCTTGACGGGTGACAGGAGCGAACAACAGGAGCACGCGCCTGCCGGTCGGCTGCGCTCCGGCGAGACACCGAGCATGGGCGGCGCCCCATCCGCGTCACTACTTCGTCCGCGCGTCTGGGGCAGTATCGCAGCGGCGGTTGTTGCCCTGGTCGCGGCGGCGGCCCTGTGGCCCCCGGGCTCCGGTGCTGCCGAAGCTGATGGGGGACCGTTGAACACAGAGAGGTACTTGGCCGAGGAGCGTGCGCCGCAAGCACCGTCCGAGCGTGGTCTGAAACTGCTGGACCCCAGCGAGCGCGGCCTCTTGGAAGACGCAGTGCCCTATGAATCTGGGTTGGGCCGTCTGAGTTCCAACTCCAGCGCCCTAGCTGGCGCGCAGCACCTCACGCCCCTGGGTTCAGCAGCTCCAGTGGAGCCGCTGATGGGCGCTGAAGGCCTGCTGCTGGAGGAGCCCCCTGCCACGGGTACACAAGGGCCGGGAGCACAAGGTCCCGGAGCGCAACTCGTCGACCCCCAGGCGGAGCCGGGCTTGGGCGGACACATCCACCTGCGCCGCGTGCGCTAACAGGCCCGACAGTTTTTGCGGGCCTCTTTTTCCACCCCTCGGAGGCCACCATGGTCAAGCTCCCGGCCCTAGGCCGCCTGTCGTCTCTCCCCCTTGTTCTGCTCCCGGGCCTGTGGGCCGCGACGCACTCATCAGTGCAGTCCGCGCCGGGCACGGAGGCAGATCAGTCCGGGCAAATCGAGGCTCCCGCCGACTCCGGTTCAAAGGTTGCCTCCCAGATTACCCCGAAGGAAGATCCCCAGGCTGCCAGGCCCGCAGCGGAACCTGATGGGGACGCAGCTGGAATGGGTACACGGTCCAGCCGCCGTTTGACGCCGGTGGGCGTTGACTCCGGGAGCGGCAGCCTGGATGACGCGCGTAAGACGCGCCGCACGCCGCAGGAGTGGCGCGCGTGCTTGATGGAGCAGGACCTCACAATCCGCGAACGGAGTTTCGCCGACCTGCGAGCAACAGCGCGGGCCGCCGGGGAGGCTAGTGCCCTGTGGACAGCTCTGGAATCCTGGACACGGCCCGCAGCCGACGCCGCAGATGGGGAGCGCGAGTTGGCTTGGACGGCCCGGCTGCTGCTGGGCGAACTGCGCCGTTGTTGCGCTAGTTGCGGTCATGATGGGAGCGGGCAGCGACGGGGTCTGCCCCAATGGTTTGAGGGTTCAGGGGCGGATCCCTTTGCGGAGTTGCGCGAGCAAATGCAGCGCTTGCACGGGATGCGCGGGAACCTCGGGAGTCATGGGAGCCCAGAGGACTATGCGAAGCATGGGCAGCGCCCTGGCATCCCCGGCGAGCTCGGTGCAGCGGACGGCGGTCAGTTGGGAGAGGACGCCAGGCCGCCTTCGTCTTCTGGCCATGGATTGCAGTTGGAGGTCGGGCCCGGTGGTGTGCGGGTGCGCCTGCAGCAGATCGATGACGGTCAGAGCAGCGAGCGGGTCTTTGAGGCGCCGAGCCTGGAAGAGTTGCTCCAGGCGCACCCCGAGTTGCGCGGGCGCCTCGGGGGCGGTCCCGGTCAATGGTCCCGGGATGTCTTTCGCCTCGGCTTTTCGGATGATGGCCTCGCCCCGACACCAGGTTCTGAACAAACCCCCGAGCGGCCCCTGCGGGTGGATATTCTCGGCGTGCTTGTCCAGCGCGTGTCCGAGGAGAGCCCTGGGCTTGAAGACGACCGGCGTGGCTTAGTAGTGGACCGCGTGGTGAAGGGCACCATCGCCGCGGTCATCGGGCTGCGGCGGGGAGATCGCCTGCTGACCATCAATGGCGAGGCTCTCGAACGGGCCGCCGATGTGACGCGCCTGTTGGCCGCGCGGCCGCCGGGCGGCGAGCTGCGTGTGGTGTGGTTCGACAGCCGCGAACGTCGCTGCGAACGGACCTGGCGCGAGTCGGGGCCGCGACCTGAGGGGCCCCAGGCCCCGGACAAGCAAGGCAGGCAAGGCGAGCAGAGCGACTGAGGCCGGCGCTCAGCGCGGGGCCGCGGCGGTGATGGCTGCCTCGCACTCACTCAGCAGTGAGTAGGCCTGGCGTACCGCTGGATCGTCGAAATCCGGAGAACGCCGCAGGAACTGGTCCAGGGATTGTTGGGCTTCACTAAAATCGCCCTGGGCCATGAGCAGTTGGGCGCGCCTGCTCCAGGCCTCGCGTAGATCCGGGGTCATTTCCACTACGCGATCCATGTGTTCGAGGGCTTGCGCCGTGCGGCCCAGGGCCTTGAGCGTTGCAGCCGCGTGCATGTGCGTGGCGACCTGCAGATCGGCGGCGGACTGCCTCAACTTGCGGAAGCGCCGTTCATCCGGAGCACTGAGATCGGCACGCTCCAACTGGCGGCGCCAGAAGCTGGATTCGACTTCCGTGGTATCCAACAGGCGCCTGGCCCACAGCAATGAATCCACCGGGCGCTGGAGGAGAGAGCAGACGCGCATGGATCCGTTCAGGGCGTCCCAATTGCCGGGTTGCAGTTCGAGCGTGGCGTCGTACTCAGTCAGTGATTCGGCCCAGGCGGCGGTGGCGGAAGATGCCAGTTCATGGGCCCGTGCCTGTGGATCTGTTGCAGACGT